>CAZOSP010000009.1:0-57501 GCA_964582525.1 uncultured Thiomargarita sp. | reverse complement strand
TTGTGGATTGTGGATTGTGGATTGTGGATTGTGGATTGTGGATTGTGGATAACAAATTATTTCCCCATTCATGAATGTCAAGTAAAACTGGTTTAAAATTAATCAAATCGATGCAAAAACACTGCCTGTGAACTTAATTGCTCATTTTAGCACTATTTTATCCGTTTAGAATTGCTTTTTTGCTCACTCAACCGTTGTTTCCACAAACACCAGCCGTTCAAATCCCAACGCCACCACCGCAAAAGTAGGCAAACGCAAATCGACTTGATAACGCGCCGTGAGCGCATGGCGATAATGTGCTAGTTGCTGTGTGGCTTCGTTCACTGCTTGTTGCACGGCGGGTAATTGCGCCAAAGTCTCGCGTGGGGTTTCTTTAACTTGTTGACCGCTCATTTTTACCGCGTCTAATTTCAAATATTTGAATTCTAAAACATGGTCAAGCAGACGGTATTTGCGCATATCAGGACGGAGAATTAAACTCAAATTCGCATAGCCTTTGTTGAGTTCTTGCCCGGAATCCATAATATAAAACGTATTAGAGAATAGAATAGTCAGAAAAGGGTTTTCGCAGGTCTTTTTGTGGTGTGAACGCGAATGTTCGGCAGGGTGCCATCATCGTGCGTGAAGCCCCGCCCGTCTGGCGGGCAGGAAAAAATAAGGTTTACCGATTCGCCATCAGGTGAGTGTTGCTTTCCATGAGCTGCACGTTAAGCTGCGCATTGTCGGGCAATAAGCCCCAAGCGGTGAGTTGCTCTTGTACATCTGCATAAAAACCCTGCATATCGCCGCTCATCACCAAGGCGACATTAGCTAAGATAATGCCAGCACTAATAATAATGCCGATAGTCATGCGCGTGTGATTGGTGTTTGCCATATTGAACCATCCTTAGTGACTATGAAAAGCACTGAAAAAACTAGGTAGAATTACGTGTATATCATAAGTTTCTAATACTTAAAAATCAAGCAAAAAATTAACTTAGGTTAAAAAATGCAGAACTTCGATCCCATTCATAGCCCGCTGCGCGGGATAAATCTCATTGAAGCCAGCGCGGGTACGGGCAAGACCTACACGATTTCTACGCTAGTGGTGCGCTTGGTGTTAGAACAAGCCTTGAGCATTAAAGAAATTTTTGTGGTGACTTTCACCGAAGCAGCCACTGAAGAGCTGCGCGAGCGGGTCAGAAAGCGTTTGCAACAGGCGCACCAAGCAACACAAGGCAGCACAGATGACGAAACGCTGCGCGAGATTTTGCTCCATCAAGCTGAGCCAAGCTTATCTGCGGAGCGGCTCAACAACGCCCTGCGCGGCTTTGATGAGGCACCGATTTTCACTATTCACGGTTTTTGTCAGCGCATGTTGCAGGAAAATGCCTTTGAAAGCGGCGCGGCATTTGATACCGAATTGATCACCAGTCAAGAGGATTTAGTGCGCGAAATTTGTGAAGATTTTTGGCGTGTGCATTTTTATGGTGCAAATCCACTGTTTACCGCCTATGTGCTAGAACGGGGTTACAGTTCGCAGAGCTTGACACGCACGGTCAGCGCACATTTATCACAGCCCTTGTTGCAGGTGATTCCCGACATTCAACAAGCCTTAAACAGTGCGTTAAGCGATGCCTATCAAGCGGCATTTGCGCAGCTACAAGAAGTGTGGCTGACCGTGCGCGAGGAAATCAGCCATATTCTCCTTAACAGCACCGCCTTAAATCGTAATCAATACAAGAAAACCTCTATTCCCCAGTGGTTAGCCTTGATGGACAGGCTTTTAAGCGGTGGAATCAAAGCCTTGTTGTTTGATAAATTCGAGCGGTTTTGCAGTCGCAACTTAGACAGCGCGACGAAAAAAGGCAAAACTCCGCCGCAACATGTTTTTTTTGATTTATGTCAGAATCTGCAAGATGCTGCGGCTGATTTGCAGCACCATTACGAGCAGCATTGGTTGGCATTAAAATTCGAGCTGTTCCAAACCGTGCGGCGCGAGTTGACGCGGCGCAAACGTGAACGCAATCAGCAGTCTTTTGATGATTTGTTGATGAACCTGTATTTGGCTTTGCAAGGACCAGGCAGCGAAGTGTTAGCCCAGAGCATTCGCCGCCAATATCGGGCGGCTTTGATTGACGAGTTTCAAGACACTGATCCGCTGCAATATGCGATTTTTCATGCCCTGTTTAACCCGCAGACAGCGGCAAAAGCAGAAACAAAAACGGTTTTGTTTTTTATCGGCGATCCCAAGCAGGCGATTTATAGCTTTCGCGGCGCGGATATTTTTACTTACCTCAAAGCCAGCCGCGATGCCGATCAGCAATACACGCTGGGCAAAAATTACCGCTCCCATCCGCGTTTAGTGGCTGCCGTCAACCGTTTGTTTGAACCACTGCATAAGCCTTTTTTGCTGGACAAAATCGCCTTTTACCCGGTCGAAGCAGCGGAACAAAATACGCCTTTAGCGGTATCGCCGTTGCAGCTTTGGTACGTCAGCCGCGAGCAAGCCGGCGCGGATGGCAAGCTCATCAATAAAAGCTGGGCTGATCGAGAAATCCCGCAGCGGGTGTGCGGCGAAATTGTGCGTTTGCTACAGCAAGAAGCAATATCGGCGGGCGATATTGCCGTGCTGGTGCGCACCAATCGCCAAGCACAACTGATGCAGGAAGCGCTGCAAGCGCGGCGTGTGCCGAGCGTTTTGTACAGCCGCGACAGCTTGTTTAACAGTGCCGAAGTGGGCGAGCTGTTGCATCTGCTGGCAGCGATTCTTGAACCCGCCCATGAAATCCGCCTGCGCACCGCGCTGGCTACCGAATTACTCAGCATGGATGGCAACACGCTAGACAGTTTGAGCCACCACGAACAGCATTGGGAAGCCTGGCTGCTGCGCTTCCGCGATTGGCACGACATCTGGCACAAGCAAGGTTTTATTCGCATGTTTCGCGCTTTACTGCTGGCGCAAAACATACCTGCACGTTTGCTCAGTTTGCCCGACGGCGAGCGGCGTTTGACCAATGTGCTGCATCTTGGCGAAGTCCTGCAACAAGCCTCAGTACAGCCGCGCCGCAGACCTTTGCGGCTCTATAAATGGCTCAAAGACCAAGCGCAAAACGCCGTCGATGATGAGGATGTTCATCAGCTACGCCTAGAGAGCGATGCCGCAGCGGTGAAACTGGTGACTATTCACAAAAGCAAAGGCTTAGAATATCCAATAGTGTTTCTGCCTTTTGCCTGGGACGGCACGCTGCGTAGCGAAACAGCCGAGCAGTTCAGTTTTCACCGTGATGACGGCGTAAGAATTTTAGATTTAGGCTCTGAACAGATGGAAACCCATCGGCAACGGGCATTATTAGAAGAACGTGCAGAAAATTTGCGTTTGCTGTACGTCGCCTTGACCCGCGCAAAATCGCGTTGTTATTTGCTGTGGGGCGCATTTAAGGATGCCCAAACATCCGCCTTGGGGTATTTGCTGCATCAGGCAAAAAGCCCCGGCGATAATGGGCTGGCGTTTACTTTAGCGCAAACCAGCGATGCCGTGATTTTACAAGATTTGCAAGCACTGGAAGACGAGACATCAAACATCCAGATACGCGCCATTCCCGACTCCAGCCCAGACATTTATAGTCCGCAAGCGAGCAACGCAGCCGCATTAACAGCGCGGGATTTTCACGGCACGCTGACACGCGGCTGGCAACTAGCGAGTTTCACCGCACTGGTCGCACACGAACAAAGCGCGGAGCATCAAGTTGATATTCGTTTACAACGTCAAGGTGCGGAAACCACAGACAGCGCTTTTGCGCCAACTGAAGCCGCAGTAGAAGACACCGAACCAGTGGATTTTCTGCATTTTCCCGCTGGTGCGCAGGCGGGCAATTTGTTGCACGACATTCTCGAACATCTGGATTTCCAGCAAAGTGATCCCGACAGCCTCAAAACCCTTGTTCACAGCAAACTCCAACACTATGGTTTTGCCCTTAGCTGGACAGATGTTTTATGCCAAGCCTTGCCCGACATTTTACACACACCGCTGGACGCGCAAAGCGGCTTGTGTTTAGCACAACTGCCCTGTGCAGCACGGCTCAATGAATTAGAATTTCATTACCCTTTAGCGCATTTAGAAATGCGCGCTTTGTACGCTATGTTGCTACCTGCTTGGCAACAACGCTGGGCTGACTTGCGCCCTTTCACCCCCCCAGATTTTGAGGTTTTACAGGGCTTTATGCGCGGTTTTATTGATCTTGTATTCACTTATGAAGAAAAATTTTATGTGCTGGATTATAAATCGAATTTTTTAGGTGCGAACGCCGATGCCTATCACCACTCGCGCCTGCTGGCGGTCATGCAGCAGCATCATTATTTGCTGCAATACCACATCTACAGCGTCGCGCTGCATCGCTACTTGCAGCAGCGCGTGGCTAATTATTGCTACGATGAACATTTTGGCGGGGTTTATTACGTTTTTTTGCGCGGCATGAAGCCCGCGTGGGGAGCGGATTATGGGATTTTTCGAGACAAACCCGACGAAGCTCTACTAGACAGCATGATTCCCTAGTAGGCTGTCCGAGAATAGAAGCCGTGCTGGACCGTTAGTACAGACCGCAACGCGGTCAAGATCGCATTCCCAAGTGGCACTTGGGAACGAGGGCATAGCCTCCCAGATGCTCTGCTCTCGCGTTTCGCTACCGCTAAGTGCGGCTATTGCAAGTTTAGCGTGTGTTTCTGGCGCGTTGTCTTAACTAATTGGATTTTAAGCACTTAAAAATATCTTTGCGAGCAATTTCAGGGGCGGCGCAGTATAATCCACTTGAAATTCTGCAAAAGCAGACTTACTACCCTCTGTTATATCCGCAACAACTTCAGCGAGGCTAATCCCATGAGCGCAGTAGAACAATTTGAAAATACCCAACCTTTGGTTTTCACCGACAGCGCAGCGCAAAAAGTGCAGCAGTTAATCAAGGAAGAAGAGCAGGACAACCTGATGCTGCGCGTGTTCGTGCAAGGCGGCGGTTGTTCCGGTTTTCAATACGGTTTTACCTTTGATGAAAATCAGCAAGAAGGTGATACTGTAGTGGAAAATCAAGGTGTTAAGCTATTAATCGACCCCATGAGCTTTCAGTATTTAATCGGCGCGGAGATCGACTACACAGAAGGTTTGGAAGGTGCGCAATTCGTTATCCGTAATCCCAACGCAACCACAACTTGCGGTTGCGGCTCTTCATTTAACGTCTAGTAACGCCTAATAGGACTGAGCATGTTTTAATGCCATGCCACCCGCTTTTAGGCAGCTCGCAATAAAAAGCCCCCCCAAAATAGACGCGCAGGTCAAGGTTTGAAACCTCGACCTGCGCGTTTTGATACGCCACGTACTTTCGGGCATTATTTTGTGGTCATTTCCAACTCATAGCCAGCGGCTTTAATTTCTGCTTTGACTTGCTCTAGCTGGCTGGCATCTGCCAGTTCAAAATCAACTTTTTTGGCGGATAAATCAACCTTCACCTGACTGCCGCCAACCCCTTCTACAGCGCGTTTGACATTCGCTGCACAGTGCTGACAGGTCATGCCGTTGACATTTAAGCTCATCATATTGCTCATGTTTTCTTGCTCCTTTAGGGATTTTTGTGTGACTTGTTGGGATATATAGTACCAACCCAGCATGAGCAGCAAAAGTGCCGATCCGCTGAGTTTCAGCCACATCGGCAGCATGTCGTGCTGATGCGTGCTAATGACCTGCTCAATGCCATAGATGCCAACCACCCAGTTGAGCGCGAAGCCGAGCGCGAGGCTGACTCCGGCAATGCTGGCGAGATAAATAAAGGTAGCGCGTTTGCCGAGTATTTTTAATACAGTGGCGATGCTCATGGCGTTGGTGGCGGGACCTGTGAGCAGAAACACTAAGGCGGCACCGGGCGATAAGCCTTTAAGAATGAGTGAGGCGGCGATGGGTGTGGAGGCGGAGGCGCACACGTACATGGGGATGCCGATGATCAGCATGACAAACATGGAAGTGATTTCGCCGCCAAGAAAGCCCGCAAAAAAGTTGTCTGGAATTAAGGCACTGATGATGCCGGCGATGAGTATGCCGATCAGCAAAGCGGTGGCGATGGGACCTAGCAGTTCGTATTCAATGTATTGCGGTAAACCGCGGATGCGATCTCGTAAGGTTTCTGCCGATGCGGCGCGGCTGTGGGGGGTGTCATCGGCTGCGTCTTTGCGTTTAAGAAGGTTGACTAAAATGCCCGCCAGCAGCGCGGTGATCATGGCGGCGATAATGCGAAATACGCCAAATACCCAACCTAGCAAGGAGTAGGTGATCATAAAGCTGTCCGCGCCGACTTGTGGGGTGGCAATTAAAAATGCGGCGGTCGCGCCTTTGGACGCGCCGCTGCGCCGCAGTGAGGCGGCTACCGGCACAACGCCGCAAGAGCAGATGGGAAGGGGGATGCCAAATAGTGTGGCTTTGAACACGGAGGTTACGGAGTCCTGCCCAAAATGACGGCGAATAATGGATTCGGGAAAGAGGACATGTAAGACTGCTGCGATGGCGAAGCCGAGAATTAAGTAAATGGCGACTTCATTGAAGAAAAATGCGGTTTCTTTAATGACGATAATTAATCCGTCCATGTTGTTTCCTGTTGCGTTGTGATGTGTTTTGTCTCGTTCCTGTATGCCCCATTATAGTGTCTGCGAAAAACTAGACCAGTGGTCAAGGAAAAATTAGGCGTGCCGCGCTGAGGCATCACTGTGATCAGGTTATACTTTACGACGTTAACGTTTTCGGTTTTTAGGGTTGGGAATGACCATCAAATAATGCCCGAAAGTAGGCGACGTAAATCCTCTAGGCTTTCAAAACCTAGAAGGTTTGAGTTTCGAGGCATTCAAAGCTGTCGCGCTGATTCTAATGGGAAGTATGGCAACGGGCGACTTGCGGGTTTGAGGGGGGGACCGTGGGGTAGAAAAAGCGGCTTGGGAGGTGAGGCGGGATAAAAAGTGCGCCGTCCTTGGCGCTAAGTGATCCATTCATAATGGAGTACCCCAAACAGTACGCGGCTTAGACTAACATCAGATTGTTGCAGGATTATTGCGCTAAAACACTTTGACGAATCATCTCTACTTGCATTCGATAAGCCTGTGTTTCGGGACAGATTTCAATCAATTCTCGTTGTTTAAGTTGTTTTAAGCTGCTGTCGATATGCGCAGCAAATTGCTGGCGCAGTTGTTGTTGGCTGACGCAAGCGGCTTCGCCCTGTTGCGCGATGAAGTGCAGCACGGCTAAGGCGTTCTCGTCAATTTGGTTGTAGGCGATGTCGTTGAAGAAAAACGCGCCGGTCATTAGAGCCTGTGGGATGGCGGCTTCTACGTCGGCTAATTCCGCTTGCCGACGTCTTGTTCCCAAGTGGCACTTGGGAACGAGAGGCTGCCTATTTTTGAGTTCAACGATTTCGCTGCACAGCAGTTGTACCAGTGCCGGGTGGGCGCGTGTTACGGTCAAAACGCGCTGCGCGGCGGCGGGGCTGTAGCGCAAGGCAAATGCTTCGACCGGTTTTTCTATTAAACGCAATGCTTCCTCATGGGTTAAATAATTCAAAGGCACAATCTGCACATTAATCAAGTAACTTGCCCATTGGTTGAGTTCGTTGAGGCTGTGTGAACCTGCCAGCAGCAGGCGAAAATGTTGGCGGTGTTGGATGATGTGGCGCAGCATACTGAGCAGGGTAAACACGGTGGCATCGCTGATATGCCCACGCGAGCGGGCTTCTTCGAGCGTGACAAATTCATCTAATGCAATCAGTAGCGTGTGTCCGTCTAGGGCGTGTTCGACTTGATCGAGCCAGGCATCAAAACGCTCAAACGGGTGTTCTGCTAGTTCGGCGCGTTCTAGGCGGGGCCAATGGTGTTCCGGATACAGTTCGGCAGCGCGACTGAGGGCGTGAGATAGTCCATAGAGTAAGCCGCTGATTTCACCGCTGAGCAGGCGCGGGCTTTGAAAATCGACGTAGGCGAAGAGAAAACGGCTGGACAGTAGGCGGCTGAGGTTATTCAGCACCGAAGTTTTGCCGGTGCGTCTTTGTCCATACAGCAAAATCGGCGGACAGCGTTGATCGAGCAGTAGTTTTTCAATACGCGCAATGACATCGCGGCGACCGACAAAGATATTTTGTTGGGCGGTAAGGGGAATGCCGACCACGTACGGATTGTGAATTTCTTGTAAGTCGTTGGCGAGATTTTCCATGCTTTGCGCGGCGCGGCTAATCTGTTCGCGCCATAGCATTGCGAGTGGATGAAAACGCTGCACGAGGCTGTTGCGATAGCGGTTGAATTCGAGCAGGAGTTGGTTAAAGCGGCTTTCCAGTTCGTTGAGCATCATGCGTTGGGCGTAGTGACTGCTTTGTGCCAATGCGGCTTCTACGTCTTGGCTGATGCTTTTGAATTGTTGCAGCAAAGCACTGCTGGGGGTGCCGGTATGCGGGCTATGTAGGTTTCGATAAATTTGGCTGATTTGTTCAATATTTTGCACTTTTTCCATAGTTCGCAGATCGATTTCTTGATACACCGCCGACACCACCCAGGCTTGTGGAGTGCCGCCTAATTGTTCGAGATGATGGCGGGCGACAGCGGGGGCTTGTTCGTACAGCCAAACCAGGTGTCTTTCTAAACTGAAAAAGGGCAATTGTTGCGCTTCATCCCAAAAGGCGGTGTGAAAACGTAAATAGAGTTTATCGGTTTGCAGCGCGGATGCGTCAGAGCGTCGCTGTTCGGCTTGATAAAGCAACCTATTCCAAGCTTCAGCGAACGGATAAAATAACAAGGGTCGCCAATAATGTTGACTTAAACCCAGCAACAACAACAGCGGTCCTGAGCATAATAGATATATGTCTGCCTGCATTCCCCAAGCGACAAACAGGTAGGCGCAGCTTAGGATAAGGCAGCCCGCGGCAATACCGGCACGACTATCGGCAAGCTGTTTTGCCAGCAAATAGGGCAAGGCAAATAAGCCATTCAGCAAGAGACTCAAAGAGGCTGTTAGCAGGGCATCGTTTAAGGCATAGCTTAAGGCTTGCGGCAAATCAGAGTCAGCCAAACTATCGCGCAGAAAAAAGCCCCAAAACACAGCAGCAAACACACCACTGAACAACAGTCCCGAACGCCAGCCACCACTCAGCCAGCCGATAGCCAAACCGAGCAAAGCAATAATGCCGATTAAGCGAATATCTTGATGATCTAAATCTGCCAACGCGCCCAAGCTAGGCAAAAGCATGTTAGCCAAAGCGTAGCCTAACCACAGAATGCCTATGCTCACCAAGGTGCCGATAATAATACTGCCGCTTTCGTAGCGAAAACTATAGCGGCGTTTGTCGCTGAGTAAATGTAACAGAATGTTACAGGCAACGCCGTTCACGCCCAATAACAAGCCAAGCACCGGCAACAAACCGATAGACAAGCCGCCTAAACTTAAGCCGATGACGATTGCCCCTAAAGACCCCACCAACATCCCAAAAAATACCGAAATAGACAAGCCCAATAAGAGCAGGCTGGTGAAATGCCAGAGGAAGGCGCAAACCATGCCCAGTTGTATATAGCTCCAGTTCCAGCCGCTTAAGCCCAGTATGAGAGCGACGCAGCAAGCACTGAGCAGGGGCGCGATGAGGTAATTAAAGAACAGTAAATGCTTAAGATGAGGATTGTGAAAATCTGCTTTTTTGAGACTGAATAAGGAAAAAATCGGCGCGATAGCGGGATACTGTTGGCGAAAATCACGTCCCCATGAATGAGGATGGAATAGCAGATGGAAAATAGTATTCACGGCAATTTGTCTTGTCTCGAAGTTAGCTGAGTGATGAGTGACGAATGGGTCAGTGATTGGTTTTTTGCTGATTACTAAGCACCAACCACTAATAACGGGTCACTGTCTTGCTGCCGCAATGCGCAAATTGAGAATAATTGCAAATTGCAAATAATACTGCGTCTGAAGCAAAACGGCTTTTAAACAGTACGGCAAAGCCCTAGTATCCACTAAAAATCAACAGTATGCGTCTATTTTACGTGTGTTTGACGGGTTCAAATCAATCCCATTATGCTTTATTCAAGCCAACTCCATCGCTTAATATTTTTATAAACCATTGTTATTAAAAGTAAAAATATCATATTTTAGTTGGCACATGGTTTGCTAAAAGACATAACTAAAGCATTTAAGCACCTCAAAATAGGTTAGGAGTATGAACATGGACAGTATCGCACTGACTGAAACACTCAACAAACTAATTGCGACAGCCAAAGAACAAAGCCAAGCAAGCACGAACATCAACGCAATGATTTATGCTGAAGTCGAATTTAACGATCTGATTGACCGCGAATGTGTGCGTGCTAACCATTATCAACAAGGTTTTGCCCTAGTGACTTTCAAAGTAGAACAACATTCCGCAACCTGCCAAGCCTTACGCAACGCTCTCAGTAAACGTCTGCGTTTAAGCGATGCGATAGGCTGGGTTAATCCGCAGTATTTAGGCGTGTTATTGTCAGATACGGAAAATACCGAAGGTGCGCAAGTTTTTCTCAACAGTGTGCAGTATTTGTTAGGCTTAGAAAACGCGAGCTTGCCCGAATACGGTGTTCATGCGTATCCATTTGATTGGCATCCACATATTGATGAAACTTGGCAACGCTGTGTGGAAGCCAGTTGTGAACCTGAAGCCGCACAAGCAGAGCTTGCCATGCAGCGTGGTGCGGTGTTATCCAATCCGCCCAAACTGACTCACATGATGAAACACGCGATGCCTTGGTGGAAACGCACGATCGATGTGCTGGGTGCGAGCTTGGGCTTGTTAGTCTTGTCGCCCTTGTTTTTGGCAATCGTGCTGTACATTAAAATCGTCTCACCCGGTCCGGTGTTTTTTCGTCAACCGCGTGTCGGCTTCATGGGTAAAGAATTTATTATCTGGAAATTCCGCACTATGGAACACAATGCTGACACGCGCAAACACCAACGTTACATCAGTGAATTGCTAAAAAATGGCGAACCCATGTACAAACTAGAAGACGCTGATCCGCACATCATCCGTTACGGTAATGTATTGCGTAAAACCGGCATTGACGAGTTTCCGCAGCTCATCAATGTGCTAAAAGGCGAAATGAGCATCGTCGGTCCTCGTCCTGATGTACTCTATGCGGTGAAAAACTACAAACCTTGGTATCATGCGCGTTCTGATGCGTATCCGGGCTTAACCGGGTTATGGCAAGTCAGCGGCAAAAACAACACCAGCTATGAACAAATGATGAGCTTGGATATTCAATATACGCGCAGCATTTCTTTCTGGCTGGAAATACGGATTATTTTTAACACCCCGCTATCTATCTTGAAACAAGTTAAAGAAGCGATTTTTCAACCTAAAAATCCGCTGCCGACCCGTGCGCAAGAAAACGCTGAATAGGCACAATAATCTCCTTTCTTTCCTCCCCCCTTTAAGGCTTGCTTAAGATATGCTTAAGCAAGCCTTTTTCTCTGGTAATTACCTTAAAAAACCGTTAGATTTCGTCTATCGTTAATGAACACCCAAGAGGATATTCGCTGTGGAACAACAAAAAATTGTAGTGACCGGTGGTGCGGGTTTTTTAGGTTCGCATGTGGTCAAAGAATTATTAGCCAAAAACAACCAAGTCATTGTGTTAGATGATTTTTCTAACGGCAAAATGGCGCATTTGCAAGATTTACAAGAACATCCAAAACTGACTGTTATCAAAGGCGATATTGTCAATCCCGATGATGTTAAAAAAGCCTTTGAGGGTTGTCAGGTAGTCATTCATTTAGCCGTTTTAGATTTGCGTCAGTCGATTAAAGAGCCGCACCGCGTCAATACTGTGATTGTAGATGGCACGATGAATTGTTTAGACGCGGCGCGCAAAAATAATGTCGAATTATTCTTAAATTGCTCGTCTTCGGAGGCTTACGGATCGGCTGAATATGTGCCGATGGACGAAAAGCATCCGCTGCGCCCAGAAACGCCTTATGCAGCAGCAAAGGTTGCGCAAGATATGTACACTTTTAGCTACGGGCGCACTTATGGCTTGCCTTGGACGACCATCCGTCCTTTTAACATGTATGGTCCTAACTCGCATTGGCAGGGCTTTCGCGGTGAGTTAATTCCGAAAATGATTGTGCGGGCAATGAATCAACAACCGCTGGTGTTGTTTGGCGAAGGCGAACAAACCCGCGATTTTCTCTATGTTGAAGAAGCCGCGAAAGCCGTGATTGCGGTGGCGGATAATCCGGCTTGTCGTGATCGTGATATTAATTTTTGCACCGGCAAGGAAACATCGGTGCGGCGTATTGCCGAGTTGATTTGCGCGCATTTTCATTTGTCGCCGGAAGAATATATCCAAAAACAAGCCCCGCGCCCCGGCGATGTCATGCGCCACTTGGGAGACAGTCGCGTGTTTCAAGAAATTGTCGGTTTCGCACCGCATATCGATATTGAGGAAGGCATCGAAAAAACCATTGCTTGGTTCAAATCCTTGCCTTTTACGCCAGAAGAATTGATGGCTGATGAAGTACTGCGTAGTTGGGAGTGAGTGATGCACTTACAAGGACAGCGTTTTCTCGTGACTGGCGCGACTGGGCGGTTGGGCTGCGATATATGCCCGCGCTTAGAACAGCTAGGGGCAGAGGTCTTGCCGTTGGTGTTGCCGGGCTACGCGCCACAGCCCAAGCGGGTTGATTGGAGCGGTTTTCAGCAACCCATTGTGGTCAACACTGCGCAAGACTTAAAAGAGTTACCGCCACCGCAGCGGGTAATTAATTTGCACTGGCAGGTGCAGCGCGGTTTGAGTTTCACTGAGCAACTGCACTATGAACTCAACGCCAATATTCATCAGTTGAGTTTTTTATGGGATTGGCTCAAACAACAGCCCATTCAGAGCTTTGCCAATCTGTCTTCCATCAAAATCTTCAGTCATCTGAATCAAAATCCCATCAGCAGTGACACCGAAGCCCGCCCGCTCAGTCCTTATGGTATTATTAAACAAGCCGCCGAGCATTTTTTTGAGGCGCATTTTATCAACACAGCCACCCAAGTCACGCATTTGCGCCTCAGTGCGGTAGCCTCTCGCGGCGAGCATCCGAGTCAGCTAATGAGCCGTTTATACGCCGGTTGTTTTGAACCTACGCGCATCCGTTTGAACAGCGGTCACACAACGTCCTTATTGTATATTGACGAAGCCGTTGATCTGATTATTCATGCCGCAACACAAGCGCGGCAACGCCGTTATTTACTAGCCCCGCCGAGCATTGCCAATGAAACCATTGCCGCTGAATTTGAGCGCGTTGCCGGACGCACCTTGAATGCTGACTATGTGGATTTAATGCCGGGCATTCAGGATGCAGAATTTATTTCTGATATTCCGCAGTTACAAGCTGACTGGATTCGCACCACGCCGTTAGCCGAGATGCTGCGCTTGTTATTGGATTAAATACTTAATTTTTTGTCAATTCCACCTCTCACTTTTTAAGGAACGATTATGGCTGAGAAAATCAATATAGCAGTGGTCGGTTGTGGATACTGGGGTCCCAACTTAATCCGCAACTTTCATCAAAACAACCAAGCCCATCTGAAATGGCTCTGCGATCTCAGTCAAGATCGGCTCAATGCGATGAAAGCTATGTATCACGAAGCGGACATCAGCACAGATTACAATGAAGTGCTGAAGGATGAAACGGTTGACGCAGTGGTGATTGCTTTGCCGGTGCATTTGCATTACACAATGGCAAAACAAGCTTTAGAAGCCGGTAAGCATGTGATGGTAGAAAAGCCCATGGCTTCTACAGCAGCAGAATGCCGTGAATTGAACGCGCTGGCAGCAGAAAAAAAGCTGACTTTAATGGTCGGGCATACTTTTGTCTATTCCGCGCCGATTCGCAAAATTAAAGAGATTGTGGATTCTGGCGATTTGGGGCAGATTTTATATGTGAGTTCGCGCCGTTTGAATTTAGGGTTGTATCAAAAAGACATCAATGTCGCCTGGGATTTAGCCCCGCATGATTTATCCATTTTGTTTTATGTGTTAGGCGACCGCGCTACTTCAGTCAACTGCGTGGGCGCGGCGAATGTCACACCCGGCATTGAGGATGTGACCAATTTAACCGTCCACATGCAGCATCACGGCTTTGCCATGATTCAAAGCAGTTGGCTAGACCCCATTAAAGTGCGCGAATTGACCCTAGTCGGCAACAAACGCATGTTAGTCTTTAATGACTTAGAACAAGTAGAAAAAATCAAAATCTACGATAAAGGCGTTGAAGTGCCGCCTTCATACAACAGCTTTGCCGATTTTATTTTTGCGTATCGCAATGGCGATATGTACTCACCGGCAATCAAAATGGTTGAACCGCTCAAAGTAGAAACCCAGCATTTCTTAGAGTGCATCCGTAGCGGCGCGAAGTCCTTATCCAGCGGCGAAGAAGGTTTGAAAGTGGTTGAAGTTTTAGAAGCCTCTAGTCAATCCTTAAAACAAGGCGGCGCGAATATTTCGCTGGCTTAAATCATGGGTTTAAAATCTCACGCACAGACGCAGAGGTTTTTTCGTAAGAAGGCGGATACGCTCCGCTTAATCCGCCCTTGTATTGCCCAAGGAGATTACGCACCCGTTCATTGCTACGAAAAGTGATGTAGATGTAATACAGCGTCACTGTTGTGGGAACCACGGCGGTTGACTGCCAGACGGTTTAGTGCGAGTTGCCTGAAGTAAAGGGTGCTGCGTCCGTTTATCAGCATGACAAAAAATTAATATTTGTTATTGCTGACATTCATCAAATCGAAATAAACTGCCGAAGTTAAGGTGGGACTACAGCAATTCTGCGTCTTGACGGCTGTGGTGTTGATTAGGTATAAAGGCGCGTTATCAGTAAATTGATTGTCTGTGCAGCCTAATATTTTGCGGCGTTTTGACAGTGGACAATGCAATTAATAGCTTAAAGACAGTATCTTAGGTCGCTCGGATGGCAACCTGATAATCACCGCAAGCAAATGGACTGCTATTTTGCAAGTCCTTCATTACTCAGAGACTTACTTTTAGGAGGTAGCATGGCAGAAGCCACAACTTACAATTACAAGGTCGTCAGACAATTCGCCATTATGGCGATAGTCTGGGGCATTGTGGGCATGAGCGTAGGGGTGTTTATCGCCGCTCAGTTAGCCTGGCCCATGTTGAATTTTGATTTGGAATGGACTACTTTTGGACGTTTACGTCCGCTGCATACCAGCGCAGTGATTTTTGCATTTGGTGGCTCTGCCTTATTTGCCACTTCTTATTATGTGGTGCAGCGCACTTGCCATACGCGCTTATTCGCGCCCGGTCTGGCGGCTTTTACCTTTTGGGGCTGGCAATTAGTCATCCTTTTAGCCGCGATTAGCTATCCTTTAGGCATTACTCAAAGCAAAGAATATGCAGAATTAGAGTGGCCTATTGACTTGTTGATTGCCGTTGTTTGGGTGTCTTATGCCGTTGTTTTCTTTGGCACTATCGTCAAACGCAAAACCCCTCACATTTATGTTGCTAACTGGTTCTATGGTGCTTTCATTATCACCATTGCTATACTGCATATTTTTAATAACTTAGCCTTTCCGGTCTCACTTACCAAATCCTATTCCATGTACGCGGGCGTACAAGATGCCATGATTCAATGGTGGTATGGTCATAACGCCGTTGGCTTTTTCCTGACCGCCGGCTTCTTGGGTATGATGTATTACTTTGTGCCTAAACAAGCAGGTCGTCCGGTGTACTCTTATCGCCTCTCTATTGTGCATTTCTGGGCATTAATTTTTACCTATATCTGGGCAGGTCCTCATCATCTACACTACACCGCATTGCCTGATTGGGTACAATCAACGGGCATGGTGATGTCTTTGATTTTATTAGCACCCTCTTGGGGCGGTATGATTAATGGCGTGATGACTTTATCGGGTGCTTGGGAAAAACTGCGCAGCGATCCCATTATCCGCTTTATGATTGTCTCCTTGTCTTTCTACGGCATGTCCACTTTTGAAGGTCCCATGATGGCCATTAAAACCGTTAATGCGCTGTCTCACTATACTGACTGGACTGTGGGTCACGTTCATTCGGGTGCTTTGGGTTGGGTTGGCATGATCACTATGGGTAGCCTGTACTACTTGATTCCTCGCCTGTTTAACCGAGAACTCTATAGCTTAAAACTGGTTGAAGTACATTTCTGGATTGCGACTATTGGTGTGGTTCTGTACATTTCTTCTATGTGGGTTTCCGGCATTATGCAAGGTTTGATGTGGCGTGCAGTGAATCCCGATGGCACATTGACTTACAGCTTCATCGAATCTGTCGAAGCCATGCACCCCTTCTATGTGGTCCGTTTCTTGGGCGGCTTATTGTTCTTAACCGGCATGATCATCATGGCAATTAACATCTACGTTACTATCGCAGGTGCGAAAGCGGTTGACGATGCTAAAATTCCTGAACCAGCACATGCGCACTAATCATCACACCCAAGGAGAACAATTCAATGTCAAATGCACACGCTAAGGTTGAAACCAATATTGGGCTGATGATCATTTTGATCACCGTGATGGTCAGTATTGGCGGGCTTGCCCAAATCGTGCCGTTATTCTTTATGCACTCCACGACTAAACCGATTGAGGGGCTGAAACCTTACTCGGCTTTACGTTTGGAAGGACGTGACATCTATATTCGTGAAGGCTGTTATGTATGCCATTCGCAAATGATTCGTCCTTTCCGGGCAGAAACTGAGCGTTATGGTCACTACTCAGTCGCCAGCGAGTTTGTCTATGACCGTCCCTTTCAATGGGGATCAAAACGTACTGGTCCTGACTTGCATCGGGTAGGTGGTCGTTACAGTGATGACTGGCATTATGCGCACCTGATTAATCCGCGTGATGTAGTGCCTGAATCTGTCATGCCGGGCTATCCTTTCTTGGCAGAAAAGCAGCTTAATGCGAGCTTAATCGAAACCAAAATGAGTGTCTTGCGTACTTTAGGCGCGCCTTACACTGATGAGGAAATTGCCAACGCACCCAAAGAGCTAGAAGGTAAAACCGAAATGGACGCATTGATCGCTTACCTGCAAGGCTTAGGCACTAGCATTGATGCACGGAGATAAGCATGGACAGTTTGCAAAGCTATTACGCGGTTTTTCAACCCATTTGGACCATTATCGTGATGGTGACCTTTCTCGGCATTATCGTTTGGGCATGGAGCAGCAAAAACAAAGATTCTTTTGATGAAGCGGCTCACCTGCCTTTTGATGACGACGACGATCTTATTCCACACGATAGCAAGACCCCGCTGAAGGAGAAATAATATGACGGCTGTTGATTTTACCTCACCCTTTTGGAGCTGGTTTATTATCGCCTGCACCCTAGGTGGTATTTTTGCCATGTTTTGGCTGATTGTCTGGTTAGGCGGCGACACAGGTGCCAAAACAGATGAAGAAGGCAATGCCGAAGTCACTGGACATGTCTGGGATGATACTTTAGCCGAATACAACAACCCCTTACCGGGTTGGTGGTTAAATCTGTTCTATATCACCCTAGTGTTTGGTCTCGTTTATCTAGCTATTTATCCAGGTCTCGGCAGCTATGCTGGCATGTTTAATTGGTCTTCTGCCTGCAATACAGTGACAGTTAGCGAAGATGGCAAATCCGTGAAACTAGATTGCGATGTTGATAGTTCTCAATATCGCGTTGAAATGGATGCTGCCGAAGCGCAATACGGTCCCCTGTTTGCGCAATACGAAGCGCAGCCGATTCCTGAGCTAGTGAAAACTCCTGAAGCAATCGCTATGGGCGAGCGTTTATACCTCAACTACTGCACGGTTTGTCATGGTTCAGATGCACGCGGCACTCGTGGCTATCCCAACCTGCGCGATGATGACTGGCTATATGGCGGCACGCCTGAAAAAATTGAGGAAAGCATTCTCAAAGGGCGCAATGCGGTAG
The DNA here is from genome assembly GCA_964582525.1 of uncultured Thiomargarita sp. GTDB lineage: Bacteria > Pseudomonadota > Gammaproteobacteria > Beggiatoales > Beggiatoaceae > BB31. The sequence continues at coordinate 39,544 of CAZOSP010000009.1, read as the reverse complement.
GCATGATGGCATGGAAAGATCACTTGGGCGGTGATGCCGGCGTTAATGAAGTGGCTCAGTATGTGTTAAGTCTGGCTGGGCGTGAAGCAGATGCGGCAGCGGCTGAAGCAGGCAAAGCAAAATATGCCGTGTGCATGGCGTGTCATGGCATGGACGGCAAAGGCAACCCCATGTTAGGCGCGCCTAACTTAACTGACGATATCTGGCTATACGGTGGCGATCTGGAAACTATTAAAGAGTCCATTGCCAAAGGTCGCGCAGGTGTTATGCCCGCGCATGAAAACTTCCTTGGTAAAGCCAAAGTGCGCCTAGTGTCTGCTTATATTTACAGCTTATCCAACAGCCCTAGTACAGCGGCTAATCAATAAGCACTAAATTTAAGCGAGTAAAAATAAAAAACGGTCTTTGTGTTACACATTGACCGTTTTTTTATGTCTCCAAAAGCTCAGCGAGTAAATTTACGCAATATTATCAAATAGTTATTTATGTTAACATTATGTAATTTTATGCCTATCAGGGAGCTTCAACATGAATAAAGAAAAAACCGTAGAAAAAGTCACCAAAATTCCACTTGACGAGGTGCAAGAAAGCCTCTTCAAAGCCAGCGAAAAAATTTATCCGCGTAAAGTCAGTGGCATCTTTGCACGTTTGAAAATCTTAAGCGGCGTGACCTTATTAGGCTTATTTTACGGGCTGCCTTGGATTAACTTAAACGGTCAACAAATTCTCTTGTTTGATCTGCCCGCCCGTCAATTTCACATTTTTGGCATGACTTTTTGGCCCCAAGATGCTATTTATCTTACCTTTTTGCTCATTCTTGCAGGGCTTAGCTTATTTTTCTTCACCACCCTAGCCGGACGCTTATGGTGTGGTTTTGCCTGCCCGCAAACCGTCTGGACCGACATGTTTTTATGGATGGAACGGATTGTTGAAGGCGACCGCCCGCAACGCATGAAACTCGATAAAGCCCCTTGGACATTCAACAAAATAAGCATTAAAGTCACCAAACAGTTTCTCTGGATCAGCGTGGCGTTGTTTACGGGTTTTACTTTTGTTGGCTTTTTCACGCCTATTCGAGAACTTGCCCACGAATTAATAACTTTTTCGCTCAGTCCTTGGGAAACTTTTTGGCTATTGTTTTACGGCTTTGCCACCTACGGCAACGCCGGTTGGATGCGCGAACAGGTCTGCATTTACATGTGTCCTTATGCGCGTTTCCAAAGTGCCATGTTCGATAAAGACACGCTAGTGGTTGCCTATGATCAAGGACGCGGCGAACCGCGTGGGGCGCGCAAAAAATCCGTTAATTATAAACAAGAGGGTTTAGGTAAATGCGTCAACTGCACACTCTGCGTACAAGTATGCCCGACCGGTATCGACATTCGAGACGGCTTGCAATACCAATGTATCAGTTGTTCTGCCTGTATTGACGTATGCAACGAAGTGATGGATAAAATGAACTATCCACGCGGCTTAATTCGCTACACCACAGAAAACGCACTCGCCAATAAACCGACGCAAATCCTGCGTCCGCGTATATTGCTCTATGGTGCAATCTTACTCGCCATCACCCTCAGCGTTGCCTATTCCATCAGCCAGCGCAGTCCGATCAACCTAGATATTTTGCGAGATCGCAACAGCTTATTCCGCGAAACGCATGGCATGATTGAAAATGTCTATATCTTGAAACTGATGAACATGGACAACCGACCACACAGTTATACCATCAGCGCGGACGGCGTTGAAGGCATGACATTACGCATTAACACCACTGCCGTACAGGCAAAATCCGGCGAAATCTTAGATATACCGGTGAGTCTCAGTGCCAGCCCCAGTCAGCTCAAAGAACGCAGCACAGAAATTAGCTTCACCGTAAAATCAATTGACGATCCGAATTTACAGATGACCCAAGAAGCACGTTTCTTAGGACCTACGCGCCGTTAAATAGGCGGGTTTTTAGTGCTTGTAAAGGTGCCACCTCTTGAAGAGATGGCATCTTTTCGGTGGGACAGCACGACCTTTTTAGAACTACCGTAGCCTCGTTAGGGTTCTTAATGGCACTACCATTACAGGACTATCCCCTAACAGGTTTTGAAAGCCTGTTAGGTTGATTTTTAATAGGGCTTTTTTGCTTGCAGATACTTCAAAACTACGGGAGCCATATTAACGCGCTTTATGCAGGTTCTGCCCCAGCATTTCGGGCGTGATTAACACCACGCCGCCTTCCGAAATATACAGCCCGCGTTTGCGATCTTCTTCATGGTTTTCGCCGATGACTGTGCCATCGGGTATATGACAGCCTTTGTCAATGACGACCTTGTTGAGACGACAATGCCGACCAATGCGTACATTGGGTAGCACTACCACATCTTGCAATTTGCTATGTTCATACACCTGCACATTAGAAAACAGCAACGAATGCTTGATTTCTGAACCTGAAATAATGCAGCCGCCGGATACCATAGAGTCAATCGCCATGCCGCGCCGCCCTTCATCGTCAAAAACAAACTTGGCGGGCGGTAATTGTTCTTGGTAAGTCCAGATAGGCCAAGTTTTATCATATAAATTTAACGGCGGAGTGACACCAACCAGTTCAATGTTCGATTGCCAAAAGGAATCTATCGTCCCAACATCGCGCCAATATCCTTGATCGCCTTGTACGTCACGGAATGGATAAGCGATGACGCGGTAAGTGCTGATAATGGAAGGGATAATGTCCTTACCAAAATCATGTGAGGATTTAGAGGAGTCAGCGTCTTTGCTGAGTTGTTCAAACAAGAATTTGGTGTTGAAAATATAAATCCCCATAGAAGCTAGGGCTTTTTCTGGGTTCGTTGGAAGTGGCTGAGGATTGTCTGGTTTTTCGCTGAACTCAGTAATGCGATGTTCATCATTGACGCTCATCACACCAAAACTGCGCGCCGTTTCTAAATCGACTTCAATGCAGCCTACGGTTAAATCGGCTTGATTTTCGACATGGGCTGCCAGCATGGGACCATAATCCATTTTGTAAATATGATCGCCGGCTAAAATCAGCACATACTCAGGGGCATGATGGCGTATGATGTCGATATTTTGATACACCGCATCGGCTGTGCCTTGATACCAATTGGATTCAGAAATGCGCTGCTGGGCTGGCACAATTTCTACAAATTCACCAAACTCGCCGCGCAAGAAGCTCCAGCCTTTTTGAATATGCAGAATTAATGAATGCGATTTGTATTGGGTGAGAACAGAAATGCGGTTAACCCCGGAATTTAGGCAATTCGACAGGGGGAAGTCAACAATGCGAAATTTTCCTCCAAAGGGAACGGCGGGTTTAGCCCGCCAATCAGTCAGTTGTTTCAAGCGCGAACCGCGTCCGCCGGCAAGAATTAAAGCCAAAGTGTCGCGTGTCAAGCGGCTCACATAGCGTTGGTTTTTTTCATAGGTTTCCATAATGCGAAGTCTCCATCGATCTCTAAGAATTTAACTTGGTTAAAACGTTAGCATTTAGCCCGGTAGTGTGCTTCGACATCTTTTCGTCGAAGCACGCGGGATGATGACACGCTGCCGAGCATTCGCGTTCGCGCCATAAAAAGACTTGGCGCAAACCCTACTGCCTGCATTTTTTGCTTTATCAATTTTCATCTAAATACTTGAATTTTAAGTACTTAAAAATGTCCCTGAGAGCGGTTTCAGGCAGAGCGCAGTATCATACGACAAACGAATAGAATTTTGATGCTAGGTATTGAGGTTTTCTTCTGTACAAAGTAGCACAATTGATGGGTTTTTTGAATGTCAGTGCGCACATCACAGTACCATCATAGCCAAATATCACCATTAAACAGAACACGACATGAAACTCAAATCCCAACAACTCACCGCACATTTCAAAACAGACCCGCTTGCCGCTGTCTATTTCATCACAGGCGACGAATCTTTACTGGTTCAGGAATGTAGCGATTTGCTACGCGCCCATATCCGTCAGCAAGGTTTCAGCGAGCGCGAAGTATTAAGTCCAGAAGGGGCATTCGATTGGAGCGAATTACAACACGCGGCGGGCAGTTTATCGCTATTTGCGCAACGCCGCCTCATCGAATTACGTCTAGGCGACAAAGACTTTGGCGTGAAAGGCAGCCAAGCTTTACTGCATTACTTACAACAACCGCCTCCCGACACCCTATTGCTCATTACCGGAGGTCGTCAAAGCGGTGCCGCACAAAAAAGCAAATGGTTTCTTGCCTTAGATAAAGCCGGCGTCATTGTGCAGATTTACCCCATAGAAACGGCACAACTGCCGGGCTGGATAGCCGCCCGTTTACGCGCACAAAAAATCACCGCCAGCCAAGAGGCGGTAGCCCTCATTGCTGAACGCGCCGAAGGGCATTTACTGGCTGCCGCGCAAGAAATTGAAAAACTCAAACTGCTATACCCGGATACGCCTCTGGAAGTTGAACATATCCTTGAAGCCGTCACCGACAGCGCACGTTTTGAAGCATTCGGCTGGCTAGACACGGTGTTAAGTGGCGATGTCAAGCGACTGGTGCGGCAGCTTTACCGCCTCCGTGCTGAGGGCGTGGAAGTGATATTAATCGCCAGCCTATTAGGACGAGAAATTCGCACCCTCTATCATCTCGCTCGCGCCAAACAGCAAGGGCAATCTGTGGATAAATTATTTTTTCAATACAAAGTCTGGAAAAACCGTCAGGGCTTAGTAAAAAAAGCACTGCAACGGCATTCGCTGGCTAATCTTGTGCATTTGTTACGCGAGTCGGTAGAACTAGAAAAAATCGTCAAGGGCGCGGTGGCGGGCGACGCTTGGCAGCAGAGCCTGCGCCTCGGATTACAAATAGCTGGGGTTCAGTTGTTTTATAAAACAGTGAGTTAGATGGGCTTCGCTATTAAGTTAGCGGCAAGTGTCTCTGGGAGTGCTAGGTCCGTAGCTTGGCAGGTTAAGACCTTCTAGGTTTTGAAAACCTAGAAGGTCTGAATCCTACAACTGATGAACTTTAGCTATATCACTCTAAACCCGCAAATATTTTATCGCGGATCTCGTTGACCGTACCTATGCCTTCAATTTTCACATACTTGGGCGCACCCGCTGCACCACTGACCGCCCAATCCGAATAATAGCTGACCAAGGGTTCGGTTTGTTCATGGTAAACCGTTAAGCGTTTACGCACGGTTTCTTCCTGATCGTCATCGCGTTGAATTAAATCTTCACCGGTTTCGTCATCCTTACCTTCTACTTTGGGCGGATTAAATAAAATGTGATAGGTGCGACCAGAGGCTAAATGTACGCGGCGACCACTCATGCGCTTGATAATTTCTTCGTCATCTACGGCAATTTCTACCACGCAATCAATGGCTACACCAGCTTCTTTCATCGCGTCTGCTTGCACAATAGTGCGCGGGAAGCCGTCAAACAAAAAGCCATTCGCGCAATCATTTTGACTGATGCGCTCTTTAACTAAATTGATAATAATTTCATCTGAGATCAACCCGCCCGCATCCATGATTTTTTTCGCTTCAAGCCCCAAGGGGGTGCCCGCTTTGACCGCTGCACGCAGCATGTCGCCGGTGGAAATTTGTGGAATTTTGTATTTTTCTGTGATGAATTGTGCTTGTGTGCCTTTTCCGGCACCGGGTCCGCCTAATAGAATTAAACGCATGACTTTTATCTCCTTGTATCTTTTGGTGTTGAGCAGAGTGCTGGCACGCTAAACAGTTCATGCAGCAGTGCTATTATGCCGTGTTATCTGCATTTCGGGTACTCTGTGTATTTATGAGGGCATAGATTTCTGCGGGTCTGTCAAAACCGCCATTTCTAGTTCCCAAGTGGCACTTGGGAACGAAGTTTAACCACTAACCACTGATCACTATCTTGCTGACCGCTCAACGTCCCAAGGTATAGGAAATATCCACCCCGCTGTCTTTGTTGCCGATGCTGGTTTCCACCCCCCACTTTTCGCTCAAATCGTAGCGCAGATTAAACACCCGCGCATTGTCAAACAGGCTAAACCCAAAGCTGACGTAAAAATTGGGCTGAATATAGCCGCCCAGCGACAAGGAACGCTGCGCGTTGTCGTCGCTGCCAAAGGCAGAGCCGGTGACGATGTAGGACAAAATTTTGGCATCTTCCACCAGCGGATCGGAAAACAGTGCCAGACGCGGATTTTGCGCGGTACCAGTGATATGCACGCCGGCTTTGTTGACTTGCGGCGTATTGCTGTCCTTGTGAATGGTGCGCACCGCTTGGATATTTAAGCCCGGATTATCCAGCGGTCCATCATTAAACACGATAAAACCTTGATTAATCGCCAAATCTTGCCCATAAGCGCGGAAAATCCCTTGTGAAATATAGACCGCGCCATTGCCACGTAACACCCCTTGCGCCGGGTCTAAAAACACCTGCACCGCGCCACCGAGATAACTTTTAAAACCAGCGACATCAAGGCGAACGTCATCGCCTAAACTCAGCAGCACATCTATTTGCGTGTTCATGCTAGGCGTTGTCTTGCCTTTCGCGTCTTCTGTGGCGGGCGCGTCTGGCTGCAAAATCACCACATCGGAAGACAGGGCTACCAGCGGTGTCTTGCCTTGTTCCGTCTCGGCACCGCCGATGACCAGATTGGGCGTGATGTCGGCTTGCGGCACATGCAGTTTGCCGCTAATGTTGAGCTGATCGGGACGCGCCACAATCCGCAACTCTGGCGATACGCTGCCGCGCACGTCACTGGTGGCTATAGCTTGCAGATTTTTTCCCTGCACCTGAATGTCCGCCAGCCAATCGGTCAGGCTTTTGAAGATAATGCTGCCATGACTGCGCAATTCGCCCTCGCCGGAGCGCAAATGGCTAGTGAGTTTCAAGGTGTCGCTGCCGTCACCCAACAGATGCGCATTAAAATCATGCAGTTTTAAGCCGAGATCAGGAATCTCGGTGGCTACATTTTTAACGGTTAACTCGCCGGTTAATTGCGGCGCGTTGAGCGTACCAAGCACCGCCATTGCCAGTTCAATTTCGCCCTGCGCATTGTCGATTTGCGGCACCAGCTTGGGCAGCAAGGCAAAATCTTTGAACTGCGCCAGCGCATGACCTTGCACCACTTGCTGCGCGGGCAGCGTCGATTGGGTTAAGCCCGGCAATTCCAAGCGGGCTTGCAAACCGCTGTTTTCTAAAAACTTAAAATCAAACTGACTGTTGAGTCCTGTATCGTCCATGTTCAGTTGCAGGCTGCCGCCCTGATGCGGAAAAGTCTGCCAGTCATCGAACAGAATCATGCGCAACTCACCCGCCGAAAGGTTGATTTGGCTATCGCTACGCAGCTCGCCATTAGCCCGCAGAGAAGCATTGAGATCGGCACTCAGATCGCCGCTAAGGCGCAAGTCGGGCGGCAGAAAGTCTTGGAAAAACCCCAGCGGCAGGCGGCTCAGTTTAGCTTGAAGGTGCGTGTCGCCTTGGGCTTGCCAATCCAGTTCGACGCACAGTTGCTGGTCTTGTGCGGTTTTCGCCGGGGAGTCTAAAATCCAGCAAGTGTCTGCCACAGTGGCGCGTTGCGGCGACACGGCTAAGTCCGCTGGGCTGCGTGTGCGCCACACGCCCAACTTGCCTAAATCCATCTGCCACGCTTGTAATTGTCCGCGCCAGCTTGGGAGGTTTAAGCCGCCCGCCAGTTGCACATCCAGCTTTTGTTCCGGCGTTTTCACCCGCGCTTTGAGTTGGTGCGCAGACAGGAGTCCGTCTAAATTCAAGCTGAGTTTTTCCAACACCGTGTTACCCGCTTGCTGAAAATTCTCTGCTTGCACGTCTAAAAACAGCGTTTCGCTGGCGCCTAAATCCAGACGAGTCTGAGCCTCAATTTTTGCCAATTTGAATGTATCAAAAGCCAACTGTTTTCCAACGATGCTTGCTTGCAGTTGCGGACGCAACAAGTCGCCGCTGATGTCGCCGCTTGCCTGCAAAGCACCGCTGGCTTGTGGCAGCAGAGTGTGTAAATTCGGCGCATTGAAGGTCCAGCGTGCTTGCACCTGATCGTCGAGCGTTGCGGTTGCCTTCAATGTCGCGCTGCCAGAGCGAAAATCCAAGTTTTTCAACCGGTAACGCGCACCCTCAAGGAGCAGCTCGGCATCTAACAAAAGCGGATAATCGCGCAAGCGACCCTTGACGTGCTGAATGTTCACGCTGCCCTGCGGCAGTCCTTGCGCGTCAAGTCTGCCTTGCGTTTGCACTGCCGCACTGAGTTGACCGGGCAAATCCGCCCACTGCTTGCCGGGATTGATGTTTTTGCCGTCTAACTGCACCTCCCAAGCGAGGTGCGGCAACCAACTGACCGCGCCGCTCAAGCCCAGCGTGCCATCCAGCAATGCAGCGTCCAGCTTCTCCAGATAAAACGCCGTCGGTGAGCCATGCCCGCGCAACTGCCAATGCCCGGGTGGAATCTGCGCACCCGCAATCAGGCTATCCAGTTGCACCTGATAAGCACTCGGCGAACCGCTCAAACTCGCTTGCCCTTTTTGACTATGCACCAGCCGATCCCGCGCTTGCAGCGGAAAGCCCACATTTTGCCATTCTAGCGCGATGTCCAAGTGCGGCTCAGTATCGCCCAAAGCCACGCTGCCTCGCGCCTCTAGTCGCTGTTGCAGTGACGGGATTTCCACTTGCAGTTGCTTGATGTGCAAAGTCTGCTGTTTAAGTTCAAGGGACGCTTGTTGGTTCATTCTCAAATCCGCCGCCCAAGTCGCCGACAATGGCGAAAGGTCTAAACCTGTGGACTGTATCTGCACCGCCGCCTGCAATCCGGGCTGCCAACCCGCTGTGCCTGTTGCCAGCACCTCACCGCGCAACACATCGCCATGCAGACGCGCTAACACCACTGATTCCCAATCCCCGTGCGCCGCCAGTTGCCAATGTCCGGGAGGCACTTGCGCCCCGTCCACCTCAGTTTGTAAGTGTATTTGATAGCCGTGCAAATCGCCCTGCGCATGAAGTTTTCCGGCTTGGCTACGCGCCAACGCCGGCTCTTGCGGCGGCAATGGAAAACGTAACTCATCCCAGCTCACATCCGTCTGCCAATGTAGATTGTCGCTCGCGGCTTTCGCCCGTGCCTCCAGATGCAGGCTGACGGGTTGCTGTAATTGGTGTGTTATTTCAAGATCGCGTAACGCGCCGCGCACCAACGCACTACCTCGTGCGAGATGGGCAATCTCTTGCAACGCTGCCGGCAGCGGATACAGCCAATCCAAACGCAGCTCTAAGGCATTCGGCGCGTTGAGCGCGAACTCGCCGCTGACACTGGCAGCGGCAAGCGGCGAAGTGAATAGCAAACGCTGCACAATGAGTTTTTCCCGCGCTTGCGCTTGCAGCAACACCGCCGCAATCTCAATGTCCGCGCCATCGGGGTTGCTGATGCGGGCATTGATTAAACGCCCATCGTCTAGCACCACACGCAGCGGCAACTTGAGATTGAGTTCGGGAATCGTCAAGGGACTCGCGTCCTGAGTGCTTTGTGTGGGCGCGACCTGTACTTGTAAATCTTGCAAAAACAAGTGGTTGATATGCAGGGTGTTGCGCAGCAACTGCCACGGCTCCCAACGCAACCGCGCTTGCCCAAGCTGCACCGCAAGCCCGTCTGCTTGCTGATAAGTCACGCCCTGTAAGCGAATTTCACTGAGCAACGCGCCTTCGGCTTGCGCAATCTGCAAGTCACCGGGGGCGAAGCTCTGCCCGACACGCAACGCCCAATTCAAGCCTCCTTCACTTGCCAACAACCAATACAACAGCAACGTGATTGCCGTAAATACCAGCAATAGGGCGAATAACAAGCGTTTAAGCAAAGCGATGGGGTAAGGTATGGCGTTCATTGGCATTGTTGGGAGGCTGTTGGGAGGCTGTGTGGAAAGTGCTGCTAGTGTTATAAAAAATCGCTCAAAGTGGCTTTCTCTGAAGGCAGCGCGAGACGCTGAGTCAATAGTTGAATAAAAATCGGTTTGTCTGATTCGGGCAGAACCAAGCGCGATAGCAGGCTGTGCAAACTCAATTTGAAATAATGCACACTGGTTTTGTGCTGTTTTAACTGACGAATAAACCAGTCAATACGTTCATGTTCTTCCTCATTGCGTAAGCTGAGATGCGGTTGATAACCTAAACCACCGAGTTCGCTGAAGCAGCTTTGTAGATTCAAGCGATGCTGTAAATCTTGCGGGAAAATTGCTAAGGGAGAGTCAATACCAGACGGCAGGGGCAATTTTTCGCCATAGGTATTGATCACTTCGCGCAAGGTTGTCCAGCCTTCATGTATCAGCCAAAATTGCCAAGCCTGTTGGGTTTCAAATGGTTCTTGCAACATGTGAGGCGCAAGCATAAGGGCGATTTCATACCAGTTGTGCAGCGGGCGCGGGGTGTCATCAATGTATAAAATTTGCCCGTCGGTGGTCGCGTTCATGTCCTGCCACTCAGCGATCTGTTGTCGTTCTTCGCGGCTCAGTGGCGCGCCATTCTCATGGCGATGGACTAAATCCCATTCCACAAAATAGCGCGTTTCTATGGCACTGATAAGACGTTCTAGGGCTTCTTCTCGATCAACGTCATTGTCCAAGTCTAAAAATTCGAGTAAGTCCCGAGTCGGAATGTCTTTTATTTCCTTTAGCGGATGCTGCTCAGTTGCCATCATGTTGTTCTCTTTGTATATCTCAGGTTGCCGAGTGAGGCGTAGCGGGGTAAAACGGCTCTGCCGTTTGCGCGAGCCTCACGCATCCTCCGCCAAACGCAGCCCCTTAAATTGCCAACGCTCATGCGCATAGAAAAAATTACGATACGTGGCACGCACATGGTTAGTCGCAGTGACGCAGGAACCGCCGCGCATCACTTTTTGATTGCACATAAATTTACCGTTATATTCACCCAGCGCACCCGCCGCCGCACGATAGCCCGGATAAGCCTGATACGCGCTTTGCGTCCATTCCCACAGGTCGCCATACAGTTGTTGCAGCCCCGCCTCGCTGTGCGCCGGTGCGGGGTGCAGCAAACCTTGTTCGCGCAAATTGCCACGCAGCACCTGCGTGTGCGCAGCAACTTCCCATTCAGCTTCAGTGGGCAGTCGCTTGCCCACCCAACTCGCAAAGGCATCCGCTTCATAATAGCTGACATGACAAACCGGTTCGGCAGGATTTAAGGGACGCAAGCCGCCCAGCGTGTAAATCCACCATTCACCATCAATTTGCTGCCAATACAACGGCGCTTGCCAGCCCTGATCTCGCACCATTTTCCAACCATCGGCAAGCCACAAGGCAGTATTTTGATAGCCGCCATCACCTATAAATTGTAAATACTCAGCATTGCTAACAAGCCGCGAAGCGAGCTTAAAAGGATAAAGAAATTGTTGATGACGCGGGCTTTCGTTGTCGTAGGCAAACCCCTCAGCAGCGCAACCAATCTCTTGCAAACCGCCCGCAAATTCATGCCAATGCAAAGGCGTTGGCGTGGCTAAGGCGGGCGCGTGTAAATCCGTGCGATAAGCCGGGCGCAAAGGATTAAAACCGAGATTATATTTTATATCGGTCAACAATAATTCTTGATGCTGTTGCTCGTGGTGAATACCCATCAGCAAACGCCGCGTAATCTCCGCCCAATGTTTGGCATCAGCATGTTCCAATAACGCCAGCATGTGATCATCGGTCCAAGCGCGATAGCGAAAAATCTCCGCCACCGTTGGACGCGACAACAAACCACGCTGCGCACGCGGATAAATGCCGCCGCTCACTTGCTCGTAATAGGAATTGAATAAATAACGATAACGCGGGTGAAAGACTTGATATTGCGGCTTAAATTCACTCAGAATAAAGGTCTCAAAAAACCAAGAAACATGCGCTAAGTGCCACTTAGTGGGGCTTGCTTCTGGGGTGGTTTGCAACACATAATCCTCAATTTCTAACGGCTCGCACAACTGCTCACTGAGCTGGCGCACGTTTTGGTATTGTTGAATGGCTTGCTCGCGTGTCAAGCTGTGGGTTTGCAGGCTGTTTTCTGTGTTCATAAGCATCTCTAAAAAGTAGCAGCGGTTTTTTTGCAGTAGGTAGCAAGATATGCTGTCCGATTAACGAAGTGAAAGCTTAACAATAAAGGACGGCATAAGGAAAATATACTCTTTATTGACGTAGCTTTATTGGCGTAGGGCGGATTAAGCGAAGCGTATCCGCCACTCTATTAACGTAGCTTTATTGGCGTAGGGCGGATTAAGCGAAGCGTATCCGCCACTCTATTGACGTAGCTTTATTGACGTAGCCGCGAAGTCATTAGGTTACACACAAGGAAAACTCAATGACCTTAAAAAGAAAATTATCTAGTTTATTATTTATATTGGTCATATTACCCTTTATGGTGCTGGGTAATCTCTCTTATCGTTATATTGTAGATATAGAACAGCAAGCACGCATACAAAAAACCCAGAGTTTTTTACACACACTTCAACACACAACTCAGCTCATATTACAAACAGCCCAAACAGATATATTATGGTTAAAGCAAAATCCCGCGCTAACGCAGTTTTTACATAGCCATGCCGGCATCTCTGACGCACCTGCCAGCAAAGCACTTTTGTCAGTATTTAATGATTTTTTGCTAGAACATTCTAGTTATTATGAAGTCCGCTTACTGAATGCCGACGGCTTAGAAACTGTGAGACAAATCAGCGCGGAAAATTTACCTAATTGGACGACCAACGAAAAGCAAAGCCCTTTTTTTCAAACCCTAGAAAAATCTACGCATTCTATTCACAGCTTTGCATTCATAAATCCGGACAATGAAGAGCTAAGTTTTTTGATGGGCTTAAAATTATCCACACCAAACCAACCCGCATATTTATTACTGACCTTAAAGCCGCAGTTTTTATTTGATATTTTTAATCCCGATAATAACCCGGTAGATGCGCATTTCGCTTTATTTAATCAAGCAGGAGAATTACTCAATGCTTCGCTTGACAGTCCTTTATTTCCTATTAATAGCAATCAATTAGCCGCACAGCTTATATTTAACAACGGGCAACAAGATTCCCAGCCGCTTGAAAAACTTAAGTTATCAGATAAAGAATATCTCATCAAGAGTCAAACCCTATATGACAATCTACATTTATTTGCATTGCTGGAAAAACCAACATTATTGAGTGCCGGGCAACAACTCGGCTTAAAATTTTTTCTGCTTGGTTTTCTCAGTCTTATTCTTTGCGTAATGACTATTTACGGGATATTAAATCAACAAGTCATACAACCCATTCAACGCCTCGCCAAAGCCACCCAAGCCGTCAAAGTGGGACAACTACATATACAGTTAGAACATCCACAAAATGACGAAATCGGTTTATTGTATTGGCATTTTAGCCGCATGATGGAACGCTTACAACAAGCGGTACATGAAGTGGAAAATATGAATATTGAATTGGAGGCTAAAGTCAAAGAACGCACCGCCAGTCTGGAAAAAACCAATCAAGAATTACATCATGCCAAACAGCAAATGGAAATGATTAGTCGCGCTAAAACAGAATTTGTTGCCAATCTTAGCCATGAATTACGCACGCCCATGAATGGCATTCTAGGCATGACAGAGCTTATTCTCGATAGTGAAATTAATTTAGAATTACGTCAACAAATGAGTGTCATCCATGATGCGGGCAAAACCCTGTTAGTTTTAATTAATGAATTATTAGACTTATCCGCCCTAGAGAGCGGACGCATTAAACTGAATATACGCCCCTTTGATTTATATAAAACCCTCAATGAATCTGTGGCTTTATTACATACCCGTGCAAAACAAAAAGGCTTAAATATTTATACCCATTTTAATACAGAAATACCGGCTTATGTGTTGGGTGATAATCAACGCCTACGCCAAGTTATTCTTAATCTGCTCACTAATGCGGTTAAGTTTACCCAGCAAGGGCAAATTGATATTTATTTGGAAAAGCTACCTAGCACGGAAACAGACGCAGTTGATGTAAAAATCATTGTTGAAGACACCGGCATCGGTATTCCCGAAAATAAAATTGAATATCTATTTGAGCTATTTCAACCTATTGAGCAAATCTCAACCCGCTCTCAACACGGTGCCGGCTTAGGTTTGTACATTTGTCATCAACTTGTCCAATTAATGCACGGAAAATTAAGCGTCAACAGCACCATAGGGCAAGGCAGTCGCTTTAGTTTTACGATTAAACTTGCAGTTCCTGAATATTTGCGCGAACAAAACATGACAGGCGATCAGCAACATAATCTTGATTTAGGCTTGCAACTCCAACAAAAACATGTTCTTGTAGTAGAAGATAACCGCGTCAATCAAATGGTCGCCGGACTTTTGTTGCAACGTCTCGGTTATCAAGTGAGCATGGCAAACAACGGACAAGAAGCCTTAGATTTATTAGAACACAATAGCTATGATTTAGTGCTTATGGATGTGCAAATGCCTATCTTAGATGGTTTAACGGCTACGCAAAAAATCCGTCAACAAGAAAAGAGCACAGACCTACATTTACCCATTATTGCCATGACTGCAAATGCCTCGGATACGGATAAAGAAATTTGTATGGCTGCCGGCATGGATGATTTCATGCCAAAACCGGTCATGCAGAAACCATTGCAAGCCATTTTAGAACACTGGTTGGATAAAAAAGGAGTATAAAACAATGTCCGATATTGAACATCACAGTGACGATCCCGCAGAACAACATCAAGATGATAATGCGCCAGTAGAAATGCCTGTTGAAGAAAAACCAAGCAACAGCGGCAATACATTAGTACATTACAAAGAAGTGTTGCCCACTACATTGGCTATTCTGCCTTTATTGCATCGTCCATTTTTTCCCGGTCAAGCAGTACCTTTGGTGATGGACGCTAAAGCTTGGAAGCAAACTATTGAAACCGTGGTTAAAAGTGAACATAAAATGCTCGGTCTGGTGTTGTTACAAGATGCTAATTTATTTGGTAGTAAACCAGAGAATGCCGAACCTAAAGATTTTTATGCTATGGGGACTGCCTGCCGTTTACATCGCGTAACACAATCTGATGATCAGTTTCAAATCATGGTGGAAGGTTTGCAACGCTTTCGGATTGATAACTGGATTGCCTATACCCCCCCTTTTATAGTCCGTCCTCATTATTATCCCGAAACCCGTTATGATAATGTTGAAACGCTTAAACCCTATGTTCTAGCCATTATTAATACAATTAAAGAACTGCTGCCGTTAAATCCCTTGTATGGAGAAGAACTAAAAGTTTTTTTGGAACGCTTTGGTCCAGAAGACCCTTCTCATTTAACAGATTTTGCTGCGAGTTTAACCACTTCTAGCGCGGCTGAGTTGCAAGAGGTGTTAGAAACGATCCCCATTCATAAACGGGTGGAGAAAGTTTTAACCCTGCTCAATAAAGAACTACAAACAGCAAAAACTCAAACAGAAATTCGTCAACAAGTTGAAGAAAAAATGGAAAAACAGCAACGCGAGTTTTTCCTACATGAACAACTGAAAGCCATTCAAAAAGAACTGGGGATTGAAAAAGATGACCGTACTGCGGAAACTGAGAAATTTCAAAAGCGTTTAGAAACCTTGCAGCTCAGCGAAGAAGCGCGAAAAGTGGTGGATGATGAAATGGATAAGCTGCGAATGCTTGAGCCGGCTTCTGCGGAATACAATGTCAGTCGTAACTATTTGGATTGGCTGACTTTATTGCCTTGGGGAAAATATTCTGAAGATAGGCTTGAGTTAAATAGTGCGCGAAAAATTCTGAATGCGGATCATGAGGGTTTGGAAGATGTCAAAGAGCGCGTGATTGAATTTATCGGCGTGGGCAAGCTCAAGGGCAGTATTCATGGCTCGATTTTGTTGCTAGTGGGTCCGCCCGGGGTGGGTAAAACATCCATTGGGCGTTCCATCGCGGCTGCTATTGGGCGCGAATTTTATCGTTTTTCCATCGGAGGAATGCGTGACGAGGCGGAGATTAAGGGACATAGACGTACTTATATTGGCGCGATGCCGGGAAAATTCGTGCAAGCCATGAAATCTGTCGGCACGGCTAATCCGATTATTATGCTAGATGAGATCGATAAAATTGGCGCGTCTTATCACGGTGATCCTGCTTCTGCTCTGCTGGAGGCACTTGATCCTGAACAAAATATTGATTTTCTCGATCATTATATGGATGTCCGCTTTGACTTGTCTAAAGTGCTGTTTATTTGCACTGCCAATCAGCTAGATAGTATTCCTACTCCTTTGTTGGATCGCATGGAAGTGATTAAATTATCAGGGTATTTAACTAGCGAAAAACTACAAATTGCGAAAAAACATCTATTACGTCGCCAATTGGAGCGCAACGGCTTAGAAAAACAAGATTTGCGCATTTCTGATAAAACCCTGTGTAAGATTATTGAGGACTATGCGCGTGAAGCTGGGGTGCGTAATTTGGAAAAACGCTTAAGCACATTGTGTCGCAAATCGGCGGTGAAAATCCTTGAAGGGGCAGAAAAACCTATCAAAGTAACGCCTAAAAATCTTGCTGATTTTCTGGGTAAAGCGGTGTTTGAAAAAGAACAACTGCTGCAAGGCGTGGGGATTGTCACTGGCTTGGCGTGGACCGCGATGGGCGGCGCGACCTTGAGTATTGAAGCCAGCCGCGTGCATAACTATACACGCGGCTTAAAATTGACCGGACAACTCGGTGAGATCATGCGCGAATCGGCGGAGATCGCTTACAGCTACGTGATGTCGCAGTGTGCGAGCTTGCAATTGGAGGCGGAATTTTTTGAAAAAGCCTTTATTCATCTGCACGTTCCGGCTGGGGCAACGCCTAAAGATGGTCCTAGCGCGGGCATTACAATGGCTTCTGCTTTGGTGTCTTTAGCCATCAACAAAGCCCCCAAGGAGGGCTTTGCGATGACTGGCGAGTTGACTTTGAGCGGCGCAGTGTTGCCGATTGGCGGTGTGCGTGAGAAAGTGATCGCAGCGCGGCGGGTGAGCATTTGTCAACTCATCCTACCCAAAGCCAATCAAGGCGATTTTGAAGAATTGCCTGATTACATCCGTGAAGGTGTTCAAGCACGTTTTGTCAGTCGTTATGAGCAGGTATTTAAGTTGTTGTTTATATAGAGAAGTTATCCTGCGGGTGAGCGTTTCGCTGCGGCTTTTTCCAGCTTCTCTAAGTAACTCGCCCACAAGCTGTTGTAATCTTTGCACAAGTGATACAGCCATTCCCAAGAATAAATGCCCGTATCATGTCCGTCGTCAAAGCGCAACATCACGGCATAGTTGCCAACCGCTTCAATCGCTTGAATTTCTACATCGGCTTTGCCCACTTGTAACACGGCTTGGTCTTCGGAATGACCGCGCACTTCGGCGGAAGGCGAATAGATGCGCAAATATTCGGCAGTGAGATTATAGCTTTCGTCGTTGTCAAATTTGATAGATAGCACTTTGCTTTGTTTGTGATATTCAATATCGGTGGGGATTGGCGTTTGGTTTGCCATGGGACTGTTCCTCAGTAAACAGGTTGAAGGGGTGTTGTTGCATAATGATTTAGCGTGCTGCTGTTTTGGGGACGCTACTTGACATAATCAACAGAAACGCTGCATCGCTCATGTCTAAGCGCGTCATAAAAACGTCATTTTGCGGGTTGACAAGCTAATTCCTGAGTATTAAACTTGGTTTTAAGTTTTAGCAAATGCTAATGTTCTATGTGATACTTAACAAACGGCAATATTTTCATCGTTGACTGATTAAGCAAACGACTGTAGAACAATTTTTAACTCAGGTTACGCAGTCGGTGTTTTTTACTTAACACGTTGACTCTACTCGATACATCAGTCCTCCGCTGTGGGGCAAGCGGTTTTTCACCTTTCACGACTTAAAGACCCTTAAAAATAATCGATTGCGTAATATGAGTTTTTATCATCACTTGTCTTACTTTAGGGTTTTATGCCGATTTCAGTTAAAATTAACGACAACAGGATATTCGGGGGTACATCATGGCACATACATTGGCTTTATCGTTAGCAGTTCCCGGACAAAATATTGAAAGCTATATGCAATCATTAAAGTCGATTCCTATGTTGACTGTGGAACAAGAACGTCAGTTAGCAGAAAAACTGCAAAATGAAGAAGATATGGATGCAGGCAGCACTTTGGTGATGTCGCATCTGCGTTTTGTGGTGCATATTGCACACAGTTATCGCGGTTATGGTTTGCCACAATCGGATTTAATTCAAGAAGGCAACATCGGTCTGATGAAAGCCGTGCGGCGTTTTGATCCGACCGTAGGTGTGCGTTTGGTGTCTTTTGCGGTGCATTGGATACGCGCTGAGATTCATGAATATATTTTACGCAACTGGCGCATTGTTAAAGTTGCCACGACTAAATCACAGCGCAAATTGTTTTTTAACTTACGCAGTCGGAAAAAACGCTTAGGTTGGTTAAATAACGAAGAAGTGCATAAGGTGGCAGAAGATTTGGGCGTGAGTGTTAAAGATGTGTTGGAAATGGAAACTCGACTAGGCACTTCTGACGCGCCTTTTGATGGGGCTATGGATGCCGAGGATGACGCGGATAATTTTGCCCCGTCGGGTTATTTGGAAGACACCCGCTTTGAACCCGCCGGACTGGTGGAAGATGAAGAATGGACGGCGCACGGCAATCATCAATTAGCCAATGCGATGGGGGAATTAGATGCCCGCAGTCAAGATATTGTGCGCCAGCGTTGGTTAGGTGAGGAAAAATCCACTTTGCAAGATTTAGCCTCACGCTACAACGTTTCAGCCGAGCGGATTCGGCAAATTGAGCAAAATGCCTTGAGTAAACTACGCAAAAGCCTTGGCGGACGCATGAGTTTACACTGAGTTTATGCTAGGGTTTGTAGCCAAGATTAGGTTTTTTGAAAGCCTACAAACCCTTTCTATAGCCATTCAACCACACCGGAGCTTTGCGCCATGATTTTTCGCCAACTGTTTGAAGCCGATTCTGCCACTTACACCTACCTGTTAGGCTGCGAACAAACGCGGCAATGTATTCTGATCGATCCTGTGTTCGACACCGCCGAGCGCGACTTGCAAACCATCAAAGCGTTAGGTTTGGAACTCGCCTGCACACTGGAAACCCATGTCCACGCGGATCATTTGACCGGCGCAAAGCGGTTAAGCCAGTTGGCATTTAGCATGATTGCCGCGCCCGCGATGGACGAATTGCCTTGTGTGGATATAGGCATCAAAGAAGGCGAAGCTTTTAGCGTCGGCAAACTCTCCTTGTATCCGCTGTTTACGCCCGGACACACCAGCACGCATCATGCGTATTTATTCGAGCAAAGTGGCTTGACCTGGCTGTTTTCTGGGGACGCGCTGTTGATTGAAGCCTGCGGACGCACAGATTTTCAATCGGGCAGTGCGGAAGCCTTATACGACAGCATTCACAACAAGTTTTTTAATTTACCCGGCGAAACCCTGGTGTATCCCTGTCACGACTACGAAGGACGCTGCATCACCACCATTGCGCAGGAAAAAATCCGCAATCCGCGCTTAGGCAATAACCCGTCAAAAGAAGATTTTATTAATCTTATGAACAGTTTAGATTTGCCCTATCCGCGCAAAATCGATTTTGCCGTGCCGGGTAATCAAATGTGCGGTAGTTGTCCCGATAACGTGCCAGAAGACATGCGCAAGCCCTGTGGTTTGCACGATCAGGGCTGAGTTTTGTCCGCGCCGATGTTGCGGAGATAGTCATATAGCGGTAATGCTTTTCGCCTCTCCCGCTATTCAAAATCAATCGCTTCGTACATATCTGCCAGCGATAAATGGTCTTCAATGCTTTGCAAATACAGGCTTTCTTGCTGTTCTTTATATTCATGTAGTAGCCACTCGTTGTTTTCAATGCGTCGATAATGTTCAACACAGATTTGCTCTGAATCAACCAACACATAATCAAGCAACAGCGGAATAGAACGGTATAAACTCAATTTATCACCGCGGTCATAACTGCGCGTTGTCGGCGATAAAACTTCAATAATCACTACCGGGTTCAATAAAGAACATTGATTATCTGTCAATTCAGGCTCGCCACAATACACTGAAATATCCGGATAGGTATCCAAACCTGACGGCGTATGAATGCGCATGTCGCTATTCATCGGTTGACAAGGGCGACCGCGCAATTTTATTTTAAGGCTGGCGTAAAGATTCCCGGCAATAGCGGCATGATTAAATGTTCCTCCCGACATAGCGAAAATTTCGCCTTGGTAAAATTCGTGTTTAAGCGCAGATTGCTGCTCTAAAGCAAGATATTCTGCGCGGCTCATATTGTGTTGGATGGCGTTTAACATGCTTTTATTTCCCATGCACAAGGTTGAAAACTTACAGTCCCGCTATTCAAAATTCAATCGCTTCGTACATATCTGCCAGCGATAAATGGTCTTCAATGCTTTGCAAATACAGGCTTTCTTGCTGTTCTTTATATTCATGTAGTAGCCACTCGTTGTTTTCAATGCGTCGATAATGTTCAACACAGATTTGCTCTGAATCAACCAACACATAATCAAGCAACAGCGGAATAGAACGGTATAAACTCAATTTATCACCGCGGTCATAACTGCGCGTTGTCGGCGATAAAACTTCAATAATCACTACCGGGTTCAATAAAGAACATTGATTATCTGTCAATTCAGGCTCGCCACAATACACTGAAATATCCGGATAGGTATCCAAACCTGACGGCGTATGAATGCGCATGTCGCTATTCATCGGTTGACAAGGGCGACCGCGCAATTTTATTTTAAGGCTGGCGTAAAGATTCCCGGCAATAGCGGCATGATTAAATGTTCCTCCCGACATAGCGAAAATTTCGCCTTGGTAAAATTCGTGTTTAAGCACAGATTGCTGCTCTAAAGCAAGATATTCTGCGCGGCTCATATCGTGTTGGATGGCGTTTAACATGCTTTTATTTCCCATGCATAAGGTTGAAAACTTACAGCCCGGATCCCTGAGCGCAGGTTTCGGGCGGGCAGTCTATTTGGGGCTACTCGACCGAATTGCTTTCCTGCAAAACCGCTTCAACCCATTCTCCGTCTTTGACAAAGTTCTGCCCTAAGCTGATCAACTGTGTTTGCGATGGCAAGCCAACTATCCAAGCACCCTCTATTTGCGTGCGTAAAATCTCTATCGGATAAAATACCACGCGACTGCTCTCATCCACTGCTTTCACGCCCAACTCGCCGCCATCATTGAGCGTCAAGACCGCGGGCGAAACAAAATGTCCGTCGCGGGTTTCGACCGGAATGCGCAGCGTGACACTTGTTCCAGACCGCAGTTGTTGCGGATTAGGGGCTTGTACTTCGACACGAAAACTGCGCGTATTCGCATCCGCTAAGGCTGAAATATAACTCACCTTACCCTCCAACTGTGTGCCATCCAGCAATGTCGCTTGCGCAATTTGCCCGATTTTCACCTGCGCGATGCTTTGTTGCGGCACCTGCCCGACTATTTTTAACCCCGTATCATCGATCAACTCTGCGACCACTTCGCCGCGCTGCACAAAATCGCCTAATTCGAGCGGACGCTGATTAATAACCCCAGCAAAAGCTGCGCGAATATGCGTATGCGCTATGTCTAACTCAATCTGCGCCGCCGCCGCGGTCGCCGCCGCCAAGGCTGTACGTGCTGCAAATAATTTATTTTCCGCCTGTAAACCCTGCTGTTTTAGCGTTTGCAAGGAATCCAATTCCTTTTGCCGTTGTTCTAACAAAGCCCGCGCCTCGCGTAAAGCAACTTGGCGGGTATCCATACGCAATTGCAGCAGCACTTCATCCGCCGCCACGCGCTGCCCCTTTTCGACCAACACCTGTTTAACCCGCCCTTCCGTTTCGGCACGAATGTCTACACGGCGCAAAGCCTCCAACTGTCCCTGCACCAACACTTCACGAGTCACGGGCTGGGCGTATAAGAGGTGCGTTTGCACCTTTATACGCGGAATATTTTTCTGTTCGCGCTTTTTTTCGGGCAGCTTGGGCGCTTGCGCGGTTAAAACGCCGCTTAACATCCAAGCCAGCAGACACACTGCAACTGCAACAGCCATCCCCATGGAAGATTTCATAACACAACTCCTGTAAACGCAATCCCTATAAAATATACTCATACTATGAGTATAATGTGCCTGCGCTTTCAACTCGCCTCAAGGAGAAAAAAATGTTGTTTCAGGCACCCAAAAAACCTGATTTCAAGGTTGTTATACTGGTTTGCGTGCCGCTTTTCGCAATGCTTTTAGCGGTCAGCGGCAAAGCCCAAGACAGCCAAGATAGCAAACCCGCCACCCATTACAGCTTGGCAACTGCCAGCACCGGCGGCACTTACTATCCGGTCGGCGTTGCCATTGCAACCCTTAGCAAAGTGCGCTTAAAAGCAGAAAAAAAATTAGAACTTAACGCTCGTAGCTCTGCCGGTTCAGCCGAGAATGTTCAGTTATTGCGCGACAATGCCGCGCAATTCGCCTTATTACAAAGTTTACACGCAGCTTGGGCATGGCATGGCAAGGGCGAATTTGCGCAAACGGGTGAACAAAAATATTTGCGCTCAGTCACCAACCTATGGCTTGACGTGGAACATTTTGTCGTGCTACGCGAGCTTGTAAAGAGTGGCGGGATAGACGATTTGCGCCACCTCAATGGCGCGAAATTTTCCATTGGACAACGCTATTCCGGCACTGAAGGCTCTGGACACTACATTCTCAACGCCTTAAACATAGACATCAGCAACAACTTCAAACTGGTACACCTGAGCTACGGCGAAAGTGCCGATGCGATACGAAGCCAGCGCATCCAAGCCATGAACGTCTCCGGCGGCGTACCGGTCAGTGCCATCACCCGCGCCTTTAGCAGACCGGGCGAGACATTACATATATTGAAATTTAACGATGCGCAGCTAGAAAAAATCAACCAACAGCAGCCATTTTGGTCACGCTATGAAATTCCTGCCAACACCTATCCCAATCAACCGCAAGCCGTGCAAACTATTGCACAACCGAATATTCTAGCCGTACGCGAAGATGTTGATGCCGAACATGTGTATTTAATCACACAGCTTATTTACGACAATTTAGCTTTCCTCAATGGCGTACACCCGGCGACTAAAACCATGAGCCTAGACAATGCCTTGACTCATCTACCCATGCCATTGCACCCGGGTGCAGCACGCTATTATAGCGAGCAAGGCTTAGACATTACCCATGCCGCGCACCCCACTGACGAGATTTAAGTCAACACCGGCATGGAAAAAATCCTCATTCTCGAAGCTGACTGGCGTGCAACGCCGAATGCCCCGCCAAGTCAATCACAACGCGCCACGCCCCTATATTGCTCAGCTTTTCAACACTCCTCGCTCATCCCGCGCTGCCGCGACCTACGTGCCAGCACGATAGCCAATGAATGCCGTACATTTTTGCGTTTGGCAGAAAACCAACGCGGCGCGAACTTTATTTTACTCAGCAGCCACGGCGAATTTTTAGCCAGCGGTCAACGCGCTTTAGCTGCGACCGAGCAAACCATTGTGCTAGAACCCTTGCTACACCATTTGCGTCCTCTGTTATCGCGCACGCTTCTCATTCTCGATGTTTGCCAAATCGGGCAAGCATTGCCGTCGCTGTGTCAACACAGCGGCTTATTGGGCGTATTAGGTTTTCAAGCGCGAGTCAATTGGACGGCTTCCAGTATTTTTATACTCAGTTGGTTGCGGCATTGCGTAGCCGCAGAAATATTGCTGATGCGCCGCGCCAGCAGTCAACGCCCGGCTAAACTCCTAGCGCAGATGCAGAACGGCGACTATGCCAAACTAGCCCGCCAACTCGCAGTGCAAGCCGCCTGGAAGCACCAGCAGAAATGTAGGATAGATTGAGTCGCCGAAGTACACGACTGGCGGTCAATAGCACTCGGATGGTTGTGTGTGGAAATTTTATGGGATAATGAGTTATGGGATTTAGCATAAGCCTACAGCACTACATGCTTAGGACTAGCGGCGCGTTGGCTGACGTGCTGGCAGTGTTGGGTATAGCAAATTCGCAGTCACCTCCCAGCTAGTATAAAATATGCAAGTTATTTCATGTCTATACTGCGCCCCGCCTGAAACCTGCGCTTAGGGATATTGATTAAGTGCTTAAAACCCAAGCTTATGCAGTCAACTTGATAAAGCAAAAAATGCAGTTTCTGGCGGGTATGAGGATATAGATTCTGTACTGAATCGATTGAAAATACATTGATCGGTTTTGAAATATCCACATTTGAAACCGTTTTCTTCCGTTAAAATACACGTCATATCAGATAAGCTCATGCCTGAAGCCACTTTAGCTCACAAACGCAGTCAACAACGCCGCCCGCTGAGTCTGTTATTTAGCACAGAAGCCGACGATGGTAGTTTTTTTGTGCCGCTCGAATTAGCCCAGCGTCTTAACCTGATTCGACATCTCATCCAACACAGTGAGCAGTTACTGCTCATTCTGGCTGATCAAGGTAGCGGCAAAAGTACCTTGCTGTATCAAATTAAAATCCAAGCAGATAAGGACTGGAAAGTTTTTAACGTCTGCGGGCATCCCGACATCAGCGAGGAACGGCTGCTAAAAAATCTGCTCAACATTTTTAACGTGCGCAGCGATGGCAAAACTTTAGCCACTTTGCGCGAGACTTTGCGCTCGCATATCGCGGCGACCCGTTATAACAATCAATTGCCGCTGTTATTGGTGGATGACGCGCACATGCTGCCGCTGGATACGCTGCATTTATTGCTTGATTTGGTCATGACGGGGGAAAAACAAACGCGCTTGCGGATGGTGTTATTTTGTGAACCGCAAATTACTAGCGTGTTCGCCGCGCCCGAATTTAGTCAGGTGCGCAATACGCTCATTCATACCTTGGATATTCCCTCACTGAGCGAGCGACAGGTGGATGAATATTTGAAATTTCGTTTAGAAGAAGGACGTTATACCCAACAAAGCCCGTTTTCCGGCATGACGGTGCGCACACTGTTTGAGCAATCTGAGGGGCGCATTGGTCGCTTAAATCCGCTCGCACAGCAAATAATGAATCAAGCACTTGAAGAGCGATTGCAGCATCAACAAGAGTCGCCTGCGGCTACTACAAAAACTTATAAAATTGCTGGCTTAGGGATTTTTCTGGTGTTATTTGTTGGGCTTTTATTGGGCTTGCAATGGTTAAAAGATCATTTTTTCGCGGCTCAACCGGTGGCGACAGAAAGCCTCACATTACCAAAACAGCCGCTGCCTTTGCACAGTGAAATAGAAAACAGCGGGTCTGATCTTGAGGTTAATTTACTGAAGCCTGCTGAGGAAAATCAAGGTATGGGTGCGCAGAGTTTGCCCAACGAGGAATCCCAAGAAAAGCCTCAAGACATCCGAGCGGCGACCTTGCAAGTGGATATGGAAAATGTGAAAGGTGAAGAAAACAGTGCCGATACAGACAATCTGAGCGTCTCAGAAACGCCCGAAACCGCGCCAAAAGCTGCCGCTGCGACAGCCGTTAATAACAGCGAACACAGCAGCATTGCCGGGGTTAAATCGGCGCATTGGTTAAGCCAACAAAACGCGCAACATTACAGCATCCAGATTTTGGGGTCTTACACATTGGAAGGTGTCAGTCGCTTTATTCGTAAATACAATATAGATAGCGATATGGCAATGTATTTGACGCAACACAATAAGCGCGATTGGTACGTGCTGATTTACGGTATTTATCCAACGCGCCAAGAGGCGCAACAGGCATTGCGCCGATTGCCTAGCGATTTACGCAGTAAAACGAAACCTTGGTTGCGCTCGGTGAGTTCAATTCAAGCGGCGATAGCGCGGCGAGCGCAATAAATGCAGGCTCTTCAGGAATTTGTGTTGGAGTGAATATCATTGAATCAATGAGTGACAGCGCACTTCCGTCCGGAGTGCCGCCAACAATTCATCCGCTTTGGCGGTCGCTTTACACCCCAGCACGAAGAATCAATGAGTTACAGTGATAAACGGTATCGTTTTTCGGCTTCGCTGCTGGGTGTCATTATACTGTAATAGATTGTTTTCAAATATAATTTATTGCAACACAAATTCCTAGAGAGCCAAAACTTTTTTCGCCTATAATAAAATCAATCACTTATGCAAATACGCTCTACCTAAAATCAATGACTTACAGACTTTTACAGAGTTTTCAGTATTAAAACACTATCTTTTGCGAAATTTTCGCAACTAGGACAAGCACCATGCTTAAATCCCTCATCCACTGGTCAATCCACCACCGCTTCCTCGTCCTCGTCGCCACCTTTATGCTCACCGCTTGGGGCTGGGTGGCGGTGCAGAATACCCCGCTGGACGCGATTCCCGATTTATCCGATGTGCAGGTAATTATCAAAACCAGCTATGCGGGACAGTCGCCGCGTACCGTTGAAGAACAAGTCACCTATCCCATCACCACCACCATGCTCTCGGTGCCGGGCGCGCAAGTGGTGCGTGGTTATTCGTTTTTTGGCGATTCTTATGTGTATGTGATTTTCAAAGACGGCACGGATTTGTACTGGGCGCGCTCACGGGTGTTGGAGTATCTCAACCAAGCGGCAGAGGATTTACCCGCTGGCGTACAACCGCGCTTGGGTCCTGACGCAACCGGCGTGGGCTGGGTGTATTCCTATGCCCTCGTGGATAAATCGGGCAAGCAGGATTTGGCGCAGTTGCGCTCGCTGCAAGACTGGTTTTTGAAATTTGAATTGCAGACGGTGGAAGGCGTGGCGGAAGTCGCTACGGTCGGCGGCATGGTGCGCCAATATCAAGTGGTCGCGGATCCCAACAAACTCCGCGCCTATGGCATTCCGCTATCGCGCCTCAGCCAAGCGATTCAAAACGCCAACCAAGAAGTCGGCGGCTCGGTGATTGAGCTGGCAGAAGCCGAGTACATGATTCGTACTCGCGGTTATCTGCAATCGCTTAAAGACTTAGAAAACATTCCCTTGCAAACCACTGAACGCGGCACGCCAATTTTGTTGCGCGATGTAGCGCGAGTGCAAATCGGTGCGGAAATGCGCCGCGTGGTGGCGGATTTAGACGGCGAGGGCGAAATCACGGGCGGTATTGTGGTGATGCGTTATGGCGAAAACGCGCTGAAAACCATTGCCGCCGTGAAGGAAAAGCTGCAAACACTGGCGGACGGACTGCCCGACGGCGTGGAAATTGTCGAAACCTATGACCGCTCGGATTTGATTATCCGCGCTGTTGACAATCTCAAAGAAAAACTGATTGAAGAATTTATTGTTGTCGCCTTGGTGTGCTTGGTGTTTTTGTTTCACTTGCGCTCGGCGTTTGTCGCCGTCGTCACCCTGCCGCTGGGCGTGTTGGTGTCGTTTATCATCATGCAGCAGCAGGGCATTAACGCGAATATCATGTCGTTGGGCGGCATTGCGATTGCCATCGGCGCGATGGTGGATGCGGCGATTGTGATGATTGAGAATGCGCATAAGCACTTAGAACGGGAACGCGCAGCTTTATCGTCTGGGCGTGCTAATCTCCAGATTAGCACCGCCGCCACAGGCGGCGTTAAGGAAACGCATCTTACCACGCAACAGCATTGGCAAATCATCGCCCAATCCGCCACAGAGGTCGGTCCCGCGCTATTTTTTTCCTTACTCATCATTACCTTGAGCTTCCTGCCGGTGTTCACACTGGAAGCGCAAGAAGGACGCTTGTTCGCGCCGTTGGCACTGACGAAAACCTACGCCATGGCGGCAGCAGCCGGTTTGTCGGTGACGCTGGTGCCGGTGCTGATGGGCTATTTTATTCGTGGGCGCATCCCAAAAGAATCCAGCAATCCGCTGAATGTCATGCTCATTTGGCTCTATCGTCCGTTTCTGAAAGGCGTGTTGTGGCTGCCGCGCACGACCATTTTGCTGGCGTTTTTGCTGCTGTATTTGACGCTCATTCCGATTTACGGCGTTGGCGGCTTGCTAGAGCCTGTGAAATGGGTGGCAAGTGTTGGGAGTAATCTCCCGATCAACACAGCCGCCACAGGCGGCTCAAACGCTAATTTGGCGATTAGCAATCCCCATCGCTGGATCGCTTCAATAGAAGCCACTCAACAGCAATGGGCAAAAGACTGGCGCGAGGCATTTCCCGAACCGCGCTGGCTGCGCCGCTTTGCCGACGGGCTTGGCACAGAATTTATGCCCGAATTGTTTGAAGGCGATTTGATGTACATGCCAACCACCCTGCCCGGCTTATCAATAGGCAAGGCGCAACAACTGCTACAGCAAACTGATCGCCTGATCAAAACCGTCCCCGAAGTCAAACAGGTGTTTGGCAAAATCGGACGCGCCGACGCGCCGACACCGCCACCGATCCCGCGCCGCTGACCATGATCGAAACCCTCATTCAACTCAAAGACCGCAGCGAATGGCGCGACGGCATGACGTTAGAAAAACTCATTGAAGAACTCGACAACACGGTGAAATTCCCCGGCGTGACCAACGCTTGGGTGATGCCGATTAAAACCCGTATCGATATGTTAGCCACCGGCATCAAAACCCCGGTGGGGGTAAAAGTCGCGGGCGAAGACTTAGCCGTGATTGAAAAAATCGGGCGCGAGATTGAAAAAGCCCTGATGCCGGTGCCAGGGACGCAATCTGCCTATTCCGAGCGCGTCACCGGCGGACGTTACATCGAAATCCTCCCCGATCGCTTGGCGGCAGCGCGGTTAGGCTTAAACATCAAAGACATCAATCACATCGTCAGCGTCGCAGTGGGCGGCATGAATCTCGGCACAACGGTAGAAGGCTTAGAACGCTATCCGATTAACCTGCGCTATCCGCGAGATACCCGCGACAGCCTCGAAAAACTGCGCGAACTACCTCTCGTCACGCCGAGCGGCGCGCATATCATGCTAGGGCAAGTCGCCGCAATCAACATCGTTGACGGCGCACCCCTGCTAAAAAGTGAAAACGCCCGGCTCAACGGCTGGACTTTTGTCGATATACGCGGCGTGGATGTTGGCAGCTACGTCAAGCAGGCGCAGCAAGTGGTGCGCGAGCAAGTCGAACTGCCAGCGGGCTACTCGATCACCTGGTCGGGGCAATACGAATACATGCTCCGCGCACAGGAGAAACTTTACAAAGTCGTGCCGCTGACACTGATGATTATTTTTGTCCTGCTGTATTTGATCTTTGGCAAAGCGCGTGAGGCATTGCTGGTGATGTTATCCTTGCCGTTCGCACTGATCGGTGGTTTTTGGCTGATTTTCTTGCTCGGTTACCACTTGTCAATCGCCGTGGCAGTGGGTTTTATCGCGCTGGCAGGCGTAGCGGCGGAATTTGGCGTGATTATGTTGGTGTATTTGGATAATGCTTGGCGTTCTGGGAGTGCTAATCTCCCGATTAGCACCGCCGCCGCAGGCGGCGTGTGTCAGCACACTGCCAGCCCATTTATGCCTTATGCCTTTTACCCAAAAAAACCCTTTAAGAGCCAGCCACCTATCCCAACGCTGAAGAAAGCCGAGCAAAATGCCCACGCAAAACGGCTCAAAGCCGCTATCATGGAAGGCGCAGTGATGCGCGTGCGCCCCAAAGCCATGACCGTCGCCGTGATTATCGCCGGCTTGATTCCGATTATGCTCGGACACGGCACAGGCTCAGAGGTCATGCAGCGCATCGCCGCGCCCATGGTGGGTGGCATGATCACCGCGCCGCTGCTATCGCTGTTGGTGATTCCGGCGATTTACTTGTTGCTGCATCGTAAGCGGTTATAGAGCGCGGTAGGATGGGTAGAGGCGCGCCACGTTGTTTGATTTTGAGACGGACTTTATCGCGCCGAAACCCATCGTTCAATTGGCTTCGATTGGCATCGCATAGATGGGTTTCGCTATCGCTCTACCCATCCTACCACTACCACTACTTATGCTTGGCATCAGGTGATGATTCAATATCATGGGCAGAAGCACGACTTGACTCTGCCCTTCCCTATAGACATCAGCAAATACCCTGTAACAAATGCAAAAAATTCTGCTTATTTTTGTTGGTTTTAGCTTCTTTATCCTAGCTTTACTGCTATTTAACAATGTTTATTTAGCGCATCGAACAACGCCCTTGTCCGGCACAACTCAATATCCACCAGACAGTTTGCCGCAAGCAGGCGACAGCATACGGCTGATGGCATATAACATTGCCAAAGGCTTGCTACATCCGCATGAAGAACAACGCCTAAAAAGCCCTGCTTGGGTTGACGCGCACCTAGCACAAGCGGCTGAGGTGATTCGCCAAGCCGAGCCTGATATTGTCTTTCTCAGTGAAGTTTTATGGGAACTGCCGCGATATAAAAATCAGCTTTTATATCTCGCCGAACAAACCCACATGCACTATTGGGCGTTTGGCGAAAGCTTTAATTGGGGCTGGCCGGGCTTGCGCGGGGTGAGCGGTTCTGCGCTATTGTCGCGCTACCCTTTGCAGGCATTAAGCAATCACGCGCTGGAGGAAATTCAGCCTTGGCGTTTCAAAACTCATCGTAGTTTGCTGTTATTGCAAGCCGAATTAGGCGGCGAATCAATAGTGCTAGGCGCGGTGCATAATTCACATCATAATTGGCAGAGCAATTACCGCGAAAGCCTACAAATCTTAGACCTGTTGCAAGGTCGCCCGGCGGTGTTGGCAGGCGATTTTAACGTGCCGCCTGAAGCACCGGGCATTCGTGTATTGCGCAAATCGCAGCAATTTTCTGGAGTATTTGAAGGTCCGCCAACCTCGCCCGAATGGGACAATCCCTCTATCCAAATTGACTTTGTATTTGCCCCGAAGCATTGGCAATTACTTGAACATCAGGTAATCGCCAGCCCCGCTTCGGATCATAAAGCCGTATTATCAGTGTTTAGGCTAGTGAAGAATTGACAGCTTTTTCCCAGATTCCGCACCACTGTGAACAAAATTTAGAATTAGATGGACAACTTATCAGAATTATCAGAATTAATGGTTTATTTTGTACGCGACAATAAGATTTATCTCATTGAATGCAAAACTTTGATGGATCAAGGCAAGGATAATATAAGGATAATATTTTGAACTGGGTTTGTTAGAACGCATT
Source organism: uncultured Thiomargarita sp. (assembly GCA_964582525.1). Classification (GTDB taxonomy): domain Bacteria; phylum Pseudomonadota; class Gammaproteobacteria; order Beggiatoales; family Beggiatoaceae; genus BB31. The sequence continues at coordinate 8,462 of CAZOSP010000009.1, read as the reverse complement.
GACTAAGCTGGGTTGTTGGTTACGCACAAAAAAACCTGACAGGTTTAACAAACCTGTCAGGTTTTTTTCGCTCGTGACCAAGCTCGGTTGGGTAACAAGTGCAAGTGACACTTGGGAACGAGGGGAATTTGTTTTCATCCGTCTCTCTGTGTCTCTGTAGTTCATAGATTTTAAACCACGGAGGACAACACAGAGACGCTGAGAAATATATACTGACATGAGGCAAACGCCACTAGCGGCAAATCATTTCGCATCCAAGCGCGTCACCCCGTTCCAATTTTGCGCGGGCGGCAACTGCATAAACTCTTGACAACGTTCAAGGTAAATCTGCACTACGCGGTCATCAAATAACACCTGCTGCAATTCCTCAAACGCCTGCAACGCTTCGCGCCATTGACGTTCTTTATACAGCCCTAGCGCCTCAACATAGTGTGCCAGCATCTCCAGTTTACGGGTTTTGCGCGGCTCAGGATCGTAGTTAAACACATCGTAAATGGTGCTGGCTTGGCTCTTACCTTTGACCTGCACTGTGTCAATTTCGCGCACCAACAAATCATCGGTTTTTTGCAGGCTTTTATAGGTCAATTCGGTCATGCCAAAATGGATACCATAATGTTTGGTCAGGCTTTGTACCCGCGCTGACATGTTCACCGTGTCACCAATCACGGTGGTTTCCAGTCGCCCTTCAAAGCCGATTGTGCCGAGCGTCAAAGGTCCAGTGTGCAAACCGATACCGATTCTTATCGGCGATTCGCCGCGCAGGGTGCGCATGTGATTGAAGGCGTGAAGCTCTTGCAAAATGCTTAACGCGCTGGCAACAGCGTCGTCAGCACTGCTAACTTTCGTGCCAGCAAACAGTGCCATAATCGCATCGCCGATGTATTTGTCGATAAAGCCGCCGTGCTGAACAATGCAGGGACCGATAAATTGCAAATAATCATTGAGAAAATGAAACACCTCTTCGGCGGGCATCGGCTCTGACAGGGTGGTGAAATCGCGGATGTCGGAAAACAGCACAGTCATGTTTTCCTGTGTGGCATCGCCGAGTTGAATATCTTCCATCGCGTCTTTACCCAGATGTTGCAAAAAATCCATCGGCACAAAACGCTGAAAAGCCATGTTTTGCGATTTGATTTTTTCGTAACTGCGGGCATTTTCGATGGCTACGCCAGCTTGACTGGCTATCGCGCTGATTATGTCAAGTTGATTGTCGGAAAAGCGCATCGGCTTTTGGGTTTGGGGATCAATAGGATCAATCAGTTGCAATAAGCCAATGGTGTTACTTTCGCGGTCGCGCAGCGGCACAATCAGGACATTTTGCTGCTGCTCGTTTTCGATTTGCACAAACGGGCTTTTTCCGAGTTGCTCCAAATCCAGTAGTTGTTTATTTTTTTCTTGAAATTCGAGTAACTTGAGTTGTGCCTCTAGGTGCGGATTGGAGTCCCCCAAAGCAGTTGAGGTATCGCGTATAAACAAATTTTGCGAACCGCTTTGCATGATTTTAAAATGCAGTTGTTTGTCTTCTACTGTGTATAAGGTGCCGCCATCGGCGTGGCTTAGATGACGTGCTTCAGAAACAAAAATATCTAACAAACTATTGAGATTCTTCTCGCTAGACAAGGCGTTACCTACGCGAGTCATGGTGTTGACGGTGCTTTTTAGCACTTTGAAAAAACCCTCTAGTTGATGCGCCATGCCGTTAAACGCATTCGCCAATACGCCGAGTTCATCCTGTGTATTCAGCTCAATTTGGTAGCTCAAATCGCCCGAAGTGATGCGTTGCACGCCTTGCAGTAATTGTTTGATCGGGTTCAAAATGCTACGCGCCAAAGCAAATCCCAGCAAACTCGCGCCGACAATGCAGAGCAGCATGATGAACAGCAGACGCAGTGCAGCTTGGCGGCTGGTCTCCACATATTTATCGGCGGGGACGCTGAGCGACAGCACTGCTGCCACGTCTTGCGCGAGGTTTTGCAAAGTACGGTGCGCCAACAGTTGTCCGCCGTAGTCGATCTGCGCTTGCTGCAAACTGCCCGCGCTTTGCAAGGCGTGTTGCGCTGCGGCATCTAGCGGCGTAACGCGGTCGCCATCCAATAAGGATTGCGCAATAACCTGATGGTGTCGAGAAATCACCGCACTGACTCGCAATAAATGGGTAATTTTGTCGAGTAGTTCAGTTTTGTCGTTGAGAATGTAGCGCACCAGCACTACGCCAAACAGTTCACGCTCCGCGCCGTCCTTAAAAATCGGCGCGGCGGCGGTGATGCTGAGTAATTGGCTATCGCCCAGCCACTCGGTCGCTGCTTGGCTTTGTTGCGTTGTCAGCACTGCTTGGGTTTGGCGATGTTGGGAAAAATCGGTCTGCGTATCGGGATTGGCATACAGTGCCGAGTGCGCATTGCCAATGATTTTATGCCGCTTGCCGTCAATGACTAGAATTTGATCGGCGACTTCGCGTTCTACCAGTTTTTTTAAGTAAGGCTCTAGTTTTTCTTGAATGCCGAAAAAACTTAAACTTTGCAGGGTGGAATCATTCGACAGAAAACTTGCCATATCATGAATTTTTGACACTTGATTGGCGTACATCAGCGAGGCAACTTGCAGATTGTTCTGCATTTGCGCTTGGGCTTCTGACTGGATTTTTTGCGAAAAAAAGTAAATCGCATACGCGGTTGTTGCCATGCTGGCAATGCACGTAATCAAAAAAAACGCTAATAGGAGTTTTGTTTTAAGTTTCATGTGGTTGAACATCTATAGCGAAAATATATCATTTATACCACGGCGTGCCTGAAACCTGAAGTTCGGGATATTTTTAAGTGCTTAAAAATCCGAGCGTTTAGATGAAAATTGATAAAGAAAAAAAGGCAGTTTCCGGCGACTATGAGTATAAAATCTCATCCGAGCTAAGACTGTCTAGATTTCCAAAACTTAGAAGCTCTGGGTTCTACCATCAAGCAAGAATCGCTGCGATTTTGCGGGCATTAACCGCCGGGTGCGAATAAATGTTGCACCGGCAATTCAAGTCCCGCCAACACTGCCGAGACAACTTTTTCTGTCGCGCCAAATTGTCCAAGTAATTCATATTCTTGCGGTTCTTTGCTCAGTGTATGCACTTCAACAAAACGCATTCGCGGATCAACTAACCAGTATTCTTGCACACCAGCACGTTCATAAGCGGCAAATTTAATCATCCGATCGGTGCGTACCGAGGACGGCGACACTACTTCTACAATCAAGTCAGGTACGCCGGCAAATAACTTGTCACCTGCCTGCGGCTGTTGGGCTTTGGCAATAAAAAATACGTCAGGTTGCACCGGTTTGGCAAAATCGCCCAGATGAATTTCAAATGGCGCGACCAGCACCACGCCTAAGTCTTGCGCTTCAACATAAGTGCCTAAAATACGGTCTAATTTACTGACCGCAAATTGATGATCAAAACTGGGTGCATTGCTCACGTAAAGAACGCCATCAATAATTTCGTAGCGTTTACCGTCGTCCGGCAGTGCTAGATAGTCTTCGTAGGTCCAAGGCGTTGTGTGGGTAAATAGATTTTCAGCCAAAGCAGACATAAAAAACTCCTGACGTTGTGCGGTTCATTTCAGCATACAGCCCGGTAAGGTGCGCGACATCTTTTCGTCGCGCACGCACGATGACGGCGCGCTGCCGAGCATTCGCGTTCGCGCCACAAAAGACCTGGCGCAAACCCTAGGCTGAATTTTTGCAAAATTGGGTTGAACATGGGGGTATATTCCTTGCTATTTCGTTAATTAAAATAAAATTATTATTTTACAATAAGTTAATCTTGTCAGGGCTGTTCAAGCGATCCCAATAGATGAATTTTCATCACCCCAGATGCCATCTCTTAAAGAGACGGCATCTTCACCACTTCGCGTCATTCTCATCCTGTTGTTGTAAAAACAATTCTGCTAAAGCCAAATCTTGTGGGTGGGTAATTTTGATATTGTCTGCATCAGCCTCAATCAGCACTGCCTGCTGTCCTTGTAATTCCATCGCCTGCGCGTCATCAGTGACGCTGAGTTGCTGTTGCAACACCTGCGCTAAGGCATTGCGCAAAGCCCCATAGCGAAACATTTGCGGGGTCAGGGCATGGTATAAACCCTCGCGGCTGACGGTTTGGGCGACTTGCCGCTGCTGATCGGCACGTTTCATGGTGTCGCGCACTGGCGCGGCAAGCAGTCCGCCGACCGGATGTTCGGCGAGTTCGTACATGAGTTTTTTAATCTCGCTAGGGCGCACGCAAGGACGCGCGGCATCATGCACTAACACCCAATCGGTCTCTTTAGCTTGTTTTTGCAAATGCAATAAGGCATTGAAAACAGAATGAAAACGCTCGCAGCCGCCGAGTGTTTGTTGAACTTTATCGGGCATCGGTAGGTGTTGCCAATAATCGTCTTCGTGGCTGATCGCTACCACCACTGCACGAATATCCTCAATCGCGCATAAACGCTGCAAGGTGTGTTCAATGACCGTTTTGTTGGCTAGGGGCAGATATTGTTTGGGGCGATCCGCACCCATGCGTTTGCCAATCCCCGCTGCGGGAACTATCGCCCAGTAAGTGTTAGTTTTCATGTGATATTGCTGATCGTATCGCCGATTTTTGCGTTGAAGCGTTGCGCGGCATTGCCTTGATTGACGGCAATTTCCAGTAAGCCTATCGAGTTTTCATAAAAAAATCCCGCGCCTGGTGGCACTTCGCTGTAGGTGCTTGCCCAGTGTAGTCTGTGTCCATTAATGCCTAAGAGCCGATTTTTATCAACTTGTTTGGCGCGTATGCCGCTGTAAAGATTGCCATAGTGGTCTCGATAAATAATATACCAAGCGTCGCTTGCAATGTCGCTTGTGAGCGGCGGCGGGATGGCTTGCAAGCCGCTAAAATCGGCGCGACTGATTCTGGCGGCGGTGGGGGCGAACAGATCGCGCCCGTGAAAAGTGCGAGACAGTTGTTCCGGCTGCCAAACGATTTCCCAATAACGCACATCGTTGAAATGCTGCGCCAGCACTGCAAACAGTCCGTTATCGGGACCCACTAACCAACGTCCGGCGCATTCCACTAGCAAGGCTCGCCGCGCTCCCCCTACGCCCGGATCGACCACGCAGACAAACACGCTGCCAAGCGGAAAATAAGGCACATAAGCCGCCAGCAAATAAGCGGCAGACTGGATGTCGTAACTGGCTAGGTCGGCATGTAAATCAATAATGGGTTGGCGTGCGCCGTGTGCGTATAAAGCCGCCTGTAGTTGCGCTTGGTAAGGGCTGCCGATACCAAAATCAGTCAATAAAACAATCATCTATACTGCCACCTGTTCTACTAAGGCTTGCGCTAACTCATGGGGGGCAAGTTGTTCTGCGGTAGAAAACAAGCGATGCCCGACAACATGCGGCAGCACCGCTTGCACATCTTCGGGCTGCACAAAATCCCGCCCCTGCATTAACGCCCAAGCCTGCGCACTGCGTAGAATGGCAATGCCGGAGCGCGGCGACAGACCGTTACGGTATTGCGGCGATTGGCGAGAATATTTGAGAATGGCTTGCAAATAATCCAACAGCGCGTCCTGCACAATTATTTGCGGCACTTGTTTTTGAATGTCCAGCAATTCTTTCGCGCCCATGACTTCTTTAAGCGCGACAATCATGTCACGCCGATCCTGCCCTTTGAGCAAGTCGCGCTCGGAACGCGCATCGGGATAACCGAGTTCGATGCGCATCATAAAGCGGTCAAGTTGCGATTCGGGTAACGGAAAAGTGCCAATTTGATGCATCGGATTTTGTGTCGCCAAGACGAAAAACGGGCGCGGCAGTGGGCGCGTTTCGCCCTCGACCGTGACTTGCTGCTCTTCCATCGCTTCCAGCAAGGCACTTTGGGTTTTTGGGGTGGCGCGGTTGACTTCATCGGCGAGAATCATCTGCGCAAAAATCGGTCCTTTGTGAAACTTGAATTGTGTTGCTTCGCGGTCATAAATCGACACGCCTAAAATATCTGCCGGCAACAAGTCGCTGGTAAATTGAATGCGTTGAAAACTCAAACCGAGAACTTTTGCCAGCACATGCGCTAAAGTGGTTTTACCCACCCCTGGCAAGTCTTCGATCAGCACATGCCCACGCGCCAGCAGGCAAGTGACAATTAAGCGTATTTGATGTTGTTTGCCGAGAATGACTTGGCTCATCTCAGCAACCAGTAAATCTAAAGCCTGTTGGGTATTTTTTATATCCATAAAACAATCCTATCAATCAAAGGGACGCTACTATAGCAAAAATAAAAGCCGTTTCTGGCGGGTATTTCGAGTGGTGAGTGGTGAGTTTTTCCCCTTGTTCCCAAGTGTCACTTGGGAATGCAGGTTGTCAGCGCTGCTGGCAGTACAAAGCGTAACACGGTCAAGATGCCATTCCCAAGCAACGCTCAGGAACGAGGCAAGGCTTTAAAATCAGCCTGCACAATAAGATATTGTGGGCTTATGCAACGCTAAAAGGTTTTGAGGTCAATATGATAAATTTTCCAGACACTTTCGATGTGATTGTCATCGGTGGCGGTCATGCCGGCAGCGAAGCCGCGCTGGCGGCGGCGCGTATGGGCGTAAAGACCCTGTTGCTGACACATAATATCGACACCTTGGGGCAACTGTCTTGCAATCCCGCCATCGGCGGCATTGGCAAGGGACATTTGGTGCGCGAAATCGACGCGCTAGGCGGCATGATGGCACAAGCAGCCGATCATTGCGGGATTCAATTTCGCACCCTAAATGCCAGCAAAGGACCGGCGGTGCGTGCCACGCGAGCGCAAATTGACCGCAGTTTATACCGGCTTTATACGCGCAAGGTACTAGAAAATCAGCAAAATCTCTGGCTTTTTCAACAAGCCGCTGATGATTTAATGGTCGAGGGCGAGCGCGTGACTGGCGTGGTCACGCAAATGGGTTTGCGCTTTTTAGCGCGGGCAGTGGTGTTGACAGTCGGCACCTTTCTGGGCGGCAAAATCCACATTGGCTTGCAAAACTACAGTGCTGGACGCGCCGGCGATCCGCCCTCCATCGCGCTGGCAAACCGCTTACGCGAACTGCCCTTTACAGTGGCACGGCTAAAAACCGGCACACCGCCGCGCATTGATAAACGCAGCATTGACTACTCGGTGCTGGAACAACAACCCGGCGACACCCCCGCACCCGTTTTCTCCTATCTCGGCAACGCTGCGCAACATCCGCCACAAGTGCCTTGCCACATCACCTACACCAACGCGCAAACCCATGACATCATCCGCGCCAGCTTAGATCGCTCGCCAATGTTTACTGGCGTGATTGAAGGCATTGGACCACGCTACTGCCCCTCAATTGAAGACAAGGTGATGCGCTTTGCCGACAAAAACGCGCACCAAATTTTTGTTGAACCGGAAGGCTTACACAGCAACGAAGTCTATCCCAACGGCATTTCCACCAGCCTGCCGTTTGACGTGCAGATGAATCTGGTGCGCTCCATGCGCGGCTTTGAAAACGCCCACATCATGCGCCCCGGCTATGCGATTGAATACGACTTTTTCGATCCCCGCGAATTGCAGTCCTCGTTGCAAACCCGCCATGTGCAGGGCTTATTTTTCGCCGGACAAATCAACGGCACCACTGGCTACGAAGAAGCCGCTGCGCAAGGTTTATTAGCCGGTGCGAACGCCGCCTTGCTGGTGCAAGAAAAAGAGGCGTGGACAGCGCGCCGCGAGCAAGCTTATTTGGGAGTATTGGTGGACGATTTAATCACTTTAGGCACCAATGAGCCGTATCGCATGTTCACCAGTCGCGCCGAATATCGCCTCATGCTGCGCGAAGACAACGCCGATTTACGCCTGACTGAAATCGGACGCAGACTCGGCTTGGTGGATGAACAACGCTGGGCGGCGTTTGCCGCCAAACGCGAAGCCATAGAGCAAGAACAACAACGCCTACGCGGTTTGATTTTACGCCCCGGTGACGCAGCTTTAGCGCGACTATTAGGACAAGATTTACGCCGCGAAACCAACGCGCTAGACATGCTGCGTCGTCCTGAAATGGACTACCAAAAACTGCGCGAATTGCCACAAATCGCGCCCGGCGTGAGCGATCCACGGGTCGCCGAACAAGTGGAAATTCAAGTCAAATACAGCGGCTACATTGACCGTCAAACCCTAGAAATTGCACGCCAACAACGCTATGAAGACACGCGCCTGCCGCACAATATAGACTACGAAAAAGTGCGCGGTTTATCCACCGAAGTCACGCAAAAGCTACTCAAACACCGCCCCGCCAGCATCGGGCAGGCTTCGCGCATTTCCGGCATCACCCCCGCCGCCATTTCTCTGCTGCTCGTGCATTTGCGCAAGCCCCCATTGGCGGATACGGCGCAAACAGACGCGCCTTAATCCGCCCTACTCCGAGCCACGTAGATACCGTCTCTCAAGTCAAGCATTATTTTACAAGGAAAGT
>CAZOSP010000008.1:0-58388 GCA_964582525.1 uncultured Thiomargarita sp. | reverse complement strand
GCCGTTCCTATTGATCTGGCAAATGCACAAGTTATTTAATTCCCATTCCTAAGTCTTACGATTAGCACTCCCATGCGGGAATCCAGCCTCGAAGGGGTTAGCATCGGAACAAAAGCGCAATCTGTTTGGTTGCCAAAAACCTCTAAAATCGAATAATTTTCACCACCCCAGATGGTGTCTCAGGTGTATTGACACAGAGGACTGGCAGTACAGACCGCAACGCGGTCAAGATTGCATTTCCAAGTGCCACTTGGGAACGAGGGCGAATTTGGGAACGAGGGCGAATTTTAACCCAAGCCCAAACGCTCGCCGCGATAACTGCCGTCAGTGACGCGGTTACACCAGACATCGTTGTTTAAGTACCATTCAATGGTTTTGCGCAAGCCTGTCTCAAAGGTTTCTTCGGGTGTCCAGCCTAATGCTTGTTGAATTTTACCCGCATCAATTGCGTAACGCATATCGTGACCGGGGCGGTCTGTGACAAAAGTAATCAAGCTACGGTGCGGTTTATGGGGGGAATTGGGTAATAATTCATCCAGCGTGTCGCACAGGGTATGCACCACCTCTAGGTTAGTTTTTTCATTGTGTCCACCGATGTTATACGTTTCGCCTAAGCGTCCTTCGCGCAACACCAGCCACAGGGCGCGGGCGTGGTCATCAACATAGAGCCAGTCGCGGATATTTTGACCATTGCCATAGACGGGGAGTGGCTTGCCCGCGCGGGCATTAAGAATAATCAACGGGATAAGTTTTTCTGGAAATTGGTAAGGTCCGTAATTGTTTGAGCAGTTGGTTGTGACAACGGGCAGCCCATAGGTATGATGCCAAGCCCGCACCAGGTGGTCGGAAGAGGCTTTGCTGGCGGAATAGGGCGAGTTAGGTTCATAAGGCATGTCTTCGCTAAATAAACCTGTCGCGCCTAAGCTGCCATAGACTTCATCGGTGGAAACATGATGAAAACGGAAATTTTGTTTGCCGGTTGTGTCTAAGGCTTGCCAGTATTTTCGCGCCGCTTCGAGCAGGCTGTAAGTCCCGATAATGTTGGTCTGCATAAATTCGGCAGGTCCGTCAATCGAGCGATCAACGTGCGATTCAGCCGCTAGGTGGATGATGGCATCGGGTTGATAACGCTGGAAAATCGCGCTCATGGCTTCGCCATCAACAATATCAGCCTGTTCAAAATGGTAGTGGGGGTGCTGTGCTACGCTGTCTAGCGAGTCGAGATTGCCCGCGTAAGTGAGTTTATCTACATTGATAATAGTGCTATCTGTGCTATTGAGCAGTAAGCGAATAAGCGCAGAGCCAATAAAGCCCGCGCCGCCCGTGACGATAAGTTTCAAGCTATTCTCCTATGTTGAATGACTGATGTTTAGTTTTGCATCGGTACTTATACTCATACCCGCCAGAAACTGCATTTTTTGCTTTATCAACTTTTGCAGCAAAAAGCACCAACCGCGTAACGTGAGAGTGATCAAGTTTGCTGCAACTATTTGGGTTTTAAGCACTTAATCAAAATCTAGAGCTTCAGGTTTCAGGCGGGGCGCAGTGTATCTGCGGCATTCAGCAATTCAAAATAAGCCACTGTTTTTCTCAGTGTGTCCGCTTGTTGACGCAAATTTTGACTGGATGCTGCAAGCTGTTCAGCACCAGCGGCATTTTTTTGGGTTATTTGATCCATTTGCTGCATGGCGCTACTGATCTGTTGTAAGCCGGTTTGTTGCTCACGACTGGCATTTGCTATGGATTGATTGGATTGCGCGTTTTGCTCAATGTCGGGCAATAATTTCTGCAATAAATGACCTGTGTGTACTGCAATGGCAACACTGTCTCTGGCTAAGGTGCTGATTTTTTGTGCAGCATCTTGACTGCGTTCAGCTAATTTACGAATTTCTCCCGCCACTACGGCAAAACCACGCCCATGCTCTCCTGCTCGCGCTGCTTCAATCGCGGCGTTTAAGGCTAATAAGTTAGTACGATAAGAAATTTCTTCTACAATGCTGATTTTACTGGCAATTTGCTGCATTGCTGCCACTGTATCCGTGACTGCTTTGCGTCCATTACTCGCCATTTCCGCAGAATTTTGTGATTTTTGATTAGTTTCAATGGCTAATTGTACGTTTTGATCGACCATGCCAGCCACCTGCTGCAAAGAAGAGGTCACTTCTTCTACACTGGCTGCTTGACAACTACTGCTCTGCATAAAACTCTGAGCCGTATCATCTAACTGTGTACTCATCGCGTGAATATCACTGGCTGCATAACGAATATTGCCAATGACTTCATGCAGATGCCGTATCATTTGCAGCAAAGCGGCATACACTCCCGTGCTGTGTTCTTGTTGCAGTTGTAAATCTAATCGCCCCGCCGCTACAGCTTCAGCCATTTTTGCAATGTGTGCGGGTTCGCCACCAATCTGATATAAAATTCTATAAGTGACCAAGATACCAATGGCTATTGTTGTTAAAGCCAGTACCAAGACTAACACCTGAATGGTGACTAACAGTTGTGCAGTCTTGTTTTTATAAAGCATCACCTCATTATGCGTGCGCTCATCTAATAACTCAAAAAAACGCTCAATCGACTCCATGATATTGGCTTTATGACGATGATAATCTAAGTCGTGCATAATTCTTTGTGCCATTTCAGCATTAGGCTCGGCTTGACGGGTGTAATGCCCTTGACCATCATCGTACAAACCTTTCACCGCATTCATGGCAATGGTTTCGACAGTGACCAAGGCATCAGAATTGAGTTGTGCTTGGTGCAATTGTGCAAATTCTTGCTGACTAAATCCAGCCTCTTTCATCAGCGTTTGCAAGGCGACCGTTTCTCCATCAGGACGCGGTTTTTCGTTGAGTGTCAAGACCAAATCCCAGTAAACCCTTTCATAATTTTGCGGGCGTGGTGCTTGACCATTACGAATGGCGAGAATTTGCCAATACATCTGCTCATAACGGGGATCGTTTGTCACCACATAGGTTCTGGCTAAACGAGTTAAATCATCTGAGCTTTGACGCAATTCATCAGCTAACAAATAGGAGAAATAGCGTTGCTCTTGTTTTTGATTAAGCATTATTTGGTTTTGACTCATTAACCAACTCAATACACCTAATACAATGACACCTAACACAACAAAGGAATAACTGAATAAAAGGTAGCGTTTTATTGTCATAATTTTACCTCGCAAAATGATGCTGTAAGTATTCACATCCCAGTAAAAACCTGACAGGTCTTGAAGACCTGTCAGGTTTGGCGTAGGGGCGCGAACGGTTACAGGGTGGTTTTTGTAACGCTTAAAAATGATTGCTCCTCACATGAGGCGAGACAAAAACTTTCAAGGTTGCCCTCGTTCCCAAACGGCACTTGGGAACTGGCAATATTTTTTTGTGGACGTTCCTAAGCCAAGCTCGCCGCTGTAATCGGCAATTCTCGAACGCGCTTGCCGGTTGCGGCAAACACCGCATTTAATACGGCGGGTGCGGTGGGCGGCAAACCGGGTTCGCCTACGCCGCCGGGTGCTTCACCGCTTTTCAAAATATGCACCTCAATATGCGGCATTTCATCCATGCGCAAAAGCTGAAAATCATGAAAATTCGATTGCATCACCTGCCCTTTGCGTAGCGTGATGTGGCTTTTTAGCGTCGCCGTTAAGCCATACACAATCGCGCTCTGCATTTGCGCTTCTATTGTGTCGGGATTCACCGCTATGCCGCAATCCACCGCGCAAACAATGCGCTTGACTTTTACTTGTCCCTGCTTAACTTCGACTTCTGCCACCTGCGCCACATAACTGCCAAATGAGTGATGTGCAGCAATACCACGCCCTTGTCCCTGCGGCATGTCGCGTCCCCAACCGGACATTTTGGCTGCCAGTTTTAGTACTCGCGCTTGACGCGGCGCGTCTTTAAGCAGTTCTAGGCGCAATTCGTAAGGGTCTTGCTGCCCGGCATGAGCGATTTCGTCAATAAAAGATTCCACCACAAAGGCGTTTTGCGAATGCCCGACGGCGCGCCAAAACCACACTGGCACATTGCCGGGATTTTTCAGCGCGTAACTGACATGGCGATGCGGAATGGCGTAGTTCATATCGGACACGCCCTCTACTGAGGTGCGATCCACGCCGCCGCGCACCGCGCCGGGAAAAGCAAACTGCATAATTGAGGGCGATGCGATGCGGTGTCGCCAACTTAACGGCTTGCCTTGCTTGTCTAAATCAGCTTGAATGGCTTGCACGCTGAACGGACGATACCAGTCGTGGCGAATGTCTTCTTCTCGATTCCATACCGCTTTAATCGGTTTGCCCATGGCTTTAGCGATTTCTAGCGCGTCCTGCACATAATCGGGATTGGTACGCCGTCCAAAACCGCCGCCTAGATAGGTGGTATGCACCTGGATTTTTTCTGCCGGTAAACCGGTCACTTGCATGGCAGTACGCTGTACCGCGCTTTGGTTTTGGGTGGAAACCCAGATTTCACACTGCTCAGCAGTGATATGTGCGGTGCAGTTCATCGGCTCCATGCAGGCGTGGGCTTGGTAGGGTGCGACATACACGGCTTGTACTATTTGCTCGGATTGTTGACGTGCTGTCTGCATATTGCCTACCTCATGCGCGACCGCTAACTCATTGCCTAACAAGGCTTTTTGCAAATCTTGAAAAATGCTTTCACTGGACAGATCGCGGTTTTCGCCTTCGTCCCAAGCAATTTTTAGAGCCTTTAAGCCTTGTTCCGCTGCCCAAAAATTCGTGGCTACCACCGCTAAACCCGCGCTGATTTTTACCACCGCCTGCACGCCTTTGATTTTTTTCGCCGCGCTGTCGTCAAACGATTTTAATTGGCCACCGATTACTGGGCAGCGTTTGACGCTGGCAATCAACATATCCGCCACCTGCACATCCAAACCAAACACCGCCCGCCCATTCACTTTTTCGGCTAAATCCAAACGCGGCGCGGGACTGCCGATCAGGGTAAAATCTTCTACTGCTTTTAATTCAACCATGTCTGCGTCCAAAGGCGGCAGAGTAGTGGCAAGCCCGACCAAATCACCATAATTCGCGCTGCGACCGCTGGCATCGTGCAGCACCTGTGCGCGGTGCGCTCGACAGCTTGCGGCACTGACTTGCCACTGCTGCGCGGCGGCTTCGATCAACAAATGACGTGCCACCGCACCGGCGCGGCGCAATTTTTCCCAGGCATCGCGGATACTGGTGCTGCCGCCCGTCACCTGCGCACCGATGATGGCGTTGCTGTAAGCCTTGCCGAGCGGCGCAAAGACTGTACTGACTTGCGCTAAATCCACTTCTAGCTCTTCAGCGATCAGCATCGGTAGCGCGGTACTAATGCCCTGCCCCATTTCCGAGCGATCTACGGTGATCTGAATACTGTTGTCTGGGCTGATTAAAATCCACGCATTGGGGATAAAATCTTTTTCAGTATCAGCCGCTTGCGCAAACTGCTTATGACTTGTCAGTTGCACACCCAAGAGCAAGCCACCCCCCACAGCAGCACTGACTTTTAGGAATTGACGACGGCTTTGATTAACTTGCTTCATAACATCCTCCTTTAGCGCGTCGCGGCTAATTTGTTGGCGGCAGCATGAATCGCGCTGCGTACCCGTTGATAAGTGCCGCAACGACACAGATGCCCCGACATGGCTTGATCAATATCCGTATCTGACGGCTTAGGGTTCTTTTCCAACAAAGCCGTCGCGCTTAAAATTTGTCCCGACTGGCAGTAACCGCACTGCGGCACTTGCGCGTCAATCCAAGCCTGCTGCACAAGTTGCCCAAGCGGCGAAGCTAACCCCTCAATGGTGGTAATTTTTTTGCCTACCACTTGGCTAACGGGCGTAATACAGGCGCGCACCGGTTGTCCATCAATATGCACTGTACAAGCACCGCACAGCGCAATGCCGCAGCCATATTTTGTGCCGACCATGCCTAAAACATCGCGTAATGCCCATAATAAAGGCATTTCAGCATCAACATCGAGTTCGTATGTTGTGCCGTTAATGAGTAGTTTTTGCATCTAAATACCTCATCATTTATCCTGTTGAAATTCACTTATACACTAATATACTAAGAACATCGAAAAACTTTTTTCACCTATAGTAGAATCAACCACTTAATAAAATCAATCACTTATGCAAATACGCTCTACCTAAAATCAATAACTTACGGACTTTTTCAGAGTTTTCAGTAATATACTCAAGTTATTATACTCATACCTGCCAGAAACTACATTTTTTGCTTTATCAAGCTTTATCCAACTACTTAGATTTTAAGTACTTAAAAATATCCCTGAGTTTCAGGTTTTAGGCAGGGCGCAGTATATAACTACACACATAGCTGATATGTGAACGCTTACGATGTGAGGCAAAAGCATAACAATAGGTGTAAAATTATTAAAAAGGTCTTTACTGTATTTCAATATCGCCTCTCATAAACCGTTTAATATCATTGGAACAACTGCTCCCATGCACCCCATTACCCACCTCACTGATTGCGATCACGAACCCATTGCAACGCCCGGCTACATCCAGCCACATGGCGTTCTTTTGGTACTGAAAAAAGACAGCTTACAGATTATTCAAGTGAGCGCTAATTGCCAACAGTATTTAGGCAGAACGCCCGAATCCTTGCTTAAGCATCCCATTGCTTCTTTATGCGGAGAAGCGCAAGCCGCTTTTTTACAATCCTCAACGCAGCAGAATTTTAGTACCGTCCATCATTTTCATCTCATACTAGAAATACAAGGAGAACAATATATCTTTGATGCCCTCTGGCATGAACAAAATACGCTACTGATTGTAGAACTTGAATTAGCTTCTTTCGATTATCAACAACAAGCCTTACAACAATATCAAAAGCTACAATACCATCTCGCACAATTACGCTCAGTAGAAGATGTACATCAACTCAGTCAAGTTTTAGTTGAAGCCGCACAGGGGCTTTACGCTTTTGATCGCGTGATGGTTTATCGCTTTGATCAACGCTGGCACGGGCAAGTTATTGCAGAAAGAAAGAAACCAGAACTGCCTGCTTATTTAGACCTATACTTCCCCGCGCATCATATTCCCGCACCAGCACGAGAACTGTATCGTCGTAATGCCTCTCGTTTTATTCTAAACCCTGTAGCGCAACAAGTGCCATTAGTGCCAGCCGAGCATCCCGACACGGGTTTACTTGATTTAAGTCATGCGTATTTACGCGGCTTGTCGCCCTTTCATATTGCTTATTTGAAAAATATGGGAGTCAATACCAGTTTTAGCTTGCCTTTGTGCAATCGACATGTACTTTGGGGTTTAGTGGTTTGTCATTTTCAACATGCACAATTAGTCAATTATGAAATCCGCCGTTCTTTAGAACTGCTAGTACAAGTTGCCTCAGCTACATTAATGATGTTATCCGAAAATGAAGTCTATAGAGAGTTATTAAGCCTTAAGCAAAATAGAATTCGCTTATTTGATGCAGCCGCCAACATTAATCTTGATTTAGCCCGCGTATTTAGAAGCAATCAAGATAGCTTATTGGCAGTCAGCAACTCAGATGGTGCAGCACTGTTCTTTAATGGACGCTTATTATTATTTGGCATTACACCATCGCTTGAACAAACGCAAGCATTAATTGATTGGCTATTTACAAAACTCGCTGATGGAGAAACTTTCCATACCGATCATTTAATTGAACATTACCCAGCCTCACAAGTTTATCAAGCCTCAGTCAGCGGCATATTAGCCATTATTCTTTCCCATGAAGCCCAAGAATGCTTAGTCTGGTTTCGTCAAGAAGTGCGTGAAACCATCAACTGGGGAGATAAACCTAGCAAAGGCAAATACCAACCGTCACAAGTCAATCAGCCTTCTTTACCCAATTCTTTTATTGCTTGGCAAGAAAATGTGCGGGCTAAATCCATGCCTTGGACGCACGCAGAAATCAACAGTGCTAAAGAATTGTTAAATTTTCGCTACATTACTGCCCGTTACCGAACGCACCGAGAAAATCTTACCTTAATGCATGACTTACAAAGCCACGAAATTGAATTACAAGCACAAAATGCACAATTACTCAACACGCAAAAAACGCTATTCGATACACTCAACAAAGCCGAAACCGTCAGCAAAGCAAAATCTGCTTTTCTCGCTAATATGAGCCATGAACTACGCACCCCTTTGAATGGCATTCTCGGTTATGCTCAATTATTACAGCGCGATGCCAATCAATCGGATAAACAAAAAGAACATCTTACTATTATTCAAAAGAGCGGAAATTACTTATTACAACTCATTGAAGATATTTTGGATTTATCTAAAATAGAAGCAGATGCGGTACAATTACAAAACCAAGCCTTTCATTTGCCGGCTTTACTGAAAGAAACAGTCGGTTTATTTGAATTGCGTGCGCAACAAAAAAACTTGATTCTCAATTACACAGAAACCAATGCCTTACCGAAAATGGTGAAAGGAGATGAAAAACGCTTACGGCAGGTGTTATTAAACTTGCTCAGCAATGCCGTTAAATTTACCGAACAAGGCGCAGTGTACTTAACTGTCAGCTATGCTGATGATAGTTTTTCTTTTCAAGTCAAAGATACGGGTATTGGCATTGCACAAGAAGCCCAAGAAAAAATATTTGAACCCTTCCAACAAAGTGGCGCACAAAACTACCGTTCTCAAGGTACAGGTTTAGGCTTGGCAATTAGTCAGCGTTTAGTGCATTTAATGGATGGTGAAATCAGCGTAGAAAGCCAATTAGGAGCAGGCTGCTGCTTTACAGTACAGGTGTATTTGCCTGCACTGGATGAAGCAGAAAAACTTGCCGTAGATAGCAACAATAAAAAGCAATTTTACAATATTTGCGGGTTAGTGGGAAATACTTATAAAATTCTGATTATTGACGATCAATTAGAAAACTGCCAACTACTGGAGCAATTTCTTAAAACTTTAGGCTTTGATATTCAATTTAGAACCGATGCGCAAGCGGGATTAGTCGCCTGGGAAGATTGGCAACCTGATTTATTATTGTTAGATTTACAAATGCCACGTAAAGATGGCTTTGCCGTGCTTGAACATATTAAACAGGTCAAAACCCAGATTCCCATTCCCGTATTAGTGATGTCTGCTAACATGCTTGAATCAACACAAATTAAAGTTAAGCAAGCTGGCGCGCAAGGTTTTATTGAAAAACCATTAGATTTAGATGGACTATTAAATGTATTGCAACAGCATTTAGATATTCAGTGGAAGTATATTGAAAACTTGGCACAAGAAAATTCTAAAAATAGATATGAGCAATTACCCACGCCCGAAATATTGCGAGAACAACTGTCAATAGAACAGCAAGCGGACTTAACAGAAATATACTATGCTTCCCAAAAAGGCGATATTAGCACTATGCAGATTTTTGTAAACAAACTGGCTAAAGTAAGCTATGCGCAGGCTTTGTTGCAACAGGTACAGGAACATCTGGATGAATTTGAAGTCATTAAATTGCGTCATTTGTTAAAGCCTTATGTTGAATAAAGCCTTGATAAAAAAACCTGTCAGGTTTGATGGTTGTCAGTTGGTTTTAGTGTGCTTCATCCCAATTCATACCCGTGCCGCTGTCAACCAATAAGGGAACATTGAGTTCTACCACGTTAGACATCAATTCACAGATATTTTCTCGCGCTTTGATTAAATCACTTTGTGCAATTTCAAATACCAATTCATCATGCACCTGCATAATCATTTTCACCTCTAAGCGGCTGGCTTTTATCCAACCATCCACTGCCAACATAGCGAGTTTAATAATATCCGCCGCCGTACCTTGCATGGGCGCGTTGATTGCCGTGCGCTCGGCATATTGACGACGTTGCGCATTGCGCGACCTGATCTCTGCGACATACAAACGCCGCCCAAACACAGTTTCCACATAGCCCTGCTCATGCGCTAACTGGCGCGTTTGTTCCATGTAATTCTGCACCTGCGGATAACGCGCAAAGTATTGATCTATATAGTCTTGTGCCACTGTGCGACTCACACCTAATTGTTTGGCTAAACCAAACGCCGACATGCCATAAATCAATCCAAAGTTAATCGCTTTTGCGCTGCGACGTTGCTCTTTTGTGACCTTTTCCAAGTCTATGCCAAACACCTCAGCCGCCGTCGCTTTATGCACATCAAGCCCGTTACTAAAAGCATACAGCAAGCCCGGATCGTTGGATAAATGCGCCATAATGCGCAATTCAATTTGTGAATAATCCGCTGCCAATAGCCGATAGCCCGAAGGCGCGATAAACGCCTGACGAATACGTCGTCCTTCTTCAGTGCGAATGGGAATATTTTGCAAATTAGGATCAGAAGAAGATAAGCGTCCAGTGGCAGCGACAGCTTGATGATAGGAGGTATGTACGCGCTGCGTGCGCGGATTGATTTGTTGGGGTAATTTATCAGTATAAGTTGATTTTAACTTGCTTAAACTACGGTGTTCCATCAATAATTTTGGCAAAGGGTAATCTAATGCCAATTCTTGCAATACTTCTTCTGCCGTTGAAGGTTGTCCTTTTGGGGTTTTTTTCAATATAGGTAAATGCAGTTTTTCAAACAAAATAGTTTGTAATTGTTTCGTTGAAGCTAAATTAAATTCTTCTCCAGCCATTGCGTAAACTTCTTGCTCCAAAGCCTGTAAACGTCTACCCATTTCTTGGCTGTGTTGAAACAATTTTTCTGCATCAATACAGACTCCGATATATTCCATATTTTCTAATACAGGCACTAATGGCATTTCAATGTCAGTAAAAACTTTTTCTAGGTTTTTATATGTCTGTAACTTTGGATATAAGGTTTGATGTAGTTGTAGTGTAATATCTGCATCTTCTGCTGCATACTGCGTGGCTTGTTCTAAGTTGATTTGATTAAAAGTTAATTGTTTTTTCCCTCTGCCGACAACATCCGCAAAATGAATAGTCTCACGGTTTAAGTATCGTTTCGCTAAAGAATCCATATCATGCCGCGTGGCAGTGCTATCTAATATATAGGATTCTAATAAGGTATCAAATGCTATGCCCTGTATTTGAATACCATAATGACGAAACACATGCGAATCATATTTAATATGTTGTCCAATTTTAAGCAAGTTGGGGTTTTCTAATAGCGGCTTTAAGGCTTCTAATACGGCATTTCTATCTAATTGTTTAGGTACGCCAAGATAATCATGGGTCAGTGGAATATAGGCTGCTTCACCAGCTTCAACTGCAAAGGAAATACCCACTATTTCTGCCTGCATGTAATTTAAGCTGGTGGTTTCTGTATCAATGGAAAATACTGCTGCATGGGCTAATTTTTCTAACCAAGCATCAAACGCTTGTTGTGTTAAAATAGTGTGATAATGGCTGTTAATGGTAGGGGTAACGGGCTTGTTTGAAATATCATCATCAGTTTCGGCAGAATCAGTTTCGGCAGACATTTCAGCTAACCAATGCTTAAATTCCAAAGTTTGATACAGTTGAATTAAATCATCTGTATTCTGTGTAGCGTATTTTAAGTCTTCTACGGCATAATTTAATGCTACATCGCATTTAATGGTCAGTAATTGTTTGAATAATGGTAGTCGCGCTACAGCAGCACGTAAGTGTTCTCCTACTTTTCCTTTAATCTTATCCGCATTGGCAACGATGCCTTCTAATGATTGATATTCATTTAACCATTTGACCGCAGTTTTAGCCCCCACTTTAGGCACACCCGGTACATTATCTACGGTATCGCCTATTAAAGTTAAATAATCAATGATTTGCTCTGGTTTAACGCCAAATTTTTCTAATATACCAGAGGCATCTAAGCGAGTTTCTTTCATGGTATCAATCAATTCAACTTGACTATTGACCAATTGCGCCATGTCTTTGTCACCACTAAAAATCAGCGTATGCATTCCTGCTTGTTGTGCTTGCAAGGCTAAGGTGCCAATCACATCATCAGCTTCTACACCTTCTTCTATTAATAAAGGAAAGCCCATGGCTTTGACCATAGCATGAATTGGCTCTATTTGTTTTTGTAGTTCTTCTGGCATCGGTGGGCGATTAGCTTTGTAGGCGGGATACAATTCATTTCTAAATGTTGTACCTTTAGCATCAAACACCACTGCCGCATAAACAGGTTTGTATTCATTCAATAAACGGCGCAGCATATTGGTCATACCATAAATCGCACCAGTTGCTTGCCCCGCCGAGTTGCTTAAATTGGGCATGGCATGAAAAGCGCGATATAAATAAGCAGAGCCGTCAACTAAGCACAGTGTTGGTATAGAGGATTTCATTAGATTTTAGTCGTTGCCATAACCTAATTGTCGCAAGGCTTTTTCATCATTTGACCAACCTGATTTTACTTTCACCCAGAGTTGTAAAAAAACTTTGCTATCAAATAATGTTTGCATGTCTTTACGCGCTTCGCTGCCGACGATTTTTAAGAGTTCACCCTGTTTGCCAATAACAATCGCTTTTTGGCTGTCGCGTTCTACCCAGATAAGCGCTGCAATGCGTAACAAATTGCCTTCGGTTTTGAATAATTCAATTTCTACACTGAGTTGATAAGGCAGTTCTGAGCCTAACCGCCGCATGAGCTTTTCGCGGATGATTTCGGCGGCAAGAAAACGCTCACTGCGATCAGTGAGTTGGTCTTCGGGAAAGAGTTGAGGGTTTTCTGGTAGATGTTTTAATAGTAGGGTTTCCAATGTTTCTATATTGTCTTGTTTTAAGGCAGATACTGGACAAAGTTCTATGAAGCTGTGCTTGCTATTAAGTGCTTGTATGAAAGGTAACAGTTCATTAGGATTTTCTAGTTGGTCGATTTTATTGATAGCTAACAATACGGGTACTGCATTTTCTTTTAATAAATTTAATATCCAGTCGTCTTCTTCCAGCCAGTTATCCGCTTCAACAACAAATAAGACTATATCTACACCGCTTAATGCACCTGTTGCAGCTTTATTCATGTAACGATTGATAGCTTTGCGGTGTTGGGTTTGTAATCCGGGGGTATCTACATAAATGATTTGATCAGCATCAAGCGTTTTGATGCCTAAGAGTAAATGACGGGTAGTTTGAGGTTTGGAAGAGGTGATGCTGAGTTTCTGCCCGATAAGACGATTGAGCAAGGTGGATTTACCGACGTTAGGACGACCTGCAATGGTCACATAGCCACAATGTCCGGACATGTTATGATTTCGCCTGTTGTTTTAATAAATCGAGTGCTTTGGCGGCTGCCATTTGTTCTGCGTAGCGGCGGTTGTTGCCGTCACCTTGGGGGGCTTGTGCTAAACCAGCCACCTGGCATTCTACTGAAAAGTATTGTTCATGTGGATCGCCTTCTACACTGAGAACACGATAGTCTGGTAGGTCTTGTTGACGGGCTTGTAGGTATTCTTGCAAAAGGGTTTTTGGGTCTTTTTCTACTTTCTTTAAGGACAGTTGTGCGAGGCGTGAGTGCAAGAGTTGTAAAACAACCGGTTTGCAAGCCTCTATGCCGCCGTCTAAATAGACTGCGCCAATGATGGCTTCCATTGCGTCTGCGAGAATGGATTTGCGCCGCCAGCCACCGCTTTTGAGTTCACCGCCGCCTAAAATAAGCAGGCTGCCGATGTCTAGTTGTTGGGCGATTTCGGCTAAGGTGTCGCCTTTGACAAGCCCGGAACGAAAGCGGGTTAAATCACCTTCGCGGGCTTGTGGAAAGCGTTGAAACAGGTCTTCAGCAATAATGAAGCTTAATAATGCGTCGCCTAGAAATTCTAGGCGTTCATTGTTTTTACTGGCGGCACTACGATGCGTGAGAGCAGTTTGTAAAAGCTCTAGATTAGTAAATGAATACTGTAGTGCTTGACACAGTGCGAAGATTTTTTGTTCTTTCAACGTGTTTTCTTACAAGGTGAAGTCTTGCTGGAATTTGACGTTCAGATGAATGTTATAAAATAACGGGGCTTCACGCGTGTAGTTGAGCTTTAACACATAGGTGTTTTCAAAGGGTTCAATAACAATATGTTGCTCAAAGTTACCACCTTTGATGTCGCGCACATCGTTTAGGTAGAATTGATTGAGTAATTTGTTTTTGATCTCATTGTCTGACATCTGTTTAATATCAGGCTGTTCTTTAAGTTGATTGAGCGAGCGTTGAACGCCTGCATATTCTTGGTAAAAGGGCATCAGCTTTAAGGCAACCAAGCCAACAAAACCGACTACAATAGCAACAAATACAAAGCCCATCATACCAATACCACGTTGTTTTGTTAAATTACGCATAAGTCTAGTCCTCTGTTTTATGAGTTACTGAAGTTACACAGAAGCTTTTTTAAGCCAGTGACTACTTTAGTATAAGCGTTCACAGCCCTCTCAGTAAAAACCTGACAGGTTTTTCGCGGGGACGTGAATGCTTAACTATAAAAAAGCTTCAGTTTCACGGCTAATTAATCATTGTGCCTAAACGGGGGAAGTTAATGCCACCGTTGGATAAATCCCAGTTCATCCAAATAAAGAAGGCTTTGCCTACTAGGTTTTCTTCGGGAACTAAGCCCCAGAAACGGCTATCCCGACTATTATCTCGATTATCGCCCAGTACAAAGTAATGTCCTTGAGGTATGCTTTCAATTTTCAGGGTGCTTAAGTCGGGATTGCCAAATTTTTCTAATTCTGCTTGCGAATGCACTTGCAGAACATCTTGCTCATTGTCTGACCAGAAGTACGGCATTAAGGTTCCCTGACCGGGTCTGAGTAGAATATCATGCTCAAGCGTATCCGTTAAGGCTTCAATATACATTTCTGCGCCGGTCATTGGGCTACCTTGACCCACGCCTTGATAGCTACTGATAAAATGCTTAGAGATGAGTTCTCCGTTGATGTACAGTGTTTTATGAATATAGTTATATTCTATTTTGTCGCCCGGCAGTCCTATCACTCTTTTGATATAGGGGGTTACTTGGTCTTCGGGGTAACGAAATACCACAACATCGCCGCGCTCAGGTTCGCCTACGGATAGAAATTTGCTATTTAACACGGGCAAACGCAAACCATAACTGAATTTATTGACTAAAATAAAGTCGCCAATCAAGAGCGTGGGCATCATTGAACCCGAGGGAATACGAAACGGTTCAACCAGAAAAGAACGCAATAACAGTACAACTAAGAAGATGGGAAACAAGGAGCTGGAGAAGTCAATCCAAGCGGGGACGTATTCTGCTGCTTGTTTCACTTCCTCAACGGCGGTTTCAGGTAAATTGGCGATCACCGCTTTACGTCGTGTGTTTAGGTAAGTTTTGTCCCACAACCAAATAACACCAGTTGCCGCCACTAAAATGACTAAAATCGTAGCAAGTTCCATATTATTTACTTTGTTTTCCTACTTGTAAGACCGCTAAAAACGCATCTTGTGGAATCGATACGGAACCGATTTGCTTCATGCGTTTTTTTCCGGCTTTTTGTTTTTCCAAGAGTTTGCGTTTACGTGTCGCGTCACCGCCATAGCATTTTGCGGTGACATTTTTGCGTAAAGCCTTAACTGTTTGGCGTGAGATAATATGCGCACCTATCGCCGCTTGAATGGCAATATCAAACATCTGACGCGGTATGACTTCTTTCATTCTTTCCGCCAATTCGCGCCCACGTGTTAAGCTTTGTGAGCGATGCACAATAATTGATAAGGCATCTACTTTTTCGCTATTAATCAGTATGTCTAGTTTAACCAAATCAGCCGTTTGAAAGCGCAGAAAATGATAATCCAATGAGGCAAAACCGCGACTGACCGATTTTAAGCGGTCAAAAAAGTCTAACACCATTTCGCTCATGGGCAACTCATAACTCAGAGCGACTTGCGATCCTAAATATTGTAAACGCTTTTGTACACCCCGTTTTTCGATGCACAGATTAATCACATTGCCGAGATACTCTTGTGGGACTAAAATATTGGCTTCAATAATAGGTTCGCGGGTTTCTGCTAATTCATTGATGGGGGGTAATTTAGACGGATTATCCACCAGCAGGACTTCGCCTTTGTGATTGATGACTTCGTAAATCACTGTGGGCGCGGTAGTAATCAAGTCCAATTCGTATTCGCGCTCTAGGCGTTCTTGCACGATTTCCATGTGCAACATGCCCAAGAAACCGCAGCGGAAACCAAAACCTAAAGCGCTGGAGGTTTCTGGCTCATAATGCAGCGCGGCATCATTGAGACGTAATTTAGACAGGGCTTCACGGAAGGCTTCGTAATCGTTGGAATCGATGGGAAACATGCCGGCAAATACACGCGGCTGCACCGCTTTGAAATCCGGCAGCGGTTGGGCGGCTGGTTTGCTGGCATCGGTCAGCGTATCGCCTACCGGAGCGCCGTCAACTTCTTTAATGCCCGCGATCACAAAACCGACTTCGCCGGCACGTAATAATCCGGTTTTAGTCATTTTAGGGGTAAAAATACCGACTTGATCAACTAGCACTTGTCGCCTGCTGGACATGATTTGAATTTTCTGTCCTTTGCGCAATTCACCATTGACGATACGCACTAGAGACACCACGCCTAAATAATTATCAAACCATGAATCAACAATGAGGGCTTGCAAAGGGGCTTCGAGACTGCCTTGCGGGGCAGGAATCATGGCGACCAATTCTTCTAGCAAAGCCTCAATGCCTAAGCCGCTTTTCGCGCTGACATGCAGGGCGTTTTTAGCTTCAATGCCAATAATTTCTTCTATTTCTCGTACTACGCGCTCGGGTTCAGCCGAAGGTAAATCAATTTTGTTCAGCACCGGCAGCACTTCTAAACCTTGCTCAATCGCCGTGTAACAATTTGCCACGCTTTGCGCTTCTACGCCCTGTGCCGCATCAACAACCAGCAAAGCCCCTTCGCAAGCAGCCAGTGAGCGCGACACTTCGTAGGAAAAATCCACATGACCGGGGGTATCAATAAAATTTAATTGGTAGGTTTCGCCATCTTTGGCGACGTAATTGAGAGTCACGCTTTGCGCTTTAATGGTGATGCCACGCTCGCGTTCTAAGTCCATAGAATCCAGCACCTGCTCTGCCATTTCGCGCTGAGTGAGACCACCGCAGATTTGGATAAATCGATCCGCTAAGGTCGATTTGCCGTGATCAATGTGAGCGATAATGGAGAAATTGCGAATATTTTTCATGCAGTGCTGTAAAGTCAGGGTGAAAGTGATGCAAACGGCGTATTCTAGCTGAAAACAAAAAATAAGGGAGATTTTTTTCAGCCCGCTAGATTTGCATCACTAAGCTGTTACGCAAAAGCGACTTTTGCATGAACTGTTGAAGTCCTGCAAGATGAAAAACCGCTTTTTTCATACAGGATTGCAGTTAAAAACTCACTTTACGCGGTCGGTGTTTTTTGCAGCGCAATCTTCACAATCCTGCCGATTACCGTATAATCTGCCCACCTTTCAATATTCGCTTATATTTCTATGCGCTTAATTCAAGCATCCTCACCCCACATACACAGCAACAATCAGGTCTCTCTAATGATGAGCCAGGTGTTGTACGCTTTGCTGCCCGGCATTCTGTTGTATGTGTTTTTTTTCGGCTGGGGCATCGCGCTTCATCTATTGCTTGCCACGCTGACCGCCTTGCTGGTTGAAGCCGTCATGCTGTGGCTGCGCCAGCGTCCTATCAAACCCTTTTTAAGCGATTACAGCGCGATTGTCACAGCTTGGTTACTGGTGTTGGCAATTCCGCCGCTCGCGCCCTGGTGGATTACGGTTCTGGGCGTGGGTTTCGCACTGGTGTTTGCCAAACATCTGTACGGCGGCTTGGGCTATAACACTTTCAATCCGGCAATGGTGGGTTATGCCATGCTGATGATTTCTTTTCCGGCAGAAATGACCCGTTGGCCTCTGCCACCGGAATTTGGCGGCTATTTGGGTTTTTATGAAAGCCTGCATATTCTGCTGGAATTACCGCTGGGCAGCGGCAAAACCCTTGATGCCTACAGCGGCGCGACCCTACTAGACAGCGTTAAAGTCAGTTTGAGCCAAGCCTATCAATTGAGCGAAGCTCTGCAAACGCCGGTGCTAGGTTATTTAGGCGGACGTTTGTGGGAATTTGTCAATATCACCTATCTGCTCGGTGGGATTTATCTGATTTATGCGCGAGTGATTGATTGGCACATTCCGGTCGCCATGCTCGGATCGCTGATTGTCATAGCCACTTTTTTCTTTGTGCTTGATTCGGATACTTACGCCTCGCCGATTTATCATGTGTTTAGCGGCGCAGTCATTTTAGGCGCGTTTTTTATTGCCACTGATCCAGTGAGTGCCGCGACTTCGCGTCAAGGCAGGTGGATTTATGCGGGCGGAATTGGCGTGTTGCTTTATGTCATTCGCACCTGGGGCAGTTATCCGGACGGGGTTGCCTTTGCTGTGTTGCTGATGAACATGAGCGCGCCCATGATTGACTACTACACGCAGCCTAAAGTGTTTGGAGCTGATTATGCCAAACAGCATCAAGATAAAAACGAAGGCAGACAGTAGCCATGAGCGAATCCTCGTCCCCTGAAAACACGGCTCAACACGCCGAACTGTTGCGCAGCATGAAGCGTATGGGCTTGATGCTGATGGTTTTTGCGGTGTGCGGCACGTTGTTGGTATCGCTCAGTTACATGCTCACCCGTGAACGCATTGAAGATAACGCAAAAACCGCATTGCTCATCAAACTCAATCGCTTACTGCCGCATGAGTTATACGATAACGATTTATTGCATGACACGCTCAGTATTCGAGACGCCAACCGTCTGGGTACGGATGACAGCCTTATGGTTTATCGTGCAAAAAAAGACGGCAAACCAGTTGCCGTAGCCTTTATGCCCATCGCGCCTGATGGCTATGCGGGAGCGATACAGCTTTTAGTCGCCATTAATGTGGACGGAACTTTGTTAGGGGTGCGGGTGATCAGTCATCAAGAAACCCCCGGCTTGGGAGACGCGATAGAAGAAAAACGCTCGGATTGGATTTACAGTTTCACCCATCGCAGTTTAGAAAATCCGCTGCCCGAAAAATGGAAAGTAAAGCGCGATGCGGGCGCGTTTGATCAGTTTACCGGGGCAACTGTGACACCCCGCGCAGTAGTCCGAGCGGTGTACAACAGCTTGTTGTTTTATCAAGAACATAAGGACACGCTTTTAGGTGATAGCTGATATAGCAAAAACACATCATTTATAGAATATGGGTAAAGTCAAAACCTGACAGGTTTTAGAAACCTGCTAGGTCTAACAAGTGCCTGCCGCTACGCTAATCGGGAAATTAGCGATTCCACTTATGAGTGTAAACCTTGACCCGCAGCTAAAAATAGTGTTTTTTAGGCGGTCTTTATTTTCTGGCGGGGGTTTTGCTGCGTTGAAAGACCTAAGACAGCCCGTCTTCAGCAGGAGGGCAATCTTCTGACAGATGCAGAAGTCCCATCGTAGAGGTAGTTGGATGCCCTACCAAGAAGAAAATAGGTGAACCCAAACATGCAAGAAAAGCAAAGATATCGTATTTTAGTCGTGGATGATGAGACGGCTAACCGCCGCATGGCTCAAGTACAATTAACACTACTCGGTTATCAGTCTGATAGTGTTGAAGATGGTGAAGCGGCTGTTGCAGCCGTGCAACAGCATGCATATGATCTGATATTGATGGATTTGGAAATGCACGGCATGGACGGTTTGAGTGCAACTCGCGCCATACGCGCTTGGGAGCAGCAGACCCAACAAGCGCGTATTCCCATTATCGCATTTAGCGGTTATATGTATGATATTGATTTAGAAAATTGTTTATCGGCGGGTATGGATGACGGTATGATCAAGCCCCCCAATGATGATGAGGAATTTGCTGAAAAAATCGCTTATTGGCTGGCGCGACCGCGCTGTGCCGCAGTAAAAGAGGGGGAATAATGCAGCCAGAGGCTTATGGCAAAGTGGTCGTTTTAATGGGCGGGAACTCGGCTGAACGAGATATTTCCCTGCAAAGTGGACAGGCAGTGTTGAGTGCTTTACAACGCTGCGGCGTGGATGCGCGGGCGATTGATACACAAGTTCAGCTTGTTCAACAACTCCAGGATGCGCAAGCAGATCGGGCATTGATCGCGCTGCATGGGCGTGGCGGTGAAGACGGTACGGTGCAGGGTTTGTTGGAGTTGCTGGAACTGCCTTATACCGGTAGCGGGGTTCTCGGCTCGGCACTGGCGATGGATAAATGGCGCACTAAGCAAATTTGGCAAAGTTTGCGCCTACCCACCCCGCCCGCCCTCGTCGTAGATGCGCACAGCGATTGGCGGGCTGTGGCGGAAACATTAGCGTTGCCGCTGATTATTAAGCCCGCTTTAGAAGGTTCGAGTGTGGGTATTAGCAAGGTGACTGAGGTCGAAGATTTGCCTAAAGCCTTTGAGGTCGCTGACGAATGTGCTTCGCAAGTATTGGCGGAAGGCTATATTCGCGGTGCTGAATATACAGTTGCGGTGCTGCAAGATAAAGCGCTGCCTTTGGTTAAACTGGAAACGCCACGCGATTTTTATGATTTTGCAGCCAAGTATGAAGATGATAGAACCGCGTATATCTGTCCGTCTGGCTTACCTGAAGCCCAAGAAAAAGCCTTGCAGGATTTGGCATTGCAGGCTTTTCGGGCTATCGGCGCGAGGGGCTGGGGACGTGTCGATTTCATTCTCGATACAGAAGGGCAGCCGTGGCTGCTGGAGGTGAACACAGTCCCCGGTATGACCAGCCACAGTCTTGTGCCGATGGCGGCAAAGGCTGCGGGAATGGATTTCGATAGCTTGGTGCTGGCTATTTTGCAAACCGCCGAACATTAAGTCTTGTGAGTAAACCACCTCATGCCAGCCAGCCTAGCCGCAACACGCTTGAAAAGAAAGCCACGCCGAAACGCCAAGCGGCTTATCGCAAAGCCCCAAAAGCTTTTTCTTTGCCTTTTTTTAGGCTAAATTCAAAAAGTTTAGGACTGTTGCTATTGTTAGTCGCTGTTGCAGCGTTGAGCGTTTGGCTGTCGCAGCCGCAACAGCTACCATTGCGTCAAGTAGATATTGAAGTGCTGGATGCACATGGGCAACGCAGTCTGCTAAAGCAGCTCTCCATGAGCGAAGTGCAGAACAGCCTCCAACCCTTAGCACAAGGAAATATGCTATGGTTAGACGTGGATGCGATACAGCACCGCTTGCTGCAACTTGCTTGGATCAAAGCCGCGCATGTGCGCAGACGCTTGCCTGCCACCTTGCATGTGCAACTACAAGAACAGCAAGCGGTGGCTTATTGGCAGACCTTGGCGGATAAAGCGCAGGCGCGACAGGGCTTATTGAATCAACAAGGCGAATTATTTTTACGCACACCGCAAGTGATACCTGACAATTTAGCACTGCCGCGTTTACACGGCGTTGCTGGCAGTCATAAGCAAGTATTAAACACTTATCAAGCGTTGCTCAAACCTTTGCAAAATACTCGGTTATGCGTACAATCCCTGCAATTTGATGCGCAGCAAAATTGGCGGGTGTGGTTGGGCTGTAGCGCGGCAGATGAAAACGCCGCTTGGTTTAGTGTGAGTTTAGGTAAAATACCGATCATGCAACGCTGGCAGCAGTTTATTAAACATTATCGAACCCATTTACAACACCAAGATAAAAAAATTCATGCGGTCGATTTGCGTTACGAACAAGGCATGGCGGTCGCTTATTAGCGGATTTTGCGCAGTGCTTAAAAACCACTGAAAACCCGTGCGTTTTAAGCAGCAGCAGAGTCGTTAGCCGCTCCCCGTATTATCAAAGCCTTTGCGTAACATCCGAATATAGCTAAAGTGCATCAGTTGTAGGATTCAGACCTTCTAGGTTTTCAAAACCTAGAAGGTCTTAGCTCACATTAACTTTTACATAATGATATATTTTCGCTATATGAGACAATACACTTTTACCCTTTTGTGTTAAAAATTATGTGCATAATGATTTTTTATTTGGCAGGGAGTTAAGATGGCGAAGGACAAAAATTTAATCGTAGGTCTGGATATTGGGACATCTAAAATTGTCGCCATCGTCGGAGAAGTCGCCGGCAATCAGGTCGAAGTCATTGGTCTCGGTCAACACCCCTCGCATGGCTTAAAAAAAGGCGTGGTGGTCAATATCGATTCCACCGTGCATTCCATCCAACGTGCCTTAGAAGAAGCCGAACTCATGTCCGGCTGCGAGATTCACTCAGTCTATGCCGGCATTGCCGGCAGCCACATTCGCAGCATGAACTCCAACGGTGTGGTGGCAATTCGTGACAAAGAAGTCACCCGCGATGACATTGATCGGGTGATTGATGCAGCGCGAGCAGTAGCCGTACCTGCCGATCAAAGAATTTTGCACATTCTGCCGCAAGAATTTGTCATTGATAATCAAGAAGGCATCCGCGAACCGGTGGGCATGTCGGGCGTGCGCTTAGAAGCCAAAGTCCACATGGTTTTTGGCGCGGCAAGTGCGGCACAAAACATTGCCAAATGTGTGCGCCTGTGCGGTTTAGAAGTCGATGAACTGATTTTAGAACAACTGGCTTCCAGCGCAGCCGTTTTAACTGACGACGAAAAAGAACTGGGGGTTTGTTTAGTTGATATTGGCGGCGGCACCACCGATATTGCGATTTTTACCGATGGCGCGATTCGTTACACTTCAGTCATTCCCATCGCGGGCGATCAAATCACCAACGATATTGCCGTTGCCATGCGCACCCCCACCCAGTATGCCGAAGAAATCAAAATTAAATACGCTTGCGCGCTAACCAAACTCGCCAATGCCGAAGAAATGATTGAAGTGCCCAGCGTCGGTGCGCGTCCACCGCGTTTACTGGCACGCCAAACGCTCGCCGATGTCATTGAACCACGCTTTGAAGAACTCTTTACACTGGTACAATCCGTCATTCGCCGCAGCGGCTACGAAGACTTGATTGCAGCCGGTATTGTCTTGACTGGCGGCACAGCCAAAATGGACGGTGCCGTTGAACTGGCTGAAGAAGTCTTCCACATGCCCGTGCGTTTAGGCTACCCGCGCTATGTCACCGGCTTGGTAGATGTAGTGCGTAATCCCATTCATTCCACAGGCGTGGGTTTGTTATTATTTGGCAACCAGCATCGCCATCAACAACGCACAGAACATCCGAGCAAAAATGGGCTACAATCCGTTTTTGGTCGTGTTACAAATTGGTTTCAAGGTAATTTTTAATGCATTAATTTGTTTTTAAGCATGGTTTATAGGTCTTTATAGGATTATAATAGCGAACCAATTCTATAGTCAGTGGCTTGACATTTTTCAGATTTTGGTAAGAAAAATACCGTTTTTGGTCATATATTTGCATGAAAGATTCGAGTGGTCATGCCCAATTTCAAAGCCAAACGAATGAAAGCTTTGCATGAGGAGGTTTAAACGTGTTTGAGTTAGTGGATACCTACAGCCAAAGTGCTGTGATTAAAGTCATGGGTATCGGTGGTGGTGGCGGTAATGCCGTAGAGCATATGCTGGCTGGCAGCATTGAAGGTGTTGAATTTATCGTTGCTAATACAGATGCGCAGGCGTTAAGAAACTCCTCGGCACGCACCGTCTTACAACTAGGCACCGATGTCACCAAAGGACTGGGCGCGGGAGCTAACCCTGAAATCGGTCAGCAAGCCGCCCTTGAAGATCGTGAGCGCATCATGGGCGTATTAGAAGGCACCGACATGGTGTTTTTAACCGCTGGCATGGGCGGCGGCACCGGCACCGGCGCAACCCCAGTGATTGCTCAAGTCGCCAAAGAACTAGGGGTTTTAACCGTCGCCGTGGTGACGCGCCCCTTCCCCTTTGAAGGGCGCAAACGCGCCAGCATCGCTGAGGAAGGCATCCGGGAACTCAGTCAAAATGTTGACTCCCTCATCATCATCCCCAACGAAAAATTGCTCAGTGTATTAGGACGTGATACATCTTTACTCGATTCGTTTAAAGCCGCAAACAATGTGCTGTACAGTGCTGTGCAAGGTATCTCCGAACTCATCACCCGCCCCGGCTTAATTAACGTGGACTTTGCTGATGTCTCCACCGTCATGCAAGAAATGGGTATGTCAATGATGGGAACGGGACGTGCCAGCGGTGAAGATCGGGCGCGTAAAGCCGCCAAAGACGCGATTTCTAGCCCCTTACTGGAAGACATTGATTTATCCGGCGCACGCGGTATTCTAGTCAACATGACCGCCGGTTTAGATATGACCATTGGTGAATTTGAAGAAATGGGCGATGTCATTGAAGAATTTGCCTCTGACCAAGCCACCGTCGTTGTAGGCTCTGTGATTGACCCTGAAATGACAGACGAAGTGCGTGTCACCGTCATTGCCACCGGTGTAGAACGCGCCGCTATTTCATCAACTTCGCGTCTCACCGGGCGTTCTAGCAGCGAGACCGAAGCGGCTAAGACGAAACCCAAGATTGTGTCAAATGTTGAACCCATGCCGCAACCCGCGCCTGTAGAAGCCAGCAATAGCAACACAAGACCTAAGCAAGTAGAAAAACCCGCCCGCAAAGAAATTGACTATTCACATTTGGATAGACCCGCTATTATGCGCCATAAGCATTCAGAAGCTGAAAGTGTAGGCATAGACGGCAAAGAAACGGATACCGATTATTTAGATATTCCGGCATTTTTGCGTCGTCAAGCGGATTAATGCAGCCAGCAGACATCATTGCTCAATCTGTAGCAATCAAACCTGACAGGTTTATAAAATCTGTCAGGTTTTTTTGTTCATAACCTTGGGCAGCGCAACAGCTTTAATGGCTACAACTCATTCAAATCGTGCAAAAATTGACTCAACGTACGTTGATGCAATTCGGTTAATTGCTGCATTTGAGGATACAAAGCAGACCAGTGTGGCGAACTTGGGGAAACTAAAGTCTTACTCACTGGACTTACTGGACTTACTGGACTTACTGGACTTACTGAATTTATTAAACTCGGACTCGTTTGTAAATAAGTTCTCGATTCGCTGAGTATAGTTTTATCGGAAGCTGAAGTCTCTGTTTTAATAGGCGCAATTGTTTGTTGTCTAAGCAAAAATTGCTCAACAAGCGTTTTATGTTTGTCATCAAAATTTTTTAAGTTTTCGTTGACCTGCTTCCAAGAAACACTCAAATCTTCCATAACATCAATCCTGTTTTCATCTCCCTTCTTTTTCTTCTTGTCATCCTCTTGTGAAGTTTTTTTACTGTCCTCTACTTGTTGGATTGTTTTATTGTCTGCTTTTGCTTCTGTTTCTTCCGAGCCAGAAATCAAATTATAAATAACAAAGCTAAACACAATAGAAAATAACAGAATCACTCCAATAAATACCGTTGTGCGCCGTTTATGTTGGGCATCTGCGTCATCTTTATCTTTATCTTCACTCATCTTTTTATATCCTATTTAGAAAGATTGCTTTTAAGCTTGCTGCTGCCTTGTTTTTCTAAAACTTAAATATTAGCTGTTGATTTATAGTACAAGATTAAAAATAGAAATACCAAGCCTCTTAACAAGATCAATATCCTTTATCGCATTATTTTTATAAATAGGGTCATTAATAATAATTTTTAATCTTTTCTGACTTATCTTAAATGCAGTGCTGTGATTGTGTAAGGGACGGAGATTACTCCCGAAACTTTCGGAAAACCTTGTCAGCTTTGAGTTCCGGGTATTATTAAATCCTCATTGCCTAGGTCATTTTTGCGTTACTTTTAACCACAGCAGCCCGCAACATTTAATGTCACCACATTCTCATTCCACGCTATTTGCGCTAAAGTAGCAAGCTTTTGGAAACGCATAAAAACACACATAATGCCATGAACTTAAATTTTCTTGATTTTGAACAGCCGATAGCCGAACTCGAAGCCAAAATCGACGAGTTGCGCTATGTCGGTAATGATAACGAACTCAATATCAACGATGAGATTGCGCGTTTGCAGTCGAAAAGCCGCGAATTGACACAATCGATTTTTTCTAACTTGACGGCTTGGCAGATTTCGCAGTTGTCACGCCACCCGCAACGCCCTTATACGCTAGACTACATTGAGCGCGTTTTTAGCGATTTTGAGGAACTGCACGGAGATCGTACATTTGCCGATGACAAAGCCATTGTCGGCGGTTTAGCGCGACTAGACGGTATGCCGGTGATGATTATTGGGCATCAAAAGGGACGGGATACAAAAGAAAAAATTGCCCGCAATTTTGGTATGCCGCGCCCCGAAGGGTATCGTAAAGCCCTGCGCCTGATGAAATTAGCAGAAACCTTCAAATTGCCGCTTTTAACCTTTATTGATACCCCCGGTGCGTATCCAGGGGTGGACGCAGAAGAGCGCGGTCAAAGCGAAGCGATAGCTAGAAACCTGTTTGAAATGATGCGCTTAAAAACGCCCATCATCTGTACCGTGATCGGCGAAGGTGGTTCCGGCGGTGCCTTGGCGATTGGCGTAGGAGATCGCGTCAATATGCTACAATACGGCACTTATTCGGTGATCTCGCCGGAAGGCTGTGCATCGATTTTATGGAAAAGCGCGGAAAAAGCCCCAGAAGCGGCGGAGGCGATGGGGTTGACCGCGCACCGCTTGCTTGAGCTAGGCTTAATTGAACACATTGTGCCAGAACCTTTAGGCGGGGCGCATCGGGATTACGAAGCGATGGCACAGCATCTGCGCCAATCTTTGCGTGAAAATCTACAGATTTTGCGTGAACAGCCGTTGCATGAGCTGCTAGAAAATCGTTATCAACGCTTTATGCGGTTTGGCATTGAAGAACTTGAGTAAGTGACTGCCATGCTTCTCAGTCAACAACGCATTCTAGTCACACGTCCGGCGCATCAAGCGCATCACCTTCGCACCTTGATCGCTGCTAATGACGGCATTCCCATTCTGTTTCCGGTGCTGGACATTCAGCCCCTCGCCAATACTCGGTTGCCGCGTTGTTCGTTGGAAAGCTACGATGTCGCTATATTTATCAGTGCGAACGCGGTGCGCTATGGTTTGCCCATATTGCTGGCGCAAAATGCTTTGCCCGCCCATCTGCAACTGGCGGCGGTCGGACAAGCCACAGCAAAAGCCATGATAGCGTTAGAGCAATCACCGCAGCTTGTGCCGACGCAGCAATTTAACAGTGAAGGTTTGCTGGCGTTAGCTGAATTGCAACACATGCAGGATAAGCGCGTGTTGATTTTTCGTGGCGAAGGAGGGCGCGAGTTGCTTGCGCAAACGTTGCGCGCTCGCGGTGCGCAGGTCGATTATGTCAATGTATATCGCCGCTGCCTGCCGATTATCAACAAATCCGCGCATTCTTGGCTGGCAACGGGAGCGATTGACAGCATTGTGATTAGCAGTGCTGAGAGCTTGCACAATCTGCTGCAATTACTGGAAAATCCGCCCTGGTTGGCAGAAAAAAACTGGGCAGTGATGACTGCGCAGTTAGCCACAAAGCTGCGACACAGTGGAATGCGTGGGCGTATTAAAGTAGCACCGCGCAGCGACGATGAAGGCTTGTTGCAGGCTTTAATGGCAGAATGATAATTTATACACTGGGCGGCATAGCCGTCAGCCACTCGCGCGTGGGAATAGCTATCCCGCCGTCCGCTACCTCAACTATAAAGCTTATGAACTCAACAGAATTTGCTCGCCGCCGTCAAGAACTCATGGACATGATAGGTCCCGGCGGCATGGCACTGATCCCCGCCGCGCCGGTAAAAAATCGCAACCGCGATGTCGATTACCCCTACCGTTCCGACAGCTATTTTTATTATTTAACCGGCTTTGCCGAACCTGAAGCCCTCGCCGTACTGATTCCGCAGCGCGAACAAGGGCAATACATCTTGTTCTGCCGCGAGCGCGATCCCGAAAAAGAAACTTGGCACGGTCGCCGTGCCGGTTTAGAAGGCGCGTGCGAGCTTTACGGCGCAGACGATGCCTTCCCCATCACCGATGTTGACGATATAGTGCCGGGCTTAATGGAAAGCTGCCAGCGGCTCTATCAAGCGATGGGCTATTACCCCGAATTTGACGCGCAAGTCAATGAATGGCTAAACAATTTACGCTCGCGGGTGCGCGAAGGCGTGTGCGCACCCACAGAAACCGTGCATTTGGATCGGCTGCTCAATGAACTGCGCCTGTTCAAAAGCCCGGCTGAACTCGAAGCCCTGCAAGCCTCCGCCAACATCGCCATGCAAGCGCATCGGCGGGTTATGCAAAGCTGTCGCCCGGGCTTATGGGAATATCAACTGGCTGCGCAAATTCAACACACCTTTTTAGAACAGAGCGCGCAAGCCGCCTATCCGACCATCGTTGGCAGCGGTCAAAACGCCTGCATTCTGCACTACACAGACAACAGTGCGCAATTACAAGACGGCGATTTAGTGCTGATTGACGCGGGTGCGGAATACCAATTTTATGCCTCCGACATCACCCGCACTTTGCCGGTCAATGGACGTTTCAGTGCCGCACAAAAAGATATTTACCAACTGGTATTAGCCGCGCAACAAGCAGCGATAGCCGCAGTACAGCCGGGCAACCGCTGGATCGATCCGCATCATGCGGCGGTCGAAGTCATCACCGCAGGCTTGCGCGATCTCGGCTTGCTATTTGGCAAAACCCGCACCCTGATTGAAGAAGAAGCGTACAAACGCTTTTTTATGCACCGCACTGGACACTGGCTCGGTATGGATGTCCACGACGCGGGCGATTACAAGGTTCACGAACAATGGCGACAGCTTGAACCCGGCATGGTAATGACCATTGAACCCGCCATTTACATTCGCGCCGGACTCGCCGACGTAGCAGAAAAATATTGGAACATCGGGGTGCGCATTGAAGATGACGTGGTGGTGACTGAAGAAGGACATCTAGTGCTGACCGCCGCGCTGCCGAAAACCGTTGAAGAGATTGAACATTTCATGGCGAGCTATTGACGTAGGGCGGATTAAGCGAAGCGTATCCGCCAACAAAGCTCTATTGACGTAGCAAAGCTCAGCAACGCAGTCTTTGATGCGTTAAGCAGGGAAATCGCTGGCGAATGCTGCGTTGCTCATCAAAATTAACATCAGCGCAGACGATACCGCTGCCTTGCGGTAAACGCTGTAGCACCTGTCCCCAAGCGTCGCAAATAAGGCTGTCGCCATAGGTGGCGCGTCCGTTTTCGTGCTGACCACCCTGGTTGGCAGCGATCACGTAGCTTAAATTTTCGACGGCGCGTGCGCGTAGCAGAACTTCCCAGTGCGCCGCGCCTGTAGCAGCCGTGAAAGCAGCGGGCAGGGCGAAGATTTGCGCGCCTTGTTGTTGCAGGTGGCGGAATAATTCGGGAAAGCGCAGGTCATAGCAGATTGCCAGTCCTAATTTACCCCACGGGGTGTCAACTAGCACCGGCTGTTGTCCGGCTTCCAAGGTGGCGGATTCCTGATAGGCTTCGCGGTCGCTGAGGCTTACGTCAAATAGGTGGATTTTGTCGTATCGTGCTACGATTTGCCCTTCCGGATTAAACACCAGACAGGCTGAACGCAGGTGCTTTTTGCTGTCTGCGTAGAGCGGAATAGTGCCGCCGACAATCCATAAATTGTGCTGCCGCGCTTGCTGGCTGAGAAAATTTTGTAAACGCCCAGTGCCAATAGTTTCTCGAATCTGGAGTTGGGCTGCGTCTTGTTTGCCCATGAGGGCAAAGTTTTCTGGTAATACGCACAATTGGGCTTTATCGTGTGCGGCTTGCGAGAGTAAATCAGCGGCTTGACGTAGATTTTGCTCAACTTCCATCGCTGATACCATTTGTAATGCTGCAACGCGCAACATAGTGCCTCCTTGAGTCGTTGTTGTCAGATGCAAGCGGTTTCGCGCCGCTGACGGTGGGTGATGCTGATGCTGTGTAAAAAACAGCTTTGCGTGGGTTAAGATAGTAAAATGCGTGGGCTATTTCTATGGGATATAAACGGAATTTAATTTTCTGGCCGCTGAGGACACACAATGGCAACATCTGATAACGAAAAACTGAAAACTCAAGACACCAATTTAGCCCCTTGGGAAAAGGCGTTTAGCAGTATTTTAAGCCCGCTGGAAGAATTTATTCACAAGCAAAGTTCTAGCGGTATTCTGCTGATGGTGTTTACCATTATCGCGCTGATATTGGCAAACTCGCCGTTACAACAGGCTTATCAAGAATTTTTCCATGCGCATATCAAGATCGAACTTGGAACTTGGCTGCGGCTGGATTATTCCATACATCATTGGATTAATGATGGGCTGATGGCACTGTTTTTCTTTGTTGTCGGACTTGAAATCAAGCGCGAAATTCTGGTCGGCGAATTGGCTTCTATGGAACACGCGCTGCTGCCGATTATCGCCGCGATAGGGGGTATGCTAGTGCCAGCTTTGCTGTACACCGCACTGAATTATGCCGGTGCGGGAGCGCATGGCTGGGGTATTCCTATGGCGACTGACATCGCTTTTGCGGTGGGTGTGTTGGTATTATTGGGAACACGCATTCCGCGCTCAGTGGTGATGTTTTTGCTCGCTTTGGCGATAGTTGATGACTTGGGCGCGGTGGTTGTCATTGCCGTGTTTTATACCGAACAACTCAATATGACGGCTTTTTATTTGTCCATCGTATTTTTCTCTACTTTATTGGTGATGAACCGCTTTGGTATTCGCAATAATATTCCTTACTTCCTGATGGGCGTTTGTCTCTGGCTGGCGATGCTCAAATCGGGTATTCATGCCACGCTTGCCGGCGTGCTGGTTGCCTTGACTATCCCCACGCGCTCGCGTATAGATAGCCAGCTTTTTAAGCAGCATGTGATTAATTTATTAGATAAATTCAAAGACTGTAGAAGCGAAGAGAACGATTTATTACGCGATGAATGTAAGGCAAATCTGGTGCAGAACTTGGAAAGAGGCGTGATGGCTGTGGTGCCGCCTTTGCAACGCTTGGAACACAGCTTCCATTATCCGGTTGCTTTTATTGTTATCCCTTTATTTGCTCTCGCTAACGCGGGCGTACCTATTGAAGCTGAACAATTACTCAGTACTTTAGGCGCGCCTGTTACTTTGGGTGTTATCCTCGGCTTGGTGCTGGGTAAAGTGCTGGGTATTAGCGGTGTTGCCTTGTTAGCGGTGAAAATGGGCATCGGGCAACTGCCCACAGGTGCAACCTATCATCACATTATTGGTGTTGGTTTACTGGGCGGCATCGGTTTTACCATGTCCATATTCATTGCCGAATTAGGTTTCAAAGGCGAGCCTGAAATGCTCATTATGGCAAAAACCGGCGTCTTGTTTGCCTCGCTGCTCGCGGGCGTTGTAGGGTTTCTATGGCTATTTTGGTTTACGCAAAAAACCGCGCAGGCAGCCGAGTGACATGACGAGACGCGCTCAAAGTCTTTGGTGGCGACGCTGGCTTGGCAAGGCTTTGGTTTTGCTGGTGCTGGTCTATGTCGCCCTGAGCTTGGGACATTACTATATTGTTTTACAAAAAGATCGTCTGGTGCGGCTTGCCGATCAACAGGCAGAAAAATATAAACTGGATAAACGCCTGTTTCGCGCCTTAATTACGCAAGAAAGCAACTGGAATCCTTGGGCTGTATCATCAGCCGGTGCAGTTGGCTTAACCCAGCTTATGCCGCAAACCGCTCAAGCCGTTTGCGGCTTAGATTATTTTGAACGCTTTCACCCGCGCCGCAATCTCGACTGCGGCGCACGTTATTTAAGCGCACAATTACAGCGTTTTAAATCGACCCAACTCGCCCTTGCCGCCTACAATGCCGGACCTACTCGCGTAGCTCGTTTAGGGCGCGTTCCGCAAATCCCCGAAACGCAAGCTTATGTAGCCAATATTATGCGGCGTTTGCAGGAATAAGGTAATGTGTCTGAAAGCCGTTATCGAGCAGCACGAGCGGCAGCAGGCAGATGAAGCTTCAAAAAAAGCCTG
The DNA here is from genome assembly GCA_964582525.1 of uncultured Thiomargarita sp. Classification (GTDB taxonomy): domain Bacteria; phylum Pseudomonadota; class Gammaproteobacteria; order Beggiatoales; family Beggiatoaceae; genus BB31. Next base: position 26,471 of record CAZOSP010000008.1, on the reverse strand, counting down.
AACTGGAGTCATCAAGGTGTGGCAGGAATTGCTGAGCCGTAGTTTGACACGCAGATGGACATCAAATGCAAACAACTATACTTTGGCTGCGCCAAGACCTACGCCTCGCCGATAATCCTGCCCTGTGGACAGCCGCGCAAGCCGCCGAACGCCTCATTCCTATTTACATCCACGCCCCACAAGAAGCCTCACGTCCGCTCGGCGGTGCGTCGCGCTGGTGGCTGCATCACAGCCTTGCTCGTCTCGATCAGGATTTGCAACAACGCGGCAGCCGTTTAATCATCCGACAGGGCGACAGTCTGGTGGTGTTGCGCGAACTGCTTGCCGCGTATCCCCGTGCAGATGTGCAGGTGTTGTGGAATCGACTTTACGAGCCTGCCTTTATCCAACGCGATACCCGAATCAAAGCCGCGTTGCGTGAGCAAGGTATTGATTGTCAAACCTTTAACGCGCTTTTAATGGTTGAGCCTTGGCAAGTCGCCAACCAGCAACAGCAGCCTTACCGCGTTTTTACCCCCTACTGGAAGGCGCATCAAAAAATCACCGATGCCACGCCTTTTGAGGTTTTGCCCATCCCGCCAAGTCTGCCGCCGATTGTCGAAAATCTCGACAGCCTGCCTTTAGACGCTTTGCAGTTGTTGCCCAAAATCGCTTGGGATAGTGATTTTTACACAGCCTGGCAGGTGGGCGAATCAGCCGCACAAGAGGCATTACAAGATTTTTGTGATGATGGCATAAAAAATTATGCAGAACAGCGCAATCGTCCTGATTTAGCGGGCGTTTCACGCTTGTCGCCGTACTTGTGTTGGGGACAAATCAGTCCGCGTCAGATTGTGCAAAAAGCCCGCGGCAAGGAGAACGCAGCGGCATTTGTGCGTGAAATCGGTTGGCGCGAGTTCAATTACCATCTGCTGTATCACTTTCCCGATTCGGTGACACAGGCATTCAATCCGCGTTTTACAAATTTTCCTTGGCGCGAAGATTACAGCGAAGATTTGGCAAAATGGCAGCGTGGGCAAACCGGTTATCCGATCATTGACGCAGGTATGGCGGAGCTTTGGCAGTCGGGCTGGATGCACAACCGGGTGCGCATGATTGTCGCTTCGTTTTTAACGAAAAATTTACTGATTCCTTGGCAGGCAGGCGAGGCGTGGTTTTGGGATACGCTACTGGATGCGGATACGGCAAATAATGTCGCCGGTTGGCAGTGGACAGCGGGGTGCGGCGCAGATGCTGCGCCCTATTTTCGCATTTTCAATCCTGTCTCACAGGGCGAGAAATTTGACCCGCAGGGCGATTATGTGCGGCGTTGGTTGCCCACTTTAGCGCGCCTGCCCAGTCAATATATTCATCAGCCTTGGGCAGCGAGCAGCGAAGTTTTGCAAGCGGCGGCGGTGCATTTAGGGCAGAATTACCCAACACCGCAGGTTGATTTGAAAACTTCGCGGGCTGCGGCTTTGCACGCCTATGAACTTATGCGCTCTTCACAATGAGGGAAAATTTGATGTTAAATCAAGGTGATAATGAGCCTTTAGCGGTATTAATTGATGCCGATAATGCCAGTCCTACGATTGTCGAAGGTCTATTTGCTGAGATTGCTAAACTAGGCGTTGCCAGCGTGAAACGTATTTATGGCGATTGGACAACGCCGCGCTTAAATGCTTGGAAAACCACTTTGCTGGAATATTCCATTCAGCCTATCCAACAATTTGCTTATACGGTGGGCAAAAATGCCACAGATAGCGCGATGATTATTGATGCGATGGATTTGTTGTACAGCGGACGCTTTAGCGGATTTTGTTTGGTGTCTAGCGACAGCGATTTTACCCGTCTGGCGGTTCGCATCCGCGAATCGGGCTTGAAAGTCTATGGTTTTGGTGAGCGCAAGACCCCGCGCCCCTTTGTTTCTGCTTGTGATCGTTTTATTTATACGGAAGTTTTTACTGAACCTAAGCAAGAAGCGAATGAAGCCAACAGTGAGCAAATGCTGTTGAAGAAATTGCGCAGCAACACAAAATTGGTCAATCTTGTTAGAGCCGCTGTGGAAGCTGAATCAGATGAAACCGGTTGGGCAAATTTAGGACCAGTGGGCAGTTATATCAGTAAAACAGCGAATGATTTTGATCCCCGAAATTATGGTTTTGCAAAGCTCAGTTCATTGATTAGCGCGATAGGTTTATTTGAAATTCAACGTAAAGAAAAACGCATTTTTGTAAAAGACAATCGCAAAAAAATTTCTGATTAGAGAGAGATATAGCTAAAGTGTATCAGTTGTAGGATTCAGACCTTCTAGGTTTTCAAAACCTAGAAGGTCTTAGCTCACATTAACTTTTACAAATGATATATTTTCGCTATAGCAAAAGTAGATGAGTAAGACTGCCCGTCCTTAAAGAACTGGAGGTCTTACCCCCGCGCAAAACCGGTCAGGTTTTTACTGAGAAACACTAGGCAGAATCAGGATTGTTTTTAGGTTTCCAAAAAGCTTTTTGCTGGTGAAAGATTGTCCAAGTTTGTTCTAGCCTTTCGATTTTTAAGTGACGTTTGGCGGCATACCAGCCTTGCAAAAAATAGCAGGCGGGATGTTCGTTATTTAAGGCGGCTTGCGTCAATAATTGCCGGGCAGTGTGTACTTCGTATTGATTGTTGAGCTGTTCTCTTAATTGCGCTAGGGCAGCGGCGTACCGTTGTTGCTGCTTATGTGTGGTTTTTGGCTGTGCGTAAAGCGGCATGAAAAATTCTAGCAGGGCTTCCATACGGCTGCATTCCTGCCATAAATGGGCTTGTTCTTGAGCCGTTAAAGTGCTGACCCGATGTTCTTTGGCGGATAAACGTTTATGTTGTTTTGCCAAGCGTTTACGCGCAAAATCAGGCAGGCTGCGTTGCCATTTTGCGAGCGTTTCTGCGCACAGGTCTCGCTGCCAAGCATTTTTCGAGTATAGATTAAGCCGCAAAAGAAGGCGCGTATAGCGCGGACTGTTCAACGTGACGGTCAAAGACTTATGTGCTTGCAAACGTGCGCCTTCCACCATGACCGCCAGCTCGCGTAAGGCGGCTTGCTGTCCGACCTGTAGTTCAACGGCTTCTAGCATGTCGTTAAACGCATTCCAGCTATGCACGCTCTGTAGTTGCTGCGCAAGCCAATCGAGTTCTGCCAACAAGGGCGCGCTGCTGTCAGCCGGCAACCATTTGCGGCAGATGGCAAAACTGCTGTGCAGACGGTGTATGGCGTGACAAAGCTGTGCCACGCCTTCAGCCGCCGTTGCTTGATGCAGCGCGGCGGTTTGGTTGGCGTGCAAGCAGGCTAAATAATGCCACAGCAGGTGAGAAAATGCTTCGCGGGCATTCATGTCTTGGTGCAATGGGGGTGGCGATGGCGCGACGGCGGCGATGCTGCGCGGATGCAATAATTCGTAACCCCGCTGGGCTTTGCTGGTATTTTCCAACAGCAGCGGGAAATCGGCGGTTAATTGCAAAGCCAGTTCAAATAATGCCGTCGCTTCACCGCGCTTAAGCTCTAATTCAACTTCGCACAGCGGCGTGCTTTTGTCGCCTTGTCGCACTTCGCCTTGATCCAGACAGACCTCAATGAGACTCCCGTTGGGGTCTTCTACATGCCAAGTAACGCGCTGAAAGTCGGTGGTAAATAGCGGCACAATGCGCTCGCGCAAGCGTTCATCGGCTAACAGATTTTCCTGTACGACTTTGGGTAGGCTGCTAAATTCCAGTTGATTGTCGGCGACTTCCACTTCCCATTCCTGGCGTTGATGCAAGCCACCTACGCCTTCGCCGCCGGTTTTGACGGTCTGAATCCAACGCTCGCCTTCACGCCGAATGCGCAAGCCCAATTGGGCTTTTTGTAGTGCCAAATCGGGCGTGTCGTAATAAGTGCCGAGTAAATGTTGTTGGCTTGGTTGGCTTGTAGATTGCGCTAAGAGGGGATGCTGCATAAAACGCTCAACGTCTGCGGAGGGAATGCTGAGTTTAAGTTCTGTTTCGGTTGCCATAGTGGGTCAATATTGGTTTGCTGGCTGGGAGCGGCTAATAGCCAAAACGCCGCCTGCGGCGGCGGCGGGGCTAAGTCTCAAGATTAGCCACTCCCAACAAGAGATTAAGTTTAGTGGGTTTTGCGTTCTAAACAGTATCGCTGTGCATCCTGCTCTTCACTTCCCTTAACTTCTTTGAGGGCGGGCAAATCTTCCATAAATTGCGGCAGCGACACGGTAAATTGACAGCCCTGTCCCAGTTCGCTTTCTACTGCGATGGTGCCGCCCATTAATTGACAAAAACGTAGGCTAATGACCAGTCCTAAGCCCGTGCCGCCATATCTGCGGGTGCTGGAATCATCGACTTGTGCAAAGGCTTGAAAGAGTTTGTTTTGTTGTTCATGAGAAATGCCGATGCCAGTGTCTCTGACCAGGCAGATAACCCAGGCTTTATCCTTGCGGATTTCTTGCTGAATACTGAGCGTTACCGTGCCTTCTTCAGTAAATTTAGTGGCGTTGCTGAGTAAATTGAACAAAATTTGTCGCACTCGAATGGGGTCAGCGTACATATCGGTAATCCGCTCATCGTAATCCAGCAGAAACTGGTTTTTGCGTTGTTCTATGAGAGGATGCACGGTATCCACCACTTCTTGCGCAAGCTCGCGCAAACTAAACATTTCCGGGATGACCTGCATTTTGCCCGCTTCGATTTTGGTGATGTCGAGCACGTCGCGGATTAAATCTAATAAATGCCGTCCGGCGGATTGGATTTTGTGCAAATCGTCCATTTGCTCGTGGTAGCCCAAATCTTCTGCATCTTCAAGCAGCATTTCACTGTAACCAATGATGGCGTTCAGCGGAGTACGCAACTCATGCGACATATTGGCAAGAAAACGCGATTTGGCTTTGCTGGCTTCTAGGGCAGCATCGCGGGTACCCATAAGGTCTTCGGTGCGCTCCAAAACCCGCGCTTCTAAATGTTCGTTGGCGGATTCTAGGGCAGCTATGGCTTGCGTCAGGGCTTCTTGCTGGGTTCGGATGCGGTGTATGACAAAGGTGATAATGCCAAGACAGAGAACAATGGCAAGCAAGTCTAATAAAAATATTTGGTTGCGCGTTGCGAGATAATCCTCAGTGGCTTGTTTAACCGCCGCGTGATTGACTTGTTCGGCAACCCGAATAAGCTCGGCAAGCGCGTGGTCAATGCGTTGATTGGCTATTTGTGCTTTGAGTATTTCTTGCGACGTATTGGTGTATTTTTCTTGACGCAACAAGCTGATGACATAATCCATGATGCGCTGCCCTTCTTCTAAAGCCGTTCTTTGGGTTTCAATACTTTTTTCTTCTAGCGGCGTGATTCCGAGAGCTATGAAGGCGGCGCGAGATTCTAAAAATCGGCTGCCGTTGCGACTGTATTTTTCCCATTCCGCTTCAATGTCAAAGGGGTCGTCTAAATGAGACATGGTAAATACATTTAACATACGATCACGAATGACATGCCGCATCTCGTGCATGAGTTCGGATTTAACATTCTGTCGCTCGACCAATTGTTTTAGGCGTTCATTTTGGTTGCCTAGGCTGGCAAGGCTGATGACGGTTGCAGCAAGCAAAACAAACACTACCGCCATAAAACCAACAAAAACCAATAAAGCTTGCCGTGCAACGGATTTCTTATGTTCGTTCATAGGTATCTGATGGTGGTTAGTAGTTAGATTGTTAGTATGATTCCCTCGTTCCCAAGCGTTGCTTGGGAACGAGAAAAACTCGACTTATTGCTGCTGTTGTTGTTGTTGACGTGCTTCTTCCATGCGTTTCAGCATTTCTTGCTGCATTTTTTCGCGCATTTCCGGTGGCATCTGCTGTGGTTCACCGGTTTGACGACCCATTTTCTGCATCGCTCGCTGCATCATCTGTTGCGGGGTTAAGACTTCAAAATCTGCGGGTACGCTAAAGTCCGCCGCGCTGGCAGGCACATCCGTTTTAATACTGACAATTTCATTACGCAGTTGACCATTGGTGTCTTGGCTACGCATCAACATCCCTTGTTTTAACATCTCGCCCGCAGTTTGTTCAGCCGCTTTGGCGCACGGGTCTTGTTTGAAAAAGGGCATATTGCTCATAGCTTGACGGCGTTCTTGTGCCATTTTGTGCATGGATTGCATAAATTTTTCTACATGCTCGACTTGCAACGCATCGGCAGAAATAAATTCGTTAGAACAGACTTTACCCTCTGCTTTGACTTGATAATGATCAGTGGCATAGCCCGCAATTTCTGGTCCATTTCCCACCTTAACCAACTCCGCCTTAATCGCCGCAGGTTCGGCTTGATTCGGCGGTTTGCCCATACCTTTAGGCATTTTTGGCATGGACGACATATCAATCGCTTGTTTTTGTTGTGTATTAATCATCATCATTTTGCCATTGCTAAAATCAAGCAGCATGTACTGTCCCGCCGCACCCGCCTGCATACGTGCGTGAGAGGCATCCAACAAAATGCTGCTGGTTTGTGCCGCTGCATTTGCGGCTTTAGCACCGCCCATCAGGGTGCCTTTTTGCTGAATTTCTGTAGCTGCCCACAGGGGTGAACAGATTAACGCTGTGCCAACTGCGGTGGCCATCGAAAAGCGAGATAATAAAGACATAAAACGTCTCCCAAATGAGATTTTAATAATGGAGCGTTACGCATTGTGCCGATTGCGTAACCCGATTTTTACGAAAAACTAGAGTAACACCTTACACCTGCTGATGAAAAATTATTTAGGAATGACCACAAAATAATGCCCGAACGTACGCGGGGAGTGAACCTTCTAGGTTTACCAAACCTAGAAGGTTTGATGCCAGGGACGCAAGCACGCTCTTTGGGTTAATTTTTTTCCCCCAGCGGACCTTCCCCCAGCAGTTCTTCAATGGCATGTAGTAAATCACTTAAACGTAGCGGCTTGCTCAGATAATCATTCATACCCACCGCAAGACAGCGTTCGCGGTCGCCCGGCATGGTTAAAGCGGTCAACGCGACTATCGGAATATCGCGGAATTGTTCTTCTGTACGAATACGCCGCGTGGCTTCTAGCCCATCCATACCGGGCATCTGAATATCCATCAAAATCAAACGGGGCGTTTGTTCATGCACGCGCTGCAAAGCTTCTTCGCCGGTACGTGCCACCATGATTTGATAGCCTTTGCTGTGCAAATAATCGGCATACAGGTCTAAATTCATGCTGTTGTCTTCTACCAGCAGAATTAAATCTTGGCTATGGGAATGAGGCGGTGGGATATACATCTGCGCATTTGAGGTGATTTGCACTTTATTCACGGGCGGCGTATCGGGCATGATTTCACAGGGTAAAAATAGATCAAAACGGCTGCCTTTGTTGACTTCGCTGTGTACTGCAATACTGCCACCGTGCAGTTCTGCCAAGCGTTTGACCAATGCCAAGCCTAAGCCAGTGCCGTTATGTTGACGATTTAATTGCCCATCTAATTGAGTGAAAGGTTGAAATAAACGCGGCATTAATGCTTCGGGAATGCCCAGTCCAGTGTCCCATACGCTAAAACAAATCGCTTGGGTGTCTTTTTCTTCAGTGACATCTAAGCCAACCGAACCACCTTCGGAGGTAAATTTGACTGCATTTGTGAGTAAATTAATCAATACTTGTTTAATCCGCCGTTGATCAATATTGAGTAGTTTGCTGACGACTTTTATATCAGAATATAAATGGACATTTTTCTGTTTTGCCGTTTCTTTAACAAATAAAATACTGGCTTGGCATAATGTATTTATATCTACAATTTCAGAATTGAGTTCTAGTTTACCTGCTTCAATTTTAGATAAATCTAAAATATCATTAATCAAAGACAATAAATGTTTGCCGCTGCTATGAATAGTATTAAGATATTTTTCTTGTTTTTCGCTTAAATCGCCATAGAGCTTTTCCATTAATACTTCTGACATGCCAAGAATCGCATTCAAAGGGGTGCGGAGTTCGTGACTCATGGCGGCTAGAAATTCATCTTTCATTTGATTGGCTTTTGCCAGTTCTAAATTACTCGCGCTCAGTTGTTTTAAGGATTCTGTTTTGGCTTTGGTGGCAGCTTCTGCTTCTTCTTTCGCCAAACGCAAGGCTTCGGTGCGCTCGTTCACTTCTTGAGATAAGCGGCGATTGTATTCTTGTAATAATTTCTCCGCCGCCCGCCGCTCGCTAATGTCTTGCAAGGCAACGCTGATTAAGCGCACTTTGCCCTGCTCGTCATGCACTGGCACGGCGCGTACTTCCAGTGTATGCCACAGATGTGCTTGGCGCACTTCGAGTTCTTGCAACACCATAGTTTCACCTTGCAAGACTCGCCAAGCGGGTAATTTTTCCACCGCGCACAAGGTTTTTTCATCGCTTAAATACAGTTGTGCGGCTTGGCTGAAAGTGTTTAGCGGTAAGCCCACTTTGACATTCGCGCCTAATAATTTTTGCGCGGCTTGATTAAGGTAGCTTAAGCGTCCATCGGCTTCATGCAGCACGACACCAATCGGCAGAAAGCTCAATAATTGACTGAGCTTGTCTTCATTTTCTTGCAACGCTTGTTCGGCTTGTTTGCGTTTGCTAATGTCTAACAAGCTGCCGACAATGCGAATGACTTTATTTTGCGGACTGAGCAGCGGGTGCAGGTGTGCATTCAAGTATTTGAGCGTGTTATCGCTTTGCTGTGGATTGGGCAACACGCGAAAATCGATTTCTTTGACCTCATGGCATTCCTCGCAAGCCATTAAAGCATCGTGAAATTCTGCTTGATCCAACGGATGAATGTGCTGTAAAAAATCATCATAATGCAGCGGCGTGTTACGCACGGGTTGATTTAAGATGTGGAAAATTTCATCCGAACACTGCATCTGCTCAGTACGCATATCCATCTCCCAGTTGCCAAAACCGGCTAAATGTTGCGCCTCCGCCATGCGCACTTTGGCTTTGCGCACTTCGTCTTCAGCACGTTTGCGCTCGGTAATATCGGTGCTGATAGAACACAAAGCGCGCACTTGTCCTTGATTGTCTGACAAGGGAAATTTCACCGACAAATAAGTGTGCATCCCGTCTTGCTGGCGATAAGCTTCTTCAAATTGCAGCGCGTAACCGGCTTTGAGTACGGTTTTATCGTTGGCGGTGTAAGCGTCTGCCACGTAAGGCGGAAAAAAATCATAATCGGTTTTGCCGACAATCTCGCCGCGCTTGCCGTCTAACACCTGATTAAAACGCTTATTATTGAGCAAATAACGCCCCTGCTTGTCCTTGACAGTGATAATCGCCGGGGTATGGTGCAAAATGGCTTGCAGCAAAGAATATTTAGGATTTTCAGCTACCGCGCCATTTTCTAAAGCACCGAGTAATGCCCGCACAATGTTTTGTAATTCAGGTAAAATGTGCGCTGCCTGTTGCGACTGATCAAAGCTTTGTAAGAGGCTTTCCAGATGACTAAGGCGGGCTTCTAGTTCAGCATGGCTGATGGATTTTGTACTCATGTCAACACTATTGTGGGTTTTGGTCATTCAGAGGACGGCGGACTCGTTTTCTCGTTCCAATGCTTGTTTCAACGCCCGCTCCGCGTCACTGTCATTAAGTGAGTGACAAAGCACTTCTGGGAGTGCGGGTCTCCCGACCAGCACAAGCGGCTGCCGCTAGGCTAATTAGAAGATGAGCGATCCCTACACTTTAGACGGTCATGTTTTCGGGTTTTCGGTTTCAGGATGCTTAACCTGCCGAGCTACGGCTTGGCACTCCAAAAGCAGTTTATGCAGGAATAACTATGAAAGAAAGTCTTTTCCGTGTATTTTTTGTACTTCTTATTATACCCATGTTTTTCTGGCTATACGCCTGCACGCCGACTGCGCAACGCCTAGGCGACACACAGGGAGCAGGGCGTTTAGCCACGCAAGCACCGCCTAGTTTGAGTCAACTCAGTGTTGATTTACCGCTTATCGAGTCAAACCCCGTCGCCCCGGCGCCCAGCTTGACTAACGCGCCGAGCAAGCTGCCGCAATTTTCTCAAGTCCTGGTAGAACAGCTTGACATTATGCGCCGCGACGGTTTTCCCTTGCGCATCAATGCGTGGCTCAGTGGCTATTTAGAAAACACCTGCGAAGGTTTGCAGGATGTCATTGCCTATCGAGAGCAACAAACCTTTCATTTGGAACTTCATTTAAGCCCCGGCAAAGCAGGCTGTCATACACGCCAAGCTTTTGAGATTATTGTTCCTTTAGAGGTCGATGGTTTAGCTTCAGGGATTTATCAGGTTACACTACAGCAGCACAGTGTAGAATTTGAAATTTTGATGGATAACCGTGACATAACCGGATTGAAGCACATAAAGCATGAATGAATGTATGGTTTCAGACATGCACCCGCGAGATCTTCCAGCAGTATATTCTCTCGTTTCCAGGCTGCCGCGTGGAAATACCCATCCCTCACTAGGAGTTCTTTTGAATGTTACAGAAACACAAAACTGCTTGGTTAAGCCACTGTTTAGCCAGCACTTTATTATTAAATATGCAGGTTGCAGTCAGCGCTGATCCCTCATTAAGTCTGGTGCCAGTGCTGCACCAACAGATCACCAAAGAACAGATTGTTGATGGCAAAGTCGAAGCCGAGCAACAATCCACCGTATCGGCGCAAACTTCAGCGCAAGTGGTTGAAGTCTATTTTGATGCCGATCAAATGGTCAACAAAGGCGATGTGTTGATGCGCTTTAAGGACACCGAGCAAAAAGCCAACCTCGCCGCGGTGCAAGCGCAGGTCAAAGAAGCCCAAGCGCGGGTGGCAAATGCCGATAAAGAATATCAACGCATTCAGCAGTTGCAGGCAAAAAACGCCATGTCGAAAGCCGATTTAGACCGTGCATTGGCAAACGTACAAGCCGCTCGAGCGCGTTTAGCTGCGGCGCGCGCTAAGGTCAAACAAGTCGAAGAACAGCTTGATTACACCGTGGTGAAAGCCCCGTTTAGCGGCATTGTGATTGAACGCCATATTGAAGCGGGTGAAATGGCAAACCCCGGACAGCCGTTAATGACCGGCTTTTCCATTGAGCAATTACGAGTAGTCGCCAGTGTGCCGCAGAACATGATCGAGGCAGTGCGCGAACATAAAAAAGCCCGCCTGTTATTGCCCGCAGGACGCAATGTGCGCAGTTTAGACGGCGAAAAAATCACCATTTTGCCCTATTCAGAACAAGGACATAGCTTCAAGGTACGGGTCGATTTACCGCCTAACATTGAGAGTTTATACCCCGGCATGTTCATCAAGGTGGCGTTTATGATGGGCATGGAAAAAAGCCTAGTGGTGCCACAAGACGCGATAGCCGTGCGTGGCGAAGTGCGGGCGGTCTATGTGGTGCAAGATGCCGATGCCGAAGAGCCAGTATTCTCCATGCGCCAAGTGCGTCTAGGGCAGCCGTTTAACAACGGCATGGTGGAAGTCTTGAGTGGCGTAAACCCCGGCGAGCAAATCGCCTATGACCCGATACGCGCCTCAATCTTGCTCAAACAGCAACGGGCGAAACGTAGTTCAGTCGCCGCACCAACGCAAGCGCATTAAGGAGTGACCCGCATGAACGAAGTGCAAACCCAGTCTCCCCCCTTGGGTATCTCTGGCAGCATTGCCAAAAGTTTTTTAACCACGGAAATTACGCCGTTACTGGCGTTAATCGGTTTATTGCTGGGCTTATTCGCCATCGCCATCACGCCCCGCGAAGAAGAACCGCAAATCAACGTCACTTTTGCCAACGTCTTTATTCCTTTCCCCGGCGCGACCGCAAAAGAAGTCGAGCAACTGGTCAGCACCCCCGCCGAGCAGGTTATCTCCGAAATTCAAGGCATTAAACACGTTTATTCAGTCTCGCGTCCGGGCATGAGTATTCTCACCGTGCGCTTCAAAGTCGGCGAAGATCGCACCGATGCGATTGTGCGCCTGTATAGCAAAATCTTTTCTAACCAAGACTGGCTGCCGCAAAATCTTGGCGTCGGGCAACCGCTGGTCAAACCCAAAGGCATTGACGATGTGCCGATTGTCACCCTGACTTTGTGGAGTAAATCAGAAGACAAAAGCAGTGACGATTTACAAAAAGTCGCGCATACCATTGAAGCCGAAATCAAGCGCGTCAAAGGCACTCGTAATGTCTATACGGTCGGTGGTGGCGACTCGGTCGTGCATGTGATTCTTGATCCGGTCAAGCTGGCAGGTTACGGCATTGCCATCGGCGACTTAAGTTACGCCCTAAGCGTCACCAACAGCACCACAGATGCCGGATCAGTGGTGAAAAATAACCGTGAAATTCTCGTCCAAGCCGGAGAATTTTTATCCTCCGTCGAAGAAGTGCGCAATCTGGTGGTCGGCATGTTTCAAGGCAACCCAGTGTATTTACGCGATGTGGCTGACATCCAGCAAGGCGCGGATCAAGCCGAGCAATATGTCTGGTTTGGCGCGGGTTCAGCTTTTCACGATGCCGAAGGCGAATCCATTCCGGCTGGCACCCAGTTCCCCGCCGTCACCGTCGCAGTCGCCAAACAACCCGGCGTGAATGCGGTAGACATCGCCAACCAAGTGGTTGAACGCTTTGAACAAATGAAAGGCGTGTTCATTCCCGATGACGTACAAGCCACAGTGACTCGCAACTACGGCGCGACCGCCGATACCAAAGCGAAAAAACTCATTGGTAAACTGGCATTTGCCACCGGTTTTGTGGTGTTGCTGGTACTGTTCGCGCTGGGCTGGCGCGAAGCCATTATCGTCGGCGTAGCCGTGGTCATCACCCTGCTGATCACCCTGTTTGCCTCTTGGGCATGGGGTTTCACGCTTAACCGCGTGTCGCTGTTCGCGCTGATTTTCTCCATCGGAATTTTGGTCGATGACGCGATTGTGGTAGTAGAAAATATCCACCGCCACATGCAAATGGGCAAACGCAGCTTGCTCGACGCCATTCCCTACGCGGTTGATGAAGTCGGCGGACCCACCATTTTAGCCACTTTCACGGTCATTGCCGCGCTGCTGCCCATGGCATTTGTCACCGGCTTGATGGGACCCTACATGAGTCCGATTCCCATCAACGCCAGCTTCGGCATGGTCATCTCGCTTGCCGTCGCCTTCATCATCACCCCTTGGCTGACCTACAAAGTCCTCAAAGGCGTAGCCGACAAACACGCGCATGGACACGGCGACGGCACGGAAAAACCCGCGGGTTTTAGCCTCAGATTCTTCAACGCCCTGTTACGCCCCTTTTTGCGCGGCAAAAAAGGCAGACTGCCGCGCCTGCTGCTGGGCGTGATGATGATCGTGCTAATTGTCGCCTCCGTCTCGCTGGTCGGGGTGAAACTGGTGGTGCTGAAAATGCTGCCGTTTGACAACAAATCCGAGTTTCAAGTCATTGTCGATATGCCCGAAGGCGCGAGCGTTGAATACACCGCCGCAGTGCTGAACGAACTCGGCGATTACCTCGCGCAAGTCCCCGAAGTGCATGATTATCAAGCCTACGCCGGCACTGCCGCGCCGATTAATTTTAACGGACTGGTGCGCCAATATTACATGCGCGAAGGGCATTATGTCGGCGACTTACAAGTCAATCTGATCGACAGCAAATATCGCCACCGCAAAAGCCACGAAATCGCTTTAAGCGTGCGCGAGCCGCTGCAAGCCATTGGCAAAAAAATGGGCGCGAATGTAAAAATCGTCGAAGTGCCGCCCGGACCGCCCGTGCAATCGCCGCTGGTGGCAGAAATTTACGGCTTAGACTACGACGGACAACTGCGCATCACCAAAGAAATCCGCGCCGTGTTTGAAAACACTGCGGACATTGTTGACGTAGATGACAGCGTAGAAGCCCCGCAACGCAAATTCATCATCCGCATCGACCAACAAAAAGCCGCCCGGCTAGGCATTCCGCAAGAAACCGCCGTGACCGCCTTAACCGCCGCACTGAGCGGCATGGACGCGAGCTTTTTACACAACGCCGATGTCAAATACCCGATTCCGATTCGCCTAGAATTTTCTGTGGCTGACAAAGCCAATCGCGGCGTATTAGACAATCTGCAAGTGCGCAACCGTGACGGGCAACTGATTCCGCTCTCGGAATTTGCCCGTATGCGCGAAACAAAACGCGAAAATGCCATTTATCACAAAGACTTACTGCCCATTACCTATGTCACCGCAGACATGGCGGGCGATCTCGACAGCCCGCTGTACGGCATGTTTGACATCAGCGCGGCGTTAGACGGCAAAACTGTCGATAACCACTATCAACTGCAACAATATTTCTTCACCCCGCCCGCGGACCCTTATCAATACAGCCTCAAATGGGATGGCGAATGGCAAGTCACCTTTGAAACCTTCCGCGATATGGGAATTGCTTATGCGATTGGTATGATTTTGATTTACCTGCTGGTCGTCGCGCAATTTCGCTCCTACCTCATCCCGCTGATTATCATGGCACCGATTCCGCTCACCATTGTCGGAGTCATGCCCGGACACGCGCTGCTCGGTGCGCAATTTACTGCCACTTCAATGATTGGCATGATTGCTTTAGCCGGCATTATTGTGCGCAACTCAATTTTGTTAGTTGACTTTATTAATCAACAAGTTGACGAAGGGATGCCGTTCCAAGAAGCAGTCATTGAATCCGGTGCAGTACGCGCCAAGCCGATTATTCTGACCGGTTTAGCCGCCATGCTCGGTGCTTTATTCATTATTGATGATCCGATTTTCAGTGGCTTGGCGATTGCGCTGATTTTCGGCATTTTTGTCTCCACCCTGCTGACGCTGGTGGTCATTCCCGTGCTGTATTACGCGATGATGTTCAAGCGTCTGGAGAACAACAAAAGAGAGCGCTAATCTTTCGATGAGCGGCTTTGCTGGGAGCGGCTTTGCTGGGAGCGGCTTTGCTGGGAGCGGCTTTGCTGGAAGCGGCTTTGCTGGGAGCGGCTAACTTCCAAGTTAGCCGAGTGAGCCATTAGCCGAAGCACCGCCGATGGCGGCGGGGTTTGGGAGAGTTCATCTCCCGATTAGCTCAAACGGCGTCGCCGTTTCGCGCCGCTTGCGGCGGCTTTGCTGGGAGATTAGCTCTCCCACAAGCGTGTTTTTTCTTCCCGGTTTTTCATGTCCGCGCACAAACCCTGCTAAAATAGCTTGCGACCATGGACTTGAGCCAGTTCGCGTTCGCGCAAACTAGGGCGGCGTGATTGTACGAGGAAAAACTTCAGGTATTTTGCTGCCCGCTTAAAACAAGAGGTTTAATAATGACGGCTTTAGCTAAACTTTATGAGACTGATTATGCACACTGGGCAAACACCAATATACAACTGCTCAAAGCTAAACGCTTTGAAGAATTGGATATTGAGCATTTGATCGAGGAACTGGGTGATATGAGCCGTAGTGAGCGTAATGAATTAGAAAATCGCTTAATCATTTTGCTCGCACATTTGCTTAAATGGCAATTTCAGTATCATCAACTTAGTCAGAACTTAACAGGTTTTGAGGGCAAAAGCTGGCGCAATACCATTATTGAACAGCGTTTTCGTATCGCCCGCCGTTTGCGTAAAGTACCTAGCTTAAAGTCTTGTTTAGAGGAAACGATAGCAGAAGCTTACGTCGATGCAGTAGAACTTGCGCGCCAAGAAACCGGCTTAAGTATTGATGTGTTTCCACAAACATGCCCCTACAGCGTGACACAAATTCAAGATGAAAAATTTTATCCGAATGCCAACGCGACTAAAACACAGGAAGATTGAACATGAGTAATGAACGTATTGTTGTTGACCCGATCACCCGTATCGAAGGTCATCTGCGCATTGAAGCGCGCATGGACGGCGACACCATCGCCCAAGCCTATTCTTCAGGGACGATGGTGCGCGGCATTGAAACCATCCTTAAAGGGCGCGATCCACGCGATGCTTGGGCGTTTGCGCAGCGCATTTGCGGGGTCTGTACGCTGGTGCATGGCATGGCTTCGATTCGCTCGGTGGAAGACGCGCTGAAATACCAAATTCCGCCCAATGCGCAATTAATTCGTAATTTGATGATTGCTGCGCAATATGTGCATGATCATGTGATGCACTTTTATCATCTGCACGCCTTAGATTGGGTGGATGTGGTGTCGGCGTTAGACGCTGATCCGAAAGCCACGTCAGAACTGGCGCAAACCGTCAGCCCGCATTATCCCAAGTCCTCGCCGGGCTATTTTTCGGATATGCGCAAAAAGCTGAAAACCTTTGTTGAGGCTGGACAACTGGGCATTTTTGCTAAAGCCTATTGGGGACATCCGGCGTATAAATTGCCGCCGGAAGCCAATTTGATGGCAGTGGCGCATTATCTGGAAGCGTTGGAATGGCAGCGCGATGTGGTCAAACTTCATGCGATTTTTGGCGGTAAAAATCCACATCCTAATTTCTTGGTCGGCGGGGTTGCTTGTCCGATTGACTTAAATTCAGATTCTGCTATCAATGCGAAGAAACTATCACAAGTACAAGATGTAATTCAGCAGATGAAAACATTTGTTGAACAAGTCTATATTCCCGATACCTTAACTATTGCCAGTTTCTATAAAGAATGGGCGGAACAAGGCGAAGGGGTAGGCAATTTCTTAACCTATGGCGATTTCCCCGAAAAAGGCATGGATGATCCCAGTTCTTTCTTAGTCCCCGGCGGAGTGATTTTGAATCGTGATATTTCAACCTTTGAACCGGTTGATTTACACGACAAAGAACAAATTCAAGAATATGTATCTCATGCTTGGTACGACTACGAAGCAGGAAAAGAAAAAGGTTTGCATCCTTATGAGGGTGAAACTAACTTACATTACACAGGTCCTAAACCGCCTTATAAACAGTTAGATATCGAACAATCCTATTCTTGGATGAAAACACCGCGTTGGCGCGACAAACCGGTAGAAGTTGGACCATTGGCGCGGATGCTGATGCTCTATGCAACCAAGCACGCGCAGGCGGTGGAATTGGTCGATTACAGCTTAAAAACCCTGGATTTGCCGCTCACCGCCTTGTT
Source organism: uncultured Thiomargarita sp. (assembly GCA_964582525.1). Taxonomy (GTDB): domain Bacteria; phylum Pseudomonadota; class Gammaproteobacteria; order Beggiatoales; family Beggiatoaceae; genus BB31. The sequence continues at coordinate 9,463 of CAZOSP010000008.1, read as the reverse complement.
TTCAACACTAGGACGCACCGCCGCACGCACGCTGGAAACCAAAATCATCGCCGATACCATGCAGGTGTGGTTTGACAATCTCACTGCCAACATCAAAGCGGGCGACAGCAAAACCTTTAATGAAACACAATGGAATCCGTCAAGCTGGCCTAAACACTGTCAGGGCGTGGGTTTCATGGAAGCTCCCCGCGGTGCGTTAGCCCATTGGATTGTGATTGAAAACGAGAAAATCGCTAATTATCAAGCCGTTGTACCAACCACTTGGAATGCCGGACCGCTCGATGCGCAAGGGCAAGCCGGTCCCTATGAAGCGGCGTTAAAAGGGCATAAGCTGCACGATCCGCACAAACCGGTAGAAATTCTGCGCACCATCCACAGCTTTGACCCCTGCATTGCCTGCGCAGTGCATTTAAGCGATGCGGACGGTGAAGAAATGTTGCAGGTTAACATTCAATAAGCATTGAGCTTCAAGCGAAAAGGCTTTATGATGCCGGACTCTCACAGGCTGCCGCTCGGCAGCCTTAGCTTTTCCCACGCGCCCGTAGCTCAGTTGGATAGAGCGTTGGCCTCCGGAGCCAAAGGTCGTAGGTTCGAATCCTGTCGGGCGCGCCATTTTTCAGTTGTTCATCTGCTTTGCCCGTTTTTCCTTTGATTGGATGTATTAAACAAGCCAGCAAGGCTTGCTCCCATCGAAACGGAGAGTTGCATGAGTTATTTCAAAGACATCTTTATTTCCTACGGTCGCCGTGAAAGTTTGGGTTTTGTGGCGCGTTTGCAGCAAAAACTAAAATTAGCCGGTTACGACGCTTGGTTTGATAAGGTCAATATTCCCGATGGCGAGGATTATGCTGCCCGCATTAATCATGGTATTGAATCGGCACATAATTTTGTCTATGTCATGGCACCGCGTTCGCTGTGTTCGCCCTACTGTTTGATTGAATTGGAATATGCGCGGGTGCTGGGCAAACGGGTGATTCCAATTAATCAGATGGTGATTTTTAGTGCCGATGAGGGCGAACTGTCTGTCGCCGATCAGCAGGTGTTGCGCGGCTTTTATGCGTTTCATGGGCTGCCTGATCCGTGCATCAAAACCGTGCAGCAGGTTTTAACTCGCAGTTTACAGGTGGTCGGGCGCACCGATTGGCTAGACAGCAAGGAAAGGCTCGACGAAGAAGCTTGCAATAAGCTCGCGGCGTGGGCGCAAAGTTATGAAAATCATTGGCATAAGCACGAAGATTTGGCTTATTTGCAGACTTTAGAGATTCCCCTGTTTGGCGAAACTATTGATACGCTGGAGAGTGTCGTTGAGCGCATTGAGTTGGTGCTGCAACGCTATCAAGCTTATGTTGCTGCACATACTGAAATCCTAGCACAAGCCTTGTTATGGCATAAAAATCAACGAGCTACGCGCTATTTGCTGGTCGGCAAGGAACGCTACGCCGGGCAGGATTGGCTGCTCAAAGCATTTCAAGACGGCGAGCAAGCTCCCTGTGAACCCGGCCATTTAGTCTGCGAATTTATCTGCGAAGCGCGTAAAAACGGTGAAAACATGCTCACCGATGCTTTTGTGTGCTACGACGTAGAAGACCGCCCGCAACGCGATGCGGTGGTGCGAGCATTGTCGCGTCACGCCATCACCACTTGGCAACATGACCGCGATATTCGCAGCGGCGCGACTTCCGAGCAAGCCATTCTCGATGGCATTGCGGGGGCGACCAATTTGCTGTATTTCATTTCGCCGCGCTCGGTGGCTTCGCAATATTGTCAAATTGAATTGGATTACGCGCTGTCGCTAAACAAACGCATTATTCCCATTTTATTGCAAGCCACGTCGCCTCTGCCAGATGCGGTGCGTGAATTGCAATATATTGAATTTCAAGCAGAAAACGCTATTGATCAAGTGCTGTCAGGGTTAGCGCATGAACGTAGTTATTACGAACACCACAAAATTCTGCTGACCCGCGCCCTAAAATGGCAAGCTGAAGCGCAACGCCCGTCGTTTTTGTTGCGCGGGCATAATCTGGAAAACGCCAAAATCTGGCTGCGCCTTAACCAAAATCGCAACCAACATCCGCCCACCGCGCTGCACACAGACTTTATCCAACATTCCGAAGCCCTCAAGGGACAGCTTGGCACTGACGTGTTTATTTCCTATTCGCGCAAAGACGGCGATTTTGCTCGCCAGCTCAATAGCAAATTGCAAGAAGCCAGCAAAACCACCTGGTTTGACCAAGAAAGCATCGCCAGCGGCGTGGATTTCGAGAGCGAACTCTACAAAGGCATTAGCAGCGCGAATAACTTTGTTTTTATCCTCTCGCCCGATGCAGTGCTATCGCAATACTGCGAGCGCGAAGTCGATTATGCACACGAACAAGGCAAGCGCATCCTCAGTGTGCTGGCACGAGAAATCGACGCGCACAGCCTGCCCAAAAAGCTGCGGTTGATTAACTGGATTGATTTTACGACCAAACCGTTCGCCGATAGCTTTGCCGAACTGGTGCAAGAACTGGAACTAGACCGCGAGCATGTGCAGCGACACACTGAGCTACAACAACGCGCTTTAGACTGGTCTAAGCATCAGAAAAGTAAAGATTTTTTGCTGAATAACAGTGCCTGTGAAAATGCCGAAATCTGGCATGACACGGCAGTCTCTAGCCACAAACAACCCGCCCCAACCGCGCTACAAACGGGCTTTATCAACGACAGTCGCCGCGCTATTCGTCAGGCAAATCGGCGCAAAAATGCGATGCTGGCTTGGGCAATGGCGGGCATGGTGATTTCTGTGATGTTGGCTGTCGTAGCAGTGCAGAAAATGCTAGAAGCTGACGAACAACGTAAACAGGCGCAAGTCAATGAAATTTATGCAAAAGCGGCTGTTTCTGAAGCGAATTTTAGCTTGCAAGCCCATTTTGATGGACTCTTGCAGGGTTTGGATGCGGCACAGCGTTTACAAAGCCTGGGCGCACTCGAAGCTGCTACAGAGATACAATTAAGCCATAAAGTCATCAATGGTTTGCAAAAGAATTTGTATCAAATTAAAGAACGGCAACGCTTGCAAATAGAAACGAATAAATCATATTGGGTTGAATTTAATACCAAAATGAATAGAATCTTAATTCCATTGGATAAAAATTATGAATTGTATGATTTTAATGGCAAGCACCTCAAGACGCTGAGTCATCCACAAGGTTTGAAATTAGCCAGATTTATTGAAAACAGCTCCTTTATTGAAGGATTTAGCCAAGATGATAAAAGCTATCAGCTTTGGAATAGCGAGGGGCAGCTTATTCATACCTTGACAGATGAACAGGGTTTTAAGAGCAATTTATATAATAACAGCAGTTTATATAACCCGATTAAAAATTACCTTGCTTTACAAACACGGGACAAAAAACTTCGATTATTTGATCTAAACAATCAAAGCTTTATCGCAACTCCAGCAGCACTCAATCTTGTAGATGAAAAATGGGGAAATATAGTCGATTTTGAATTTAGTTTGGATGCAGATTATTTAGTCAGTTTAACTCAGGACAAGCAACTTCAAGCATGGCATTTACCTACGCAAGCTGTCATCAATATGACTTCAGAAGCAGTCAATAGCTATGCTTTGAGTCAACGCGCTCACATCGCGGCGGGCGTGACGGATAATGCCAGCCGACTGTGGACATTACAGGGGGAACTGATCGCTACCTTAGCAACGACTAGCCCGATAAAGAAAATAGCCTTTAATCCCCAAGCCCAGCCCGAAAATTATCAAGAGACTGATACTAAAGAGGTGTTAGCCACCTTAAATGCAGACAAACAAATCCAATTATGGACAAATCAAGGAAAACTGCTGACAACTTTAGAACATCCTGACGGCTTTAAGTTTGAACAACTGCGCTTTTCTCCGCAAGGACGACTGTTACAAACAAGCACGCAAAACTTAGAACAACAATTGTGGGATTTAGATGGAAATTTATTATTCAAACGCCCAATGGAATATTATGGTGCTTATCAGGAAACAGTGTTTTCTGCACAGGAAAATCTCATCGCAGTTAAAACTGATGAAAAGAACAGTGTTGAAATTTGGAATAATCAAGGTGGCTATTTAGCAACATTAAAAGGGCATGAAGCCCCTATTCAAAAGATTATTTTTCATCCAACTAATTCTCACATTGCCACCGGCGGACAAGATAATCTGATTAAAATTTGGAATGCTAATGGTCGTCTTTATACTACATTGAAAGGACATCATGACTGGGTAATGGGACTGGCGTTTGATAGCCAAGGTGAGATTTTAGCCTCTGCTAGTGATGATTTAAGTGTGCGTTTATGGCATAAGAATCCACGCTTAAACCTCTTTAATGCTGATGATTCGGTTATCTACAATCAAAATACAATGCAGCAAGAGCATGGTGAATTAGAATTCAGCACGCCTTCGGGCTATGCAGAAAGCTTTGTCACACTATCAACTGAAGAGGGGGCTTATATTTGGCAGTCCGATGGGCAAATTTTAAGACATCTAGTTGAAGTTGAGGATCAAAATCTGCACGCAAAATACAGTTTTACAGGGGCGTTTTTCTTAACACAAAGAAAATTCAAATCTAATCTAAGCGCACCGGTACAATTATGGCGTAGTCGTGATGGTAAATTGATTAAAACACTGATTTCCGAAGTTGCAGAACACGCTCGCGTTGATAGTTTTTTCATTGCTGGAGATGAATACTTAATTACCCGCATACACTCGCCTTTCTCAGCCGGTCCTGTGCAGTTATGGAGAACAGAAGATGGCGCATTAATTAAAACCCTGCTGCCGCAACTAAGCGGTGAAGATGTAGAAATTGATATAAGACAAGCAGCCAATAGTGCAGTTTTTGTCACTACAATCGAGCAAAAAAATCGTCTAGGACCGGTGCAACTGTGGCAGATAGAGGGTTCTTCCACAAACTTGCTCGAAGCGATTGAATACACTCATCCCGACTATGTTTCTGTAGATGTCAATATGAGTCTAAGCGGGGAACGTATCACCACCGCCGTGATCACAAAAGACAGTTATGGTCCATTGCAACTATGGACAAAAGAAGGGGTATTGCTGAAAACTTTACAAGCAATACAGCCTAAATCCGCACAGTCTATGCAAAGTCCCACGGTTCTTTTTAATGAAAAAGCGCAAATTATATTAACCGCTTTACATGAAATAAATAGCAAAAAATCTAGTATAGGACCTGTGCAGTTAAGCGATTTTAATGGACAAGCCATTGCTACCATTATGGATAAACAATTCTATGATGAACTTATTACACCTTTTTATCGCTTTAGTCCTAATGGTGAGCAATTGCTATTCATCATACCTAATAGCTTTGCACAATTATGGCAAACCGACGGTAGCTTACTGACTACCCTGCTAGAATTAGAAGAAGTTGCAAAATATGCTTCTAGCGTGTTTAGCCGTGATAGCCAACATTTAGTGGTGTTTATGGATGAAAAAAAACAGGCTGCATTATGGAACTCAACCACTCACACAGTTAAACGCTTTAATAAGCAAGCCGAGATCATGTATTTTAATCCACCAGCCAATGTACTCATTGTGCATAATGGCAAAACAGTAGAGCTGCTTACATTAGACCTAGAACCGATTGCTTCTTTAACCCATCAAAGTGATGTATCCTTGCTGGCGTTTAGTGCCGATCAACAATGGATTGCGAGTGGTGGTTATGATAATAAAGTGAAATTGTGGAAAGCTGATGGTACTTATTTGGCAACTTTAGAGGGACATAAAGCGACTATTGAGAATATTTATTTTAGTGCAAATAATGAAATGCTGTTAACCCGGGATGACAACAACACCATTATTCGCTGGCAATTAAAAGGCATCAATGAATTAAAATCTTTGCAGGCGATGGGCTGTGATTGGATGGCTGATTATTTTGCCAGTGCTTTTGCCACAACCGAGCAAAAACAAGTTTGTGATACTAGCCGTAGGATGCGGTGAGGGGTGAACCGCATCAATCGGAAAATATTACCTAGCCGTAGCCAGTAGGGTTTGCGCCAGGTTTTTTTGTGGCGCGAACGCGAATGCAACTTCATAAATGAGTATTGTATGCAGAAATCATCATTTAAGTCATTGATTTTTTTATTTATTGTGATCATTCTACTGGGCTTGCTCGGTGGGCTTTTGTACCAACGCCTTAATGAAGTTTTGAGCGAAAAACCGCAGCGCAGCCGCGCCAAAAACACCGCCGTGCCGGTACAAGTCGTCCCCATTGAGCAGGGCAGCATCGTCTTGGTGCGCGAATTTAGCGGCACACTAGAAGCCTATGCGCAATTTGTTATCGCGCCTAAAATCAGCGGGCGCGTAGTGCGCTTAAATGTTGATTTAGCCGATAATGTCAAACGCGGTCAAGCCGTTGCAGAATTAGATAACGCCGAATACGTGCAAGCGGTCGCCCAAGCAGAAGCCGACTTAGCCGTCGCCAAAGCCAATCTTGCCGAAGCCCGCAGCCTGTTACAAATTGCCGAGCGCGAACACAACCGCATTAAAGCACTTAATCAGCGCGGCGCGACTTCCGCCTCGCAAAGCGACAGTGCGCAAGCCGAACAACTGGCTAAAGCCGCCCACGTACAAGTCACTCGCGCCCAAATTGCGCGGGCTGAAGCGGCACTGGAAACGGCACGGATTCGCTTAGGCTACACCCAAGTCAGTGCCGACTGGCACGGCGGTGCGCAACAACGCTTGGTGGCAGAACGCTATATTGATGAAGGCGAAACCGTTGCCGCGCAAACGCCGCTACTGCGCATTGTCGAACTCGATCCCATCAGTGCCATTATCCATGTCACCGAAGCCGACTACGCCGCGCTCGCGCCCGGACTTACGGTATCACTCAGCACCGATGCTTATGCCGGACAGTTATTCAGCGGACAAATTGAGCGCATCGCGCCGGTATTTCAAACCAGCAACCGCCAAGCGCGAGTCGAAATACGCATCGCCAATCCCGATCTTTTACTCAAACCCGGGCTGTTTGTGCGTGCCAAAGTGGTTCTGCAACGTGTAGAAAACGCCACCTTAATTCCCTTGCAAGCCTTGACACGACGCAAAGATAAAGACGGCGTGTTTGTTCTTGATGCGCAACAAAAAACCGCAATATGGCGCGAAGTACAGCGCGGCATAGAGCAAGACAAGCGCGTGCAGATCAGCGGGGTGGGACCGGAAGGGCTTGTGGTGGTGCTAGGACAGCAATTACTGGATGATGGCGTTGCGGTCATAGTGCCGCACAATCCCTAACGGTTTTATGCGGCTAGAATAGGTTTTTGACAAATGGATACGCAACAACAAACGGAAATGGCACATCTGAAAGGTGAAATCGCTGCTTTGTATGCGCAGCGAGAACAGCTTAAACAGGCTGTTAGCACCGCCAGTCGTGCGCAACGACAGGATTTATGGACGCAGCTTGAGGCATTGGATCGGCATTTGTCGGTTTTGGATTCGCGCTACAAAGTGTTATGGGATGCGCAATAAATATCCTCGTTTCTCGGCTTCAGTCCCAGCCGCTACGCTAATCGGGAGATTAGCGATCTCAGACAACTTCTTGCAAATAACGGCGAATGTCCCCTAAGCGAAATTCCTCAGCAAAAGCCAGCAGCTTACGCGCTTGCGCGGGACAATCGGCGGTTTCAGTCAACTGCTTCAGATAGACGGTGATGTTGTAAATATCACCACCTTTGACCATTGTCATTAATTCCGCACACTGCGCGGCATCAAGGTCTCTGTTGGAGGTCGCCGCGACGGCAGACAACGATGGGTTTTGCCGCGCTTGATCCACCCCGCACTCATACTGCCATTGCAGAGGCAGATGCTTGGCTAAGGTGGCAAGCAATAGATCGCGTTTCAGCGGTTTGGCGAGAAAATCTGCACAACCGGCTGCCTGCGCCCGCGCCCGATCTTCTTCAAAGGCACTGGCGGACACTATGATAATCGGCACATTGTGCATGGCTGGCAAGTTCCGCAAAGCCTGCATGGCTGCTAAACCATCTAGGTCGGGCATACGCCAATCCATGAATACCAGATGCGGCTGAAAGTCGGCTGCCAGTTGCAAAGCCGCCGCGCCACTGTCGGCTTGTTGGATGACAAAGCCTAGCGGTTGTAGCATTTGGCTTATCATTTCTCGATTATTGGCAATATCATCAACCACTAAAATGCGCAGTTTTTCGTCACGCGCTAGGCTGTGTTGAAATCCAATAATGGTTTGGGGAGGGCTGATGTCGGCTTCGGCAGTTTTTTCATAGCTGGCTGCGGCGGGTAATTGCACCCTAAAACAACTGCCTTTGCCTAGTTCACTGTCTAGGCTGATGTCGCCGCCCATCAGGGTGATGATTTTTTGTGTAATCGATAAGCCTAAACCCGTGCCTTGGGCTTTGTAGCCTGGCGTGCCGCTTTGGGTGAAAGGCTTGAAAATGTCGGCTTGGTCTTGCTCGGCAATGCCGATGCCGGTGTCTATGACGTGCAGGATTAATTGCCCGTCTTGGTAATTGAGGTGCAAACTGACGCTGCCTTGTTCGGTAAATTTCACTGCATTGCCGAGTAAATTAATAATGATTTGACGCAACCGTTTGGCATCAATATGAAGGCTGTGCGGGAGTGTTTCTGCGGCTTGATAATTGAAAACAATACCTTTTTTTTCAGCGCGATAGCGAAACATAGTCAGAAAATCTTGAAAAAATGGACTAACCACAACGGTTTCAGGCAACAGGTCTATACGTCCGGCTTCGATTTTGGCTAAATCCAATACATCATTAATCAGAGTTAGTAGATAATCGCCACTGCTGTGAATAATGGTAACATATTGTTTTTCTTGTTTTTCTAGCGAAGGCAATTGTTCCAGAATTTGCGCAAAACCTAAAATGGCATTCAGCGGCGTGCGTAATTCATGGCTCATATTAGCAAGAAACGCGCTTTTTGCCTGATTTGCCGCTTCCGCTTGCGCTTTAGCCTGTTGCAAGGCTTGATTGGCGCGATCCAGTTCTTCATTACGCGCCGCTAAATGTTGCTGCGTGCTGTGTAACTGCAAATGGGTATGCACTCGCGCTAATACTTCAGCCGCTTGAAAAGGCTTGTTAATATAATCTACGCCACCGAGCGCGAATGCCTTCAGTTTGTCTTCGGTATCTTGCAAGGCACTGATAAAAATAATCGGAATATCACGGCTGTGCGGCTCGGCTTTGAGTTGTTGACAGACTTCGTAACCGTTTATATCGGGCATTTTGATGTCGAGCAAAATCAGCGCGGGCGGCTGCGTCAGCACTGAACGCTGCACCAAAGAGCCGTGCGGCAGTGTGCGCACTGCATAGCCTGCTTGCATGAGGATGTTTTTTAACAAATTGAGATTATTCGGCGTGTCATCAACGACTAAAATACTGGCTTTACTGAGGTCATTCATGGCTGTCTCTTAATGGATTTCAATCTTCTTTTCGTCGAAGCACGCAC
>CAZOSP010000007.1:15337-58518 GCA_964582525.1 uncultured Thiomargarita sp. | reverse complement strand
CTTAAAAACTCAGCCATCATCCCGCGTGCTTCGACGAAAAGATGTCGCGCACCCTACCGGACTAAGAAACGCCCGTCGGGGGTGTGGGCGATGTCCGTGTAAAGATAATCAAAACGTTCGGGTCAAGGTTACAAACCTTGACCCGCGTGGTGCTGGGAGCGGCTCACTTCCAAGTGAGCCGAACGCCGCCATTGGCGGCGGTGCTTGGGAGAGCTAATCTCCTAATTAGCTCAAACGGCGTAGCCGTTTCGCGCCGCACTTCCAGACATTCCTCGTTCCTTGCCAGCGGGCTTGTTAGTACAGACCGCAACGCGGTCAAGATCGCATTCCCAAGTGGCACTTGGGAACCGGGCATTGCCAAATCGCGCCGTAGAGCATGATGCCCAGTCGTCCCAGTCGGCAGGACTGGCTTGCCAGCCTACAATACCTGCGGAGTGATTCGGGCGGGGCAATATATCCATCACTATAACACGATTGCAGCGAAAATTTAGCCTCATTGGGTCTCGATAGCACTACCATTACAGGACTGTCTGGGTTTGCCTATCGTCGAATGCTGGCATTGCGCATAAGCGCGTTTGTAAGCTTTCCTACAAACCGCCCATTTTGTCTCAAAAAAACCCGTCATGTAAAAATAGCTCATTGATTTTATAGTTAAAAATCATGGAATGCGGTTTGCTCAAGCCGATTTAACAACCGCTCTGAGGACACCCGCATGAACAAACAGCAAGTCACTATCAACGACACCACCCTGCGCGACGGCGAGCAATCTGCTGGCGTAGCCTTTTCCCTAAGAGAAAAATTAGCCATTGCGCAAGCCTTAGACGCGCTTGGCGTAGCCGAATTAGAGGTCGGCATTCCCGCCATGGGCGAAGAAGAACGCGATTCCATCCGCGCCGTGGCGGCGACAGTCAAACACGCCGATTTAATGGTTTGGTGTCGGATGCACCGCCACGACATCGCACAATGCCGCGACTTAGGCGTGCAGTACGTGGATTTATCTATGCCCATTTCTGATCAGCAAATCCACAAAAAACTGGCACGCAGCCGCGCTTGGGTACTGGCGCAAATCGAGCGGCACGTAAAGCAGGCACAGGATTTAGGGCTGGAAGTTTGTGTGGGTGGTGAAGATGCCTCACGCGCCGCGCCGGAATTTCTCTGGCAGGTGGTCGAACAAGCAGAACGTGCCGGCGCACGGCGGTTTCGCTTTGCTGACACGGTGGGCATTATGGAGCCGTTTGAGGTCTATGAACGGCTGCGCGATTTACGCGCTATGACAGATTTAGACATTGAAATGCATGCTCATGATGATTTAGGTTTGGCAACCGCCAATACGCTGGCAGCGGTACGCGGCGGCGCGACACACGTCAACACTACCGTGCATGGTCTCGGAGAACGCGCCGGCAACGCGCCGCTGGAAGAGGTGGTGATGGGTCTGCGACGTTTTTACCAACAAAATGATGGCATCAACATGCGTCTTTATCCTAGTGTCTCGGCACTGGTAGAAAAAGCTTCTGGTCGCCCTATCGGTTGGCAAAAAAGTCTGGTCGGTAGCGGCGTGTTTACCCATGAAGCGGGTATTCATGTCGATGGCTTAATGAAGGACTACCAGAATTATCAAGGCGTTGATCCTGCGGAATTAGGACGCTGTCACAAAATTGTGCTAGGCAAACACTCCGGCAGTCACGCCATTGTTGACGCTTATGCCAAACTGGGTTTGAGGTTGAATGGTGCGCAAACTGAACAATTGTTGACACAAGTACGGCGTTTTAGCGGTCATTTCAAACGTGCGCCAGCGGCTGAAGAATTGAAGCAGTTTTATAGCGAACTCTAAAAATGCGGATCGAACAGGCTTCACCAGCAGCGGGTTCAGGCTTTTTTTGAGCGTCATCTGCCTGCCGCCGCTCGTGCTGCTCGATAACGGCTTTCAGGTGCTTGACTGCCGCCGTTGATGCTTGGGCTTTTTGCTTCCAGTCCTGCTGACTTTGTTCGATACGGCGCAATTTATTCTGCAAATACTTGATTTGCTCTTTGGCTTCGCGGTATTTAGCTTTCCCGTTGTCGCGCCCTCGCTCCAATAGGTTAAGCACTTTATGAATCGGACTTTTATACTTGGACCGCGACTGTATTCGGCATGACATAAGCTGCCTGGTTTGCGGAACAAAAATCTTACTGGTTTACGCCTGTCAATTCCAGTCAAATGTGGGGATTTTCGTCACACCAGATTAGACCCCGCTGCTTAACAAATGCTGTACATTTTTGCCTAGTGGCAGCGTCAGCAGATGCGAAGCCAGTACCACGCCGCTCAAATCCAATACTTTTAAGCTGACATAGACTTCCGTGTGTCCAACCGCGTAGGTGCCAGTGGTGACGGTCGCTACGGCTTGCTGCGTGTAAATATCGGACAATGAGCGCGACAAAATAAATTCGCCATTATCTTGCTGAATGAATAAATCTTGTCGAAACCGCACTTCGCGTACTGTGTAGCCCATTTGCGTAAAGTGCGCGGCAAGCTGTTCAGCCAACACCCGCCCCAGCGCGGAGCTTTCTTCAAGACGGTTAAGGTTGGCTAAACGGGTGACCAGCATGGCTTTTTGCTTGTCCAGCGGGGTGTTCAGAGCTTGCGATAAGGCGTGCGCTGCCTGTTGGGTGGCTTGCACGAGATCAGCATCTTTGATTTTTTGCGCCGGCGGTTGATAACATTCGCCGCTTTGAAAGCGGTGTGGGCAGGGATCAAAGGCTTGATAAACACCGCAGGCAGTGAGATGCACAGCGATGAAAGCGAATAGTATAAATTGTTTCATAAAAGCCACGGGTAGAAGAATAGGCAAACCTCGCCCTTGCATCTGTCAGGTTTAGGCGTGTGTTTTTTGTGCGCTAGCTTAAGGTTGCAGAGCATCCAAATATTTTTCTGCATCTAACGCCGCCATGCAGCCGCTGCCGGCTGAGGTGATGGCTTGGCGGTAAACATGATCGCACACATCGCCCGCAGCAAATACACCGGCAACACTGGTGGCAGTTGCGTTGCCGCCTGTGCCGCTGTGAATTTTGATATAGCCGTTGTTCATGTCAAGCTGCCCGTCAAAAATCTGTGTATTCGGCTGATGACCGATGGCGATAAATACGCCAGTTAAATCAATGTCTTTGGTTTCATTGGTTTGCACATTTTTAATGCGGATGCCGGTCACGCCGCTGCTGTCGCCCAGCACTTCGTCTAGTACATGAAATAATTCTAATTTGACATTGCCCGATTGCGATTTTTCAATCAGTTGTTGCGCAAGGATTTTTTCCGAACGAAATTCGTCGCGGCGATGCACTACCACTACTTCGCGGGCAATGTTGGATAGGTACAGGGCTTCTTCAACCGCGGTATTGCCGCCGCCAATCACGGCGACTTTTTGATTGCGATAAAAAAATCCGTCGCAGGTTGCGCAAGCTGATACGCCCTTGCCTTGGAAGGCTTCTTCTGAGGCTAAACCCAAGTATTTGGCGGACGCGCCTGTGGCGACAATCAGCGCGTCGCAGGTGTAGCTGCCATAATCGCCGCTTAAGGTGAAAGGACGCTTGTGTAAATCAACTGTGTTGATGTGGTCGAAAATAATTTCGGTTTCAAAACGCTCGGCATGTTTGCGCATTCGTTCCATTAAATCAGGTCCTTGCACCCCTTCGTGATCGCCAGGCCAATTATCTACTTCGGTGGTGGTGGTCAGTTGTCCGCCTTGTTCCATGCCGGTGATCAAGACCGGTTTGAGATTGGCTCGCGCCGCATAAACCGCCGCTGTGTAGCCAGCAGGTCCAGAACCTAAAATCAATAAACGACAATGTTTGTTTTCATTCATGGGAATGTTCCTTGTAAAAAATGCTAAAACCTGACAGGTTTTTGCTGGGAGAGGTAAATACTGACGCATTGTGGCGTGGCTACCAAGACATTTCAATGCCTAGATTTGCACTGCGTCCCCGATTGGGTAAACCTAAAGGCAGATTAAATTCTTTAGAAGAACTGTAATAATCTTCATCCAATAGATTATTAACACGTCCGACTAAATTTATGTTTTTTTCTAATTGATAACGCAGCGTGGCATCCATCCGCCAGTAGCTATCGAGTTCAATACGTGTTACGCGATTGAAATCATATTCAACGGCATCATGGAATTGCGTGCGCAGATTGATGTTCCATCGCTGCATCTGGTAATTCAAAATTAAACTAAAGTGGTTGTGCGGATAACGCTGCGGGTGTTCTTCTGTTTCATTTAGATAACTATAAGCTAAACGCACTGACAGCGGTTTAATCGGTTTGATGCTGGCTTCTAATTCCCAACCAGAGGTTTTAATGGTGCCGGGTAAATTAACGAACTGACGTATTAATTGGTTACTGGTGGCTACAGTATCAATTAAATCAGAATGCCAGTTTTGAAAATACGTTAAAGTGGTTTGCAATTTTTTATAAGGATAGGCTTGCAACCAAGCTAATTCAGCCGTTTTGATTTTCTCTGAAGCCAATGTTGAATTGCCCGTTAAGATACCTGAAAATTGGCGCAATGAAGGGGCGCGAAAAGCTTGACCGTACATGAATTTCAGTTGCGTAGAGGGCTTAGGAGAATACAAAAAGGCGACCCGCGGGTTTATTGAACTGCCAAAATCGGAATATTCATCATAGCGCGTCCCCAAAGTAGTGGATAACTGTTCAGTTACAATATGTTTGCTTTGCAAATACACGCCTAAAACATCACGCTTCACTTCGGGTATATTAATACCTTGTTCTACCAGATTCTCATAATAGGCTATGGGTATATTTTCACGTCCGTAAATGAGTTGTAAACCGGCATCGTAATCAAAGTTGTTTTGATTGCTGGATTTAGCATTGGTACTACTGCGCCAAGTCACGCCCGCAAACATTTCATGTTTGGGATTAAATAGATAATGCCCATCCCAGCTTAGATGCCAAGAGTATTCTTTTTCTAGTGTGCCAGACAATAAAGGCACTTGCGCGAGTTGTTCGGCACTGTGGGTTGGGCTATAGAGCGCGTCTCTTAAAAAGTTTTGCGCCACATTATCAATATTGACAGTATCCCCAGTTTCCTGCATATAACCCACTCTTAATGTCCAATCATATATGAGATTTTTAGCCTGTTTATATTCAAAATGCAGATTGGTTTGTTCTGATTTTGCAAAATTAGGAATCTCTGCGGTAGCTGGTAGAAGATTAGGACGTGATACTTGACGTTGTGTATGGCGTAATTTGAATGATAGGTTTTGATAAAGTAAGCCTAATGAAATATCAGTCCCTTGACGCGGATCAGTGCCTGCCAGTAGAGTGGGATAATCTGCGCCGTTGTCTTTGAAATAACGCGCAAAAGCCGATGCACTCCAATTTTTACCCTGTTCATGCGCCTGCACAGCCGCTTCATGGTAAGCAAAACTGCCGGCACTGACAAATGCTCGATTATCAGATTCATGGGTGACAATATTGACCACTCCTAAGAATGCGCTGGTGCCATAGAGCGCGGAACCGGGACCGCGTATGATTTCAACTTGCTTGACATTGTATAAAGGAATATAACGATTAATGCTCAATGCGCCGCCACTGGTTTCATTATTGAGACGTTCACCATCTAGCATAAACAAAACATTATAAGAAGCCTGTGGAGAAGTGCGTCCGCGTGCTGCCACCATGTAGCCAGAGCCAAATACGATTTCAGAGCTGACAAAAAACCCCGGCACAAAGTTCAACAAATCTTCAACCGAAGTTAAACCCATTGCCAGTAATTCTTGATGGGTGAATACGGTGACAGAAGAAGGCGCGTCAAAGACGCTTTCTAAAGTTTTAGACGCAACTTTAATTTTGACTTCAAATAATTCATCCATAGACAACTGCATGAGTTGCTTTATGAATTGCGCAGTGTCTTCATCGTACTCTGGTTTATTTTCTACAGCCATTAATGGCACGCTCAAGCAGAGTGAAATTAAATACAAAGGATATTTAAGTATCATGTTTTTATACCTTTAATTAAGCATTCAGACTCTGCCCTTAAAACTGTCAGGTTTGTGCGCGGGAAACTGAAAGGGGGGTTATTTTACCGCGTTCTTTGCCACAAACTGTTGATTTTACTGTGACTATACATCACTTCTTGCTGGCTGCTTTGATCCGGATAGTGTTGCAACAAGGTCAGGCGCACTGATAAAGCACTTTGATAAGATGATAAAGCCGTTTTTGTATCATTTTGTAACACCAGCAAGTCCCCCAGTTTATCATAGGTGCCTGCCAAAGCACGTTGGTTACGCCGGGTTTTTTCCGTGTCCACCGCTTGCTGAAAATACTTCAGTGCGTCCTGATAATGATGACGCGCCTGTTCATACTCTTTTTCCGCGCTATGCCAATCGCCAACGCGCTGATAACTGATGGCTAAATCGCGTTGATTGAGAACATTGTCTGGCTCAAGGGTGTAAAGCTTGTGCGATACACTGAGTGCCTCGTGATAACTCAGCAAAGCGGCTTTAGGCTGTTCTAGCTGCTGCTGCAAAGCAGCGATTCGATCATAATTGCGCGATAACTCACTCAATAAGCCCTTATCGGAGCTGTCACTGCTGCGCAAATTCAGGCGCAGATGCAAAGCCTGTTCATACAAAGCCAACGCCTTAGCCCAGTGTTTTTGCTTCTCTTGCGCTGCTGCCAGCTCGTCTAAACGTGCGGGACTGGTGTCGGTCTGCGGTCGCACCTTGGGTTTAGGCGGCTCAAGTATGCTGACTGCTGCTGGTGCAATGACAGTAGGCGGTGTTGTGCTGTCTAAGGGCGACTTTGGCGGTGCGTCGATGGGCGCGTCAAGCTGTGCGGTGCGGCGGGTGTCGGCGGGCGGCGTTGCAATGCTAGGTGGTGGTGTGTCCTGCCGATCCCCGCGGGCAATTTGCTGTGTCGCCCAATCTTTGTAGTGCGGAAAAAAAACCAGGGCAGCGATCAAGCCTAGCCCTAACACCATCAGCACCGCCGGTCGCCCAGCAAAATAACGCTTGAACGCCACTTTATCGCTTTTTTCAACGGCTTTTGCGGGTGTAGCGCGTGGCGTGCTATCGACTACATTGTCGCCCACCATCTGCAAAGTGTGCAACACCACCGCATTCGCGCCAATCCACAAGGTATCGCCTTGTTGCTCCCGCCACAGCAGTTGCTTATCTAACAAGCGTTTCAACACCTCGCGCTGAATTTCATTGCGTTCTAATTGTGCCGCCGGCTGGCGACAGGTATAACATTCTTGCGTCTCAGAATGTAAGGCAAATTGGCTTAGTATATCCCGCACAGCCGCCCGCTCTTGCGCTGAAAAATCGGCTAATTCCAAACGCAACAAGCACGCAAGCGCACCGGACAAGCCTCCCATTGCCGCCCAATCCAGCCCCTGGCGCGCCAACTTAAATACCGCTTGCAGCGCGCTCAACGGATACGGCTGCTGCTGCACCGCATGAAAAACCTGCGTATATAAGCCCGCATCCACTGCTTGTTGCGACAATCCAGCCTGTAAAATGCCTTGCCATTGCGCTGCTTGCGGCGGCTGCAAACGATACTGCCCGGTGCCGGACAACAGCTTGGCAAACTGTGCGCAGCCGCTCATCGCTTGCAGCGCGCTCTCCTCTAAACTGGCTAAAATCCAGCAACGCCCGCTGCTGGCAAGTGTGGCTAAACGCTCGCACAGCAATTCACGCTGCGCCACACTCAACGACGGCAATAACAGATGTTCCAAGTTTTCAATTAACAACACCAAGCGCGCAACAGGCGCGTCTTCGTCTGCTTGAATCGGCATTTTGGCAAGCAAATCCAGGGTGGTTTTGAGCAGCAATACGACGGCTTTCGGGTGGTCTTTCAGCAGGGTTGCTAACTGCTCTATGTGCATTTGCTGCTGCTGTTCAAGCTCCGGCAAGGCTTTTAGCAACGCCGCCGCCAAGCCGCGCAACGGCTCTTGCCGATCATCGCTGGGATACCACACTGCCTGTCGCCAATCGCGGGTGTCTAGCCCGCTGTCTTCTGCCAGCAAAGGCAGCACACCGGCACGCAGCAAGGAAGATTTGCCACTATTCGGCGCACCCAACAGTGCCAAAAAAGTGCGCCCGTGTTCGCCCTGATGCCGCCAAGTCGCATAAATGTCTTGGGCAAGTGTTTGTTGTCCCGATAAATGGGCAGCCTGCGCCGTATCAAACGGCTGCAAGCCAGCAAAAAAAGCCTGTTCAGTCATAAAAGTCTGCCAGTGAAAAAAGAAATGAGCGGCTATTATAAACGGCTGTTAAAAGATTTGGAGAAGGGATAGCCCCAATTGGCTTCCTCGTCCTCTGCCCGCGACGCTGGCAAATGCCATGTAGGCAAATGCCATGTAGGGCGGATTAAGCGAAGCGTATCCGCCATGCCTCTCTACGGTGTGAGTGTATCAATTGATTTCACATTTTGCATCTCTCTGCTAGACTGAGACTGAGTCCAAGCGTTATTCGCCCACTGTACGTTGTTTCCCAACGTCTCCGCTGAGAAGAGGAAAAGCTCATGTTTTTACGACAATTATCTTTAAGTGCTTGTGTGTCCAGCTTATTGTACTTCGGTAGCTTAAGCTCGCCGCTTTTGCTGTCGCAAGCTGTTTGGGCGGCGGGTCCAAGCTATATGCCTCCGCAGCTCGGCGCGCCGAGTCGGCGTGTCGGCGGCGGCACCCGCGGCGTGGAAAAACTGCCCTTTTTAGCCGTCATGGTGCCTGAAACCATTGCTTATACCTTAGACCCGCAACCCATCTTGTATTGGGCTTTGTCTGAGATGGTTGAGCGTCCTATTGAAATCTTGATTGTGGAAACTAACCCGTCTTCAGTTGAAGCGATGCAGCCGGTATTAGAAGAAACCATTGAAGTTGAGCAAGCCGGTATTCAAAAATTAGCCTTAGCTGATTATGGTGTTCAACTGAAACCGGGGGTTGAATATGAATGGTTTGTTTCTTTGAGCGGCAAACAACGCAGTCAAGATGTGATTACCAGTGGCGTGTTAAAGCATGTAGAAACCAGCGTACAACTCGCCACCCAACAGCCGCCACAAAGCATGGCTGAATGTCTGGCTAAAACCCATACAGCTAGCGAATATCAAAAATTCTTTGCTTGTGGTGCCTGGTATGATGGCTTGGCTTCATTGTCTAGTGCTATCGAGAGCGGCAAGGATGACTTAAAAGCGGTGCGCCGTGAGTTGATGGAATCAGTGGCTTTGCCTAGAGTGGCGAATTTGGATAATTAACCCGCCTGTAGATTTTCAGATAATTACACTCACACACCCGCCAGAAACTGCATTTTTTGCTTTATCAAGTTTGCTGCTAATCGTTCATGCCCCAGAGCAAACCTGACCGGTCTTCGAGACCTGTCAGGTTTTTTTGCTGGGAGGCGACTGGCAACTCACGCCGCCAAACCGCAATGCCGCAGCAGTGCGTCGATGTTGGGTTCGCGTCCGCGAAATTCGATAAATAAGTCCATCGCTTCACGCGATCCGCCTTGTTCTAGCACGGTCTGCATAAATTCGCGTCCAGTGTCGCGGTCAAAAATGCCGCGTTCTTCAAATTTGGAAAATACGTCTGCGGATAACACCTCTGCCCATTTGTAGCTGTAATAACCCGCCGCATAGCCGCCGCTGAAAATGTGCTGGAAGCTGTGTTGAAAGCGGTTAAAGGCGGGCGGTTGTAACACGGCAATTTCTTCGCGCACGGCATTGAGCAAGGTTTGTATGTCGGTTGTACCTACTTGATATTCGACATGCAAACGGAAATCAAACAGGGCAAGTTCGAGTTGACGCAACATGAACAAACCTGCTTGGAAGTTTTTTGCCGCCTGCATTTTTTCCAGCAATGCCTGCGGCAACGGTTCGCCCGTTTCATAATGTCGCGCAAATAAATTCAACGCTTCGCGCTCCCAACACCAGTTTTCCATCAGTTGACTGGGCAGCTCCACTGCATCCCAAGCCACGCCGCTGATACCGGCAACGCTGGGGACATCAATTTGCGTTAGTATGTGATGCAAGCCGTGGCCAAATTCATGAAACAGGGTTTGCACTTCTTGATGCGTCAATAATGACGGATGTTGTTGAGTCGGCGGAGCAAAATTACAGTTAAGGTAGGCGACCGGCAATTGCAAGCCCTCGGCGAGGCGGGTGCGCTCGGTGTGATGCCCCATCCACGCGCCGCCACGTTTGCCGCTGCGGCTGTAGGGGTCTAGGTAAAATTCTCCGCGAGGCACGTTTTGTTCATCATAAACTTCATAAAATTCAACATCTTGATGCCATACATCGAGAGCTTTTTTGCTTTTTTCAACGCGCAGTCCGTATAAACGCTGCAAAACTTGGAAAAAGCCATTTAAGACTTGCGGGAAGGGAAAATAAGGGCGCAGGGTTTCTTGCGACAGCGCGTACTGATGCTGGCGCAGTTTTTCTGAATAATAGGGAATGTCCCACATTTCCAGTGCGCTCATGCCCTGTTGTTCAGCGGCAAAGCTTTTCAGTTCCTCTACTTCGCGCTGCGCAATGGGTTTGGTGCGTGCTGCTAGGTCGCGCAAAAAGTCTAACACCTGTTGCGGCGCATCCGCCATTTTGGTTGCCAGCGAATAATTGGCATAGGTGGCAAATCCTAGAATTTGTGCTAACTCTTTGCGCAAATTGAGCATTTCTACCATGATTTGACTATTGTCCCAAGGTGCGACACTGGCGCGGGTGACAAAGGCTGTGTAAATTTCTTGGCGCAAAGCGCGGTCATCGGCATATTGGGTGACGGGCAGATAGCAGGGCATGTCTAGCGTCAACAGCCAGCCGTCTAAGCCGGCTTTTTGCGCATTGTGCTGGGCGAGATTTTTGGTCGAAGCGGGTAAGCCGGCTAACTGGCTTTCTTCAGTAACGTGCTTTTGCCAGGATTTTGCGGTGGCATCTAGCAGATTTTCTGAGAATTTTGTGCCTAATTGCGACAATTGGGCGTTAATGTCTTTGACTCGCGCTTGTTGTGCCGGCGGTAAATCTACGCCGGACAAGTGAAAATCGCGCAATTCGTTGTCAATGGCTTTGCGTTGTGCGGCGCAAAGGGTGGCGTATTCGGGACTGGCGGCGAGTTTTTTATACGCTTCGCAGAGGGCTTGATGTTGTCCGCGTTCTGAAGAATATGCCGACAGCAGCGGCAGGCAGGCATTGTAAGCCTCGCGCAGCGCGTCGCTATCCGCCACTGAATGCAGATGGCTGACCGGCGACCACATTTTGTTCAGGCGTGTGTTGAGTGCTTCTAGCGGCGCGGCGAAGTTATCCCAGGTGGGGTGTTCAATTTGGCTAAGTTCGGCGATTTTGCGGCGATTTTCTGCCAAAATAGCCTCTAAAGCGGGCTGAATGTGCGCCGCTTGTATTTTGCCAAAAGGGGGTAAAGGGTGATTTTCTAAGAGGGGGTTGAGAGACATAAACATTCCTTGTTTGTATATTGCGCCCTGCCTGAAACCTGAAGCTCGGGATATTTTTAAGTCCTTGACATCCAAGGACAGTAGGGTTTGCGCCAGGTCTTTTTGTGGCGCGAACGCGAATACTCGGCAGCACGCCATCAATCCCTCGTGCGCGACGAAAAGATGTCACGCACCCTACAGGGCGAACGCGAATGCTCGGCAGTGCGCATCATCCCGCGTGCGCGACGAAAAGATGTCGAAGCACACTACCGGGCTACCGAGCTTGGTAATGAAGGGCTAATCGACATAATCATCATAATCGTCATAACCCTCGTCTTCTAATGGCAGTTCTTCTAGTGGTGGTAATTCATTATCAAAATTATCGCTATCAGTCGCCATAGAATCACCGCCACCGCCGCTACGCAGTGCCGCAATCAAGCTATTGGCTTTATTCAAGCCCTCTCCTGACAAGGTGGTCACTACGAAGGCGACGGCTGAACTTGATTGGCATTTAAGCGCGGCTTTGAACTGATAATCTTTGCCACTGAGGTACGCACCCATGACGGTGCTACCCATCTGCGTTACCCGCGCAAAGCCTTGTTGACGCATAACGCGGGCAGCCGTAGCTGCGCAACCGGACACGGAAAGGGAATGGCTGCCTTCTGCTACCGCCAGCCAGGGCGCGGGCGGAGCGGCTTGAACACTGTTACTTAGACTGATAAAACTGATCAGAACACTGATCCACAGAGATTTCATTAATAGTCTCCTCATTGTAATGAAAATAATAGGGGGGCATCCCAGTAGGAATGACCACAAAATAATGCCCATCCATAATGGACAATTTTAAGACTAACTTAAATACTGATGTTACGCAAAAGCTTCTTTTTTACGAATTTTGCGAAGCCGCATCCTGAGAAAAACTTTTGCCTCGTCTAAAAGTAAAGCTATACTGCGCTCGTTCACTCGCGGGTCAAGGTTTGCAAGCTTGCCCCGGATGTTTTGATTCACTTCAAGGTTATTCAAAACTGAGAACTCCGAAAAACTTTTTGTCTATAATAAAATCAATCACTTATGCAAATACGCTCTACCTAAAATCAATGACTTACAGACTTTTACAGAGTTTTTAGTGGCTGTTGGTACTGACCGCAACGCGGTCAAGATCGCGTTCCCAACTGGCACTGGGGAACGAGGGGAAAGTTATACTGCACCCGCCTTTTAAGAGACGAGAAACCCGCCCGCGGCACGCGCAGAGATGTTCTCTTTTTGAAAAGATGAACTCTCCACTCCTTCTCGCGGCTCAAGATTGCAATGAGCCGTGAGTAAACCCAAAAAGAATGACACATGCAGCCCATAACACAACGCATTTTAGTCAATTCACTGCCCAAAAGCGGCACGCATTTACTCACCCGTAGCGTCGAATTGTTCGGTTTTAAGGAGTATTTCACGCAGCGCAGTTTAAGCGCGAAAATGGCAGAAATGATCGGTTTGGGTATCCCCAAATTGCTCAATTATCGTCAAGCCAAACTGAGCCGCAAACGGCACATTAAAGACACCCGCCAACCCATCCCCATCGGTGCGCTCAGTCCATATTTTATCAATCGCGCAACGGCTCAATATTGGTTTAGCAAATATCCCTATCATCATTATATTCATGGGCATGTGCCTTATTCTTTGGAGCTGGCTGAAATTCTCACGGCATTGGACTATCGTCATCTGCTCATTATGCGGGATCCGCGCGCTGTGATTGTTTCGCAACTTGCACACATTTTGCAGACGCAGGATAAAACCGGCATGGGAATGCACTTTCTGCATGAAGATTTCAGCGTTTTAAATACCCAACAACAATTGGAGTTTATGTTCAAAGGGGGGTACGCCAAGCAAGCCGGCTTGGTCGTGCAGGACTTCCGCAAGGTTTATGATACCATGCTGGCGTGGCGTAAATTGCCGGGCTGCTTGTTGGTTAAATATGAAGAGTTGGTCGGCGAGCAGGGCGGCGGCGACGCTGACACGCAACGCGCAACAGTGGCAAAAATTGCTGAGCATCTGCGGCAGGCTATGCCAGAATATAGCCAAATTGCGCAGATTTATAGTCCGCAATCGCGGACTTTTCGCAGTGGTAAAATCAGCACCTGGCAGGATGCTTTAACGGCACTACAAATTGAGCAGATTAATGAATATTGCGCGCCTTTGCGTGAAGTCGCTGGGTATGAAGACTGACCCGCAGGTTGCCAGAGGCTTCGGGTTTATTAAAATCTGCATCCGCGGTTCGCGGTTATCACTCACTCGATACATTCAGGAATTTTTCTATGCCCATTTTAGTCTGCGGCTCACTGGCTTTTGACACCACAATTGTGCTGAACGAAAAGCTCAAAACGCAAACGACAGAAAAAAATGCGTTTGGCAATACCAGTTTCGATTTATATTTTATGGTGCCTGATTTACGTCGGGATTTTGGTGGCTGCGCGGGCAATATTACTTATAACTTAAACTTGTTGGGCAAAAAAGCCTTGCCTATGGGGACGGTCGGCGCAGATTTCGGCTTATATGCTGATTGGCTAGATAAAAAGGGAATTAGCCGCGACTATATTCGCGCTATGGAGCATAGCTATACGGCACAAACTTACATTATCCATGACATGGATGATAATAAGATCACTGCCTTTCACCCGGGGGCGATGAATTTTTCGCATTTTAACCGCATTCCTACTGATCAACACATAGAACTCGCCGTGATTGCTCCCGATGGTGATAACGGCATGAAAATGCACGCACAGCAACTGGTGCAAGTCGGCATTCCCTTCCTCTTTTATCCGGGCTACAGCTTATTGCAAACCTTTGGCGAAGATATTTTAGCTTTCATCGAACAAGCGGCTTGGATCATCGTACATGAAGAAGATTTAAGCTATATCCGCCGTGAAACTGGCTTGAACGAACAGCAACTGGCTGATCGCGTGCGTGCTTTAGTCATCAATCGCGGGCAACAGGGCGCGGTTATTTATTCTGCCGGTGTCGAATATCAGGTGCCGGGTTGTACGCCTAAAAATATGTTTGATAAATCGGGTTGTGACGATGCTTTTTGTGCTGGTTTGCTGTACGGATTAGCCAACGATATTGACTGGGAAACCAGCGGACGCATCGCTAGTCTGATGTGGTGTATTAAAGCAGAACATCACGGCACACAACAACACACGTTCACGCAAGAGGGCTTCAAAAGCCTGTTTCAGAAAACCTACGGTTACGCTTTAATCTCATAACTGATGTGGAGTAATGTCTATGCTGGGAGCGGCTGACTTCCAAGTCAGCCGAAACGCCGCTTTTCCAAGTATGGCAACTTGTTAGGAACACCGTCCCAATCTTGAGCATCCGCAGGCGCGGGTTTTTGTTCGGTAATGAGGGGCCATTGTTGCGCAAGTTCGGCATTTAACGCGATAAAATGTTCCATGCCTGCGGGCAGTTCCTCTTCGGCATAAATGGCGTTGGCAGGACATTCTGCTACGCAGAGGGTGCAGTCAATGCATTCCTCTGGGTCTATGACCAAAAAATTTGCACCCTCGTGAAAGCAATCGACCGGGCAGACTTCCACGCAATCGGTGTATTTGCAACGAATACAATTATCAGTGACGACAAAAGCCATAGTTTTTTCTCTTATACTTAAAGGAAAGTGGAATCTATTTTGCTGTGAAATAGGGGGCAACAGTTCTAAAACAAGTCTATTTTATCTTGCATTGCTGGTTCACAAGGCTATTATTTAGGAGTAACATATTGTCTAAAATAGCTGAAGTAAAGTTTTAAGAGATCGCCGTAAGTTTAGGTTTAATCGCTATTTACTGAAATATTATAACGACTTAATAGTTTATTTTTTATCGTTTTGTGACAAATTATTTCCGCCGTTTGTCATGCCGTCGCTCACTCACGGGTATTTATACTCATACCCGCCAGAAGCCGCATTGCTTAGATTTTAAGGACTTAGGAATGACCCAAAGTGACGCCAGAAAGTACGCGGGCGTAAACCCTCTAGGCTTCCAAAACCTAGTAAGCTTTGAGTTTCGGGTATTATCGAATACCCATTCCTTGAAAATATCCCTGAGAGCCGTTTCAGGTAGGGTGCTGTGTAACAAAATATGCGTGTTTTATAGGCTTTGTATTTGATATTTTATGTTCAATAATAATAGATTGATTTTTGATGGCGAATAACCGAATGTTACTGAGTTTATATTATGAATAATACCTTGAGTAATTTGTTGCTGAAAACCTCGCTGTTAAGCGTTGCAATGCTGGTCTGTTTATCCGTCAGCATGTGGTTAATGGCACAATACAATCCTGACACCGGACAGTACAAAAACGGTTTAATTCATAGTGTGCAGGCTAGTGCTAATAATACCCCTAATTCAACGCTTTCCTCTCCCAATACCACCGCTCAACAAACACTTTCCTCGCGTACAAACGCTCATCTGACTGCCCATGTCGAGAAAACAGCGTTTATTCAGTCAATTGACATTGACGAGACACAACAGACCTACCGTGTTGTACTGCAATTTGCGCAGCCACAAGTGCAAGCAGACCGCCGTCAAACAGATGATTTGCGCCATGCGCTACAACAATTATCCATAAGTCGCCATGCCCGCATTAGAATTACCGCGGGCGCGTTCGACACTGAACAGCGCATTCATCATGAGCAGCAGCTAAAATTGCGAACTCAAGCGATTGCGCGTATTGCTTTTGCTTACACGCAAAATGTGGAAATTGTTTTAGGTAAAACATTGCCGGAAGTCGGCATGGTCGCTTTGGATATTGATTTACTGAAAAAACCACAAAACAGCTCAGATCGATTGGCAGAACGCTAGAAGTGATTTTTTTGTCAGCGTTCCCCTACTAAAAACCTTGCAGGTTTTCAAAATCTGCAAGGTTTACTGGTATCTGAGTGGTTACATGTCAGTTCAGGTCAAAACCTGTTTTGACATTCTCTGATGAGTTGTGATGAAGCACTTCATTACAGAAGGATATTCTCCATGCAGGCATACGCACGCATCCTTTACGAAGGCTTGTGGAAAAATAACGCAGGTTTTGTGCAACTGCTGGGTTTATGCCCGCTGCTGGCAGTGACCAGCACGGTAGTCAATGGACTGGGATTGGGCTTGGCTACCACGCTGATTTTACTCAGCAGCAATGGTTTAGTTTCCATGTTCCGCAACCTCATTCCCAGCGCAATCCGCCTACCCGTATTTGTATTAATTATCGCCTCTTCAGTCACTGCCGTAGAATTGATGATGAAAGCGTTTTATTACGATCTCTATCTAGTGTTAGGGATTTTTATTCCGCTCATTGTGACTAATTGCGCCATCATCGGACGTGCCGAAGCTTTTGCGGTGAAAAATCCGCTGGATAAATCTTTGCTTGACGCGCTGAGTATGGGGCTGGGTTTTACTATCGCGCTGATGTTGCTCGGCGGCTTACGCGAGTTACTGGGCTACGGGACTTTATTCGCCAACGCGGATATCATGTTTGGTGAGGCAGCAAGCTGGTTGACCATGACCCTTATTGATGATTACCGCGGCTGGCTGCTCGCTATCCTGCCGCCTGGTGCTTTTATTGGTTTAGGCTTGCTGATTGCCTTAAAAAACTGGATTGATAAAAAAGCCAAAAAATCTCGTAGTATCTCGGCGCAAACAGTCAATTTCGTATCCGCCGTTAAGCGCGCCGCCTCTTAAAAATGCCTCCAGCGGTCAACTTTTCCGAAGGAATATGCACCCATACCTGCCAGAAACAGAAACGAGCAATATGAATACACCTGCACGCGCCCACCCACTCAATCCGCTCAGTGGCTTTGGCTATTTTCTCAGTGGCTTCGCCTTAATTACCCACAAAAAAATACGCCCCTATGTGTTTATTCCACTCGGCATCAATATTATTCTATTTGCGGCGTTGATTTATTATGGCTATACGCAAATGAATCTACTCGCACTGACATTTACTCAACGATTACCCGACTGGTTAAGCTGGCTCCATTGGTTGCTCTTGCCGATTTTTATACTCAGCGTCGCCATGTTGGTATTTTTCACCTTCGCGCTGTTTGCCAATATTATCGCCGCGCCCTTTAATCCACTCTTATCCGCCGCAGTTGAAGAACATCTAAGCGGCAAAAAGCCACCTAAAAACACCGCAAAAGACAACCTGTTTGTCAGTATTTTGAAAAGCGTAGGCGAAGAAATTTATAAATTATTGTACAACCTCTCGCGCCTGATTCCGGTGTTGATTTTATTTCTCATTCCGCTAGTACAACTCGCCGCCCCCTTTGTCATGTTCTTATTGTCAGCTTGGTTAATGGCTTTGCAATATGCCGATTTTCCAATGGGTAATCACGGTTTAAGCTTCAAAGAACAGCGCGAATTATTGCGCGGACGGCGTTTACTCAGCCTCAGCTTTGGTGCTACCACGCTGGGCGCAACCCTGATTCCGGGCTTAAATTTATTAGCCATGCCGGTTGCCGTCGCAGGTGTCACTAAAATGTGGGTCAAAGAATTTGCCCAACAACAGCAATAAGCAACATTTCCTCGTTCCAATGCCTATTATGTTTTTTCAAGCTTCTTTGCCGCTTCCCAATATTCATCCAACGCTGATAAGTTCAAATCATGCAGGGTTTTAGCGTCTGCTTTAATCGCTTGTTCCATGTGTTGAAAACGCCGCATGAATTTCAAATTGGTTTTTTCTAAGGCGGCTTCGGGATCAATGCCAACAAACCGCGCATAATTAACCAAACTAAACAAAACATCGCCAAACTCTTGTTCAGCTTCTGCTGTGTGAGTCAGTTGTTTTTCATCATCTTGATGCGCTTGTAATTCATTCAGTTCTTCTTGCACCTTGTGCCAAACTTGCGCAGCATTGTCCCAATCAAAACCCACGCCATGCACTTTCTGCTGTATCCGCCAAGCTTTAATCAACGCCGGGAGCGACTGCGGCACACCTTCCAACACGCTTTGTTGATTGCCTTTTTCTTTCAGTTTTAGCAGTTCCCAGTTACGCTTCACGGCAGCTTCATCTGCGGCGTGAACTTCGCCATAGATATGCGGATGGCGGTGAATGAGTTTGTCGGATATGCCATTTAATACATCGGCAACATCAAAAGCATCGTGTTCCGCGCCGATTTTTGCGTAAAACACAATGTGCAGCATTAAATCGCCGAGTTCTTTTTTGATGTCTTCTAAATCATTGTGCAAAATGGCATCGCCGAGTTCATAGGTTTCTTCTATGGTGAGATGACGCAGGGATTCTAAGGTTTGCTTTTTGTCCCAAGGGCATTGGCTACGCAACTCGTTCATTATTTGCAGTAGGCGTTGCAGGGCTTGGCTGTGACGCGGATCAGTAGGGCTAACGTGCATAGTATTTGAGCGATATTTAAGGTTGTTTGTGGGGGAATCATGATACGCAAAATCTGCGGGTATCATTCCTCTTGCTGGGATGATGAGCTATTTAGCCCGCATTCCCGCTGTCGCGCCTTCATCAGGGCTGAGGAGGTATAAATCGCTACCGCCTGAGCCAGCGGCGAGTACCATACCTTCCGAGACGCCGAATTTCATTTTGCGCGGCGCGAGGTTGGCGACCATCACGGTTAAGCGTCCATTCAATACGCTGGGATCGGGATAAGCGGATTTAATACCGGCAAACACGTTGCGCGGTTTGGCTTCGCCAATGTCGAGCGTTAGTTGTAGCAACTTGTCTGCACCTTCCACCGTTTTGGCTTGAAGAATTTTGGCAATGCGTAAATCGACTTTGGCGAAGCTGTCAAAGTCGATAATGTCTTTTGCCGCATCGGCGGGTTTCGCGTCTGGTTTCGCGCTGGCTTGCGCTGCTTGCGAAGCGGCAAATTCTTCGTGGCTGCTGGTCAACATTGCATCAATTTGCGCACCCTCTAGGCGCGTCATCAGTGGTTGATAGGCACGAATAAAAACATCTAGCAGGGGTTTTGGCTGCCAAGCAAAAGGGGCTTGTAAAAATTGTTCGGCTTGATAGGCGGTTTGTGGTAACACTGGTTGTAAATAGCCCATGAGCAAGCGAAATAAATTAATGCCTTGCGTACAGACGCTGTGCAGTAATGGCTCCGCGCCTTCTTGCTTGGCAATCACCCAAGGTTTGTGTTCGTCAATGTATTGGTTGGCGTGATCGGCGAGTGCCATGATGTCGCGCATTGCCTTGTTATAATCGCGTGATTCATAGGCAGCGGCGATGTCAGCACCGCCGGCGATGAATTGTTCATACAGCGCGGTATCGTGCAGTTGCGCACTTAAGCGTCCGTGAAAGCGTTTGCTGATGAAACCCGCGCAGCGGCTGGCGATATTCACCACTTTGCCGATCAGGTCGGCATTGACTCGCGCTGTGAAATCGTCAAAGTTGAGATCAATGTCATCCACGCCATTGCTGAGTTTGGCGGCGAAATAGTAACGCAAATATTCGGGATTGAGGTGTTTCAGGTAACTGCTGGCGGTGATGAAAGTGCCGCGTGATTTGGACATTTTTTGTCCGTTGACGGTGAGAAAGCCATGCGCAAAGATGGCGGTGGGTTTGCGGAAATTCGCCCCGTGCAGCATGGCGGGCCAAAACAGAGCATGGAAAGAAATGATGTCCTTGCCGATGAAATGATACAGTTCGTATTCGCTGTTTGCTCCCCAATAAGCATCAAAATCAATGCCTTCACGCTCGCACAGGTGTTTGAAACTGGCCATGTAGCCGATTGGCGCGTCTAACCAGACATAAAAATATTTGCCCGGCGCGTCGGGAATTTCAAAGCCAAAATAGGGCGCGTCGCGGGAGATGTCCCATGGCATTAAGCCCGCCTCAAACCATTCATTGAGTTTGCGCACCATCGCGTCTTGCACCGCACCGCTGTTGAGCCAGTCTTTTAGCACTTCCTGTAAATCGCTTAAATCAACAAAGAAATGTTCAGAGCTTTTGCTAATCGGCGTTGCGCCGGAAACTGCCGATTTTGGGTTTTTGAGTTCCATCGGCGTGTAGGTCGCGCCGCAGGCTTCGCAATTGTCGCCGTATTGATCTGCCGCGCCGCATTTGGGGCATTCGCCGCGAATGAAGCGGTCGGGTAGAAACATTTGCTTTTGCGGGTCAAAAAGCTGCTCAATAGTTTTGCGTTGGATGTGTCCGCCGTCGCGCAGACGGGTGTAGATGGTGTTGGCGAAATGCTGGTTTTCTTTGGAATGTGTGGAATAATAGTTGTCAAAACCAATGGCAAAACCGGCAAAATCGCTTTGATGCGAGCGGGCAACTTTTTGGATAAGGGCTTCGGGATGCAGACCTTCTTGCTCGGCTTTGAGCATAATCGGCGTGCCGTGCGCATCATCAGCACACACGTAGTAGCAGGTGTGTCCCTGCATTTTCTGAAAACGTACCCAGATGTCGGTTTGGACGTATTCGACCAGATGTCCGAGATGAATGGGTCCATTGGCGTAGGGTAAAGCACTGGTGACGAGGATGTTGCGGGTCGTTGACATAATGTCCTTCTTTATCAGGTACTGACGATAACATTCAGAGATGCTTGTTTAAGGTGCTGACATGATTACAAGCTATGCCCTATCTTGCAAGGCGTATATACTTCATTTTCGGATTATTGAGTGATAATAAGCTAGTGATAATAAACTTGCGAAACGGCTAAAACTCAAACACTAAAAAGCCAAAATTTTAACCTCAAAAGCACCCGTCCGCGCCCGCCAGCATACTTAAAGAGCCACAAGGTAAGCCTATTTTATTTATGGATAATTTCGCGTCACTATTTAAGCCCAAATCTATGACTTCGGTAAAGTACGCTAAGTATTACATTTTTCTCTACACCTTACCGATTCTGGCTTTATTGGTCGGCTTGCTCTGGTGGTATGGCGATGAGCGTTTGGCTGAATTTGAGAAAAATCAAGCGCGTATGGTGCATTTAACGATCACTAACACGGTCTCCCAAGCGCAGCAATTCTTGCAAAGCAAACGCAATCAGGTGGCTATGTTTGTTCAGCAACATCAACACCTGTTGCAAAAGCTGGCAGAACATCCGGATGATGCAGACACTTATGCGCAGCTACAGAGCGGCTTAACCGACTATTTTGAACACGGACTGGGATTTCGTTTGGCAGATGTGCAAGGACAGCTCGTGCCGCATCCGATGGCGGCGGAAAAAGACAATTTATGTCGAGAAGACATTGCCCGCTTTCAGCCGCCAGAATCGCCATTGCGCATCTATCAGAGCGGACACTATTACCATTTTGATATAAGCCTATTGTGGCAGCGCGACCTGCATAAAGGACTGTTCTGCATCAGTTTTGAACCGCAAGCCTTGATTAAAATCTTGCGTAATGGCTCTAGTGCAAACCATGAATTATTGCTTTTAGATCACGAGCACCTAGGGCGCGTGGCATTGCGCTCGCGGTTTGGTTTGGGCAACTCTATTTTAACCTTTCAGCGCGAATTAACCGAAGAGCAATACCTGCGTTTAGAAAATGCGCATCAACAAATCCCCGGCACCTTGCTGCGACTGGGCGCGTTACGCACCAGCACTAAGCCGTTGGTAGAAGAATACCGCAATGAAATCAATAATCAGATATTTTTGATTTTAAGCGTTTTTGCCCTGCTGTTGATTATCTTGTCTTGGATAGCCAGTCGCAAAGAAGAACAACGCGCTTTGGCTTTGCAAGCTTTACAGCAGCGCGAGGCGCAATACCGTGCGATTGTGCGCGATCAAACAGAACTGATTTATCGTTTTCGTGCCGACGGCGTTTTGACCTTTGCCAATCATGCCTTTTGTGACTATTTTGGTTATCAAATAGAGGCGATACTGCACAAGCCGTTTCGCCCGCCGATTCCGGAACAGGAATGGGACACTGTGACGCGCCAAATTTTTGCCATCCGCCCCGAAAAACCCCTGTTATCATTAGAATTTTGCTTGCGAGAAGCCGGCAGAGTGCGCTGGCAGCAGTGGATTTACCGCGTGCTATTTGACGATGAAGGGCATTTTTTAGAAGCGCAAGCGGTTGGGCGCGACATCACCAAGGCGAAAAGAATTGAAATAGCCTTGCAGCAAGCCAAAGAAGACGCAGAAACAGCCGTTAAAGCAAAATCACAATTTCTCGCCAACATGAGCCATGAACTACGCACCCCGATGAACGGCGTGATGGGCATGAGCGAGCTACTCTTAGGCACGCCCTTAAACGACAAGCAGCGCGAATACACCAGCATTATCCAGCGTTCTGCAAATGCCTTATTGACCCTGATTAATGACATTTTGGATTTTTCCAAAATGGAAGCCGGCGAGCTGGTTTTACAGGCGCAGCCGATGAATTTAGAAAATACCCTGCTTGATGTGATCCGTTTGCTCGACATGGAAGCGCACAACAAGGGCATTGAATTGTTACTCCAATACGCCCCTGACGCGCCGCGTGGAGTCAATGCCGATGCCGGACGTTTGCGACAAATTATGAGCAACCTGCTCGGCAATGCGGTGAAATTCACCCATCAGGGACATGTGTTAGTGCGCGTCTATTGCGAACTTGCGGCTGAACAATGCCGCCCGCAAACAGTGGCACTGCTGAATTTTGCCGTACAAGATACGGGCATCGGTATTCACCATGAGCAGTTAGAACGTATTTTTGAAGCCTTCACCCAAGCAGACGCTTCAAGCACGCGGCATTTCGGCGGTTCAGGTTTGGGATTAAGCATTTGTCAGCAGATGATCAGCTTAATGGGCGGCGAAATGAATGTGTTAAGCGAAGTCGGCAAAGGCTCAACTTTCCATTTTGCCCTGCCCCTGCCGGTGGTCGATATTGCTGACCCGCAAAACCCGCCCTACCCATGCGCAGATGTGGCGCGCACCCGGATTTTAGCAGTCGATGATAACGCCCTGAATTTGCGTATTTTGGCAGAGCAGCTCGACAGCTTAAAAGTGCGTTACAGCATGGCTGCCGACACCGAACGGGCGCGAAAACTACTAGACGAATCAATAGCAGTCGGCGACCCCTACTGGTTAGTCATAGTGGATTACGCCATGCCGCACCAAGACGGCAAAAGCTTCGCCGCCGACATTCGCCGTCAGCCTCAATTTGCACAAAGCTGTTTAATTTTACTGTCATCCGCCGCCTATCTGCCGAGCGAAACAGAAGCACGACAACACGGGCTTTCAGGCTGTTTGCTCAAACCCCTGTCCATGCAGCAACTGCGTTTTAGCCTTGAAAGCCTTTATGCCGCCTGGAAAGTGAAACAAAGCCCACCCGCTTGGCTACCCCTGTCCGGCGTTTTAGAGCGTCTGCCTCAGACTCCTTCTGAACAACCCCATCAAGACCCTGTCACGCCCGCCGCACAGCCCTCACAGCCGCCGCTGAATAGCAGCACGCAGACCCACACTTATCCCGATCTGCGCATCCTGTTGGTGGAAGACAACGAAATCAATCGCGTAGTCGCCTTGAACATGTTAGAACAACTGAAATGCCACACGGGTATTGCCACCAATGGCGTAGAAGCAGTGGAAGCATGGGCAGAAGCGGTGGCGCAACAGCGCGCTTGGCATTTGATTTTTATGGATATTCAAATGCCTGAAATGGACGGGCTAGAAGCCACCCGTGAAATTCGCCGCAAAGAACAGGCGCAGCAGTTACCTGCCACTCCCATTATTGCCCTGTCAGCCAATGCCATGCGCAGCGACAAAGAACAAAGTCATGCGGCAGGCATGAACGCGCATATCGCCAAGCCCTTTAGCTTCGAGCAGATTCTTCAAGTCGTGCGGGATTACTGTGCCGACCCGTTGGGAGCGGCTGACTTGGGAGCGGCTGACTTGGGAGCGGCTGACTTCCAAGTCAGCCAAAACGCCGCCTGCGGCGGCGGGGCTAATCTGGAGATTAGCCACTCCCAGCAAAACGCCGCCTGCGGCGGCGGGGCTAATCTGGAGATTAGCCACTCCCAGCAAAACGCCGCCTGCGGCGGCGAGGCTAATCTGGAGATTAGCCGCTCCCAGAACAGCCACTCCCAGTTCCCACGTTTTGAAAAAGCCCAACTGCGCCGTGTCGTGATTGGCAATCCCGACCTACTCAAACGCCTGGTGCGGGTATTTTTAGACGACACCGAACAGCAATTAACGATGCTGCAACAAGACTATCGAGACAACAGCAAAATAGAAGCCGTGGTGCGCGCTTTTCACTCACTCAAAGGCGAGGCACGCAGTCTCGGTTTATTACGTCTAGGCGAATGGGCATATCACGGCGAAATCGCCGCCAAAGCTGCCGACCTACAGGAAATTGACCAGATCATGTCGCCACTAGATGAAGAATTTGAACAGGTTAAAGCACTATGGAAAAACACCGACTGGGATAACTTCCTCACATGAAAATCTTAATCGCAGAAGATGCCATCACCTCGCGCATGGTACTAGAAGAATGGACAAAAACCTGGGGGTATCAACCCCTGTGCGCACCTGATGGACAAGTCGCCTGGGAACTTCTACAACAGATGCCGCCCAGCGAAGTCCCCCGTCTCGCCCTGCTAGACTGGATGATGCCCAACATGGACGGCTTAGAACTGTGCCAAAACATCAAAGACCCCAAACATGGACTGCCCTTCATTTACACCATTTTACTCACCAGCAAAAATACCAAAGACGATATAGTGACCGGCTTAGAAGCGGGCGCAGACGACTTCCTCACCAAGCCCGTACAACCCGAAGAACTGCGCTCGCGGGTCAAAGTAGGGATGCGGATTCTCGACTACCAACAACGCCTACTCGAACTTGACGAGCAAAAAAACAAACTGCTTGGCATGGCAGCGCACGATTTGCGCAACCCCATCAGCTCCATCATGGGCTTTAGCCGACTATTACTCAGCGGCAACCTAGAAGCCAGCAGTCAACACGAATTTCTCACCATCATCAACCAAGTCAGTCAAGAAATGTTATTACTGCTCAATGACTTGCTAGACATTAGCGTGATAGAAAGCGGCAAATTTGATCTACGCCTACAAGAAGCAGATTTAGTCCAATTAATCCAATACCGCTTACGTCTTCTGGGCAACAATGCCGAACAAAAAAAAATGCGCATTCACACACAACTGCCGGACACAGCCCTGCTGCATTTTGACAAAGAACGTTTAGGACAAGTCGTTGATAATTTGGTCAGCAACGCGATCAAATACGCACCACCGGAAACCGATATCCGGATAGAACTAAAACTCAGTGAAGAGAACGCCACCTTTTTCGTCACCGATCAAGGACCCGGTATTCCGCCACAGCAAAAAGATCGCTTATTTGGCACCTTTGCCAAATTAGGCGTAAAGCCCACAGGCGGCGAAAAAAGCACCGGTTTAGGTTTAGCCATCGTGAAAAAAATCATTGAATCGCACGGCGGCAGCGTCGGTGTAGATAGCCAGCCGGGGCATTGCCGTTTTTATTTCAATCTACCGCTACAGCAACCCGCCGCGCCCGCGCTTTATTGACGTAGGCGGATTAAGCGAAGCGTATCCGCCCGCGAATACTATATATCACTCGCGCAACTTGTAGCCCGTTTGTAAAATCCACAAACACAGCAGTGTCACCATGATAAAAGCGATGCTGACAATGCTCAGGCTTAAGCCTACGGACGCATCTGAGACACCGAGAAATCCGTAGCGAAAACCGTCAATCATGTAAAAAAATGGATTGTAATAGGAGAGTTCTGCCCACAGCGGCGGCAAGTCTTTGATGGAATAAAATACGCCGCTCAAAAACGACAGCGGCAGAATGACAAAATTTTGAAAAGCGGCGATATGGTCCCATTTGTCCGCCCAAATGGCTGAGATTAAACCTAAAGCACCGAGCAAGGCACTCCCTAAGAGGGCAAATAACAGAATTAACAGTGGATGCTGCATGGGCAAATCGACAAACAATAAGGCGGCTATCCATACCGATACGCCTACCGCCAAGCCGCGTACCGCAGAGGCGGCGACATAGGCTAAATAAAATTCTAAGCTGGATAGGGGCGCGAGCAGGACAAATAGCACGTTGCCGTTTTGACGCGCTTGGAATAGGCTGGAGGAGCTGTTGGAAAAGGCGTTTTGCAGCACTGATAAAATCACCAGTCCGGGGACTAGAAATGCGGTGTAGCTGATGCCGTCATAGACTTCGACATGTTCTGACAACACAGAGGAAAAAATCAGCAGGTATAACAATACGGTGATCATGGGCGTGAGGACGGTTTGTGTTAGTACCTTAACAAAACGCCAGACTTCTTTGGCAAACAGGGTGTAAAAACCGTGAATATTAAAACGTACATTAGGATTGGGAATCATAGTGATGCGGTGTAAAGTGTGTGGAGAAGGTTAAAAGAATCGATGAACTAGAAGATGATGGAGATAAAACCGTAAAGATGCCATCTTTCCATCTAGATAAATTTCAATCATCCATAGAACGCATTTCATTGGATTGTGCAATAGCATCGGTCAAAGATTTTGAAAAAGCTATTTTGCCCCGCTGGGTTCTGATGCCAGTACGTCGTAATTTTAAGATCATGCGTGGTTGTAGATTATTGATGACCAACGCAATGCGTTTGTTGGCTAAATCTGCGGCTATGGATTCCATCGCTACCATCGCGCTCATGTCCAGCATATTGACTTCTGACATGTCGAGTATCACTACGCGGACATCTGTGCTGACAGTGGAAATGGTTTTTAGGGCTTTTTGTGCGGAACCAAAAAACAGGGGTCCGTTAATATCGTAAATCACTACTTGCGGCGGCAGTTGAGCATAATGCTCATGCTCTTGTAGTGCTGTAGCGCTGACTAAGCTGATACTGCGACGAATAAACAGCATGGCGGCAAGCCCCATACCGACGGCAACGGCAATCGTCATATCAAACAGCACAGTCAGCGAAAAACATAAAATGAGCACCACCACATCATCTCTGGGTGCAATTTTGAGAGTGCGCAGAAAATGTCTAGCTTCGCTCATGTGCCAAGCCACTACCAATAACAGTGCCGCCATTGAAGCCATAGGAATATATGCCAAAAGGGGCGCGAGGAGCAATATGGCTGCCAGGATAAACAATCCATGTACCAGTGAGGCGAGCGGTAAACTCGCGCCCGCTTTGACGTTGGCGGCGGTACGCGCAATAGCAGCGGTTGCTGGGATGCCACCAAACAGCGCGGCAATCATGTTGCCGATACCCTGCCCGATCAGTTCGTCATTGGGTTCATGTTTTTTGCCCGACATGCCGTCCGCCACGACAGCGCATAGCAGAGATTCCAGCGCACCTAAGATGGCAATGGTTATCGCTGCGGGTAACAGCAGCTTGATCAACTCGAAACTGATACCTATCGGCTCGCCATTGGCATCAGGCAAATTCCAAGGTAGCGTAAAAGCGGGTGAAAAAGGCGGAATACCGTTGCCGGATAGCTCGCCAATTTGATAATGAAAACGGCTACCTATTGTTGCTACTGAAAAATCTGCACTTATAAGAGGCAATAATCCAGCTAAAATTGTCCCAAACAAAAGGGCAACCAGGTGCCCCGGTATTTTCGATTTTAGATGCGGCCAAGCCAACAGCACTGTCAAGGTGAGCAGGGCTATTAGCGTTTCCTGCCAATCAATACTGCCAAGACCATGCAAAATAATCGAAAGATTTTGCAGATAATGCTCACCCTTTAAGTCAATGTCTAATCCGAAAAAGTCTTTAATCTGTAGCGTTGCGATGACCACACCGATCCCCGCAGTGAAGCCAATAATCACCGGATAAGGCACGATCTCGATTAACTTACCCAATTTACCAATCCCCATCAGTAGCAAAATAACGCCCGCCATAAAGCCGCTTATCAGTAAGCCGCCTAAACCAAATTGTTGAACAATGGGTAGCAGCACCACGACAAAAGCTGCTGTGGGTCCTGAAACGTTGACTTTAGAGCCGCCGCTTAGGGCGATCACAATACCCGCGATAATGGCAGTGTAAAGCCCGTGCTGCGGCGGCACGCCGCTGGCAATGGCTAACGCCATTGAAAGCGGCAAGGCAATAACGCCAACCGTTAAGCCGGCTAAGATATTGGTGTGAATAATCGCCCATGAAGGTTTGTTTGCGATGGATTTTCTGAGTGCAGAGAACATAGGATTTATAGAGATGAAGGTGAGGGGTGGGGAAAAGTGTAAGTATGGATGCAGGCATTCAGACCAGCAAAAACCTGACAGGGCTTGAAGAGCTGTCAGGTTTAGCGCGGGGACGTGAACGCTTACGCCAGACTAAGAAATGACTACAAAATAATGATTGAAAGGCAGCACCCTTGACAGGGCTGGTGCTTAAAATCCGAGTATTTGCAGCGAACATCATAAAGCAAAAAATGCAGTTTCTGGCAGGTATGGGTATAATTCTTCAACAGACTCTAAAGAACCACTACATGTTGCTTACCAATATCCATCGCCACAACTTACTGCTGCTTGCCACTCTGCTGATTGCTATCAGTGGGCTGGTGTATGAGTTATTAGCCGGCACCTTGTCTAGCTATCTGCTGGGCGACTCGGTGTATCAATTTTCCCTGGTGATCGGCTTGTTTATGACGGCGATGGGCTTGGGTGCGTACTTGTCGCGTTTTATCCAAAGCGAACTTGAACGCGCTTTCGTGATTATTCAAATCATGCTTGGCTTAAGCGGCGGCTTAAGTGCCTTAATCCTCTTTTATGCCTTTACTTATTTGCACAATTATGGCGTTTTTTTGTTTCTAATCAGCGTCTTAATTGGCACTTTAATGGGCTTGGAAATTCCCCTTATTACCCGTATTTTAGACCGCCATCAGGCGCTAAAAATCAATATATCTAATGTGTTAAGCGCGGATTATTTGGGCGCGTTAATCGCCGCCCTGTTGTTTCCGCTGGTGCTAGTGCCGCAACTCGGCTTGCTGTCTAGCGGCTTGCTGTTTGGCATGATCAATTTACTGGTGGCGGGTTTAGCCATCTGGCTGTTTCAGCAACAATTGGCTTGGCAGCGTTTAACGGCTTGGCTGATTGCCTGCCTGCTGTTGCTCGGCATCGTTTTATGGCATAGCCAGCAGATTCTGAGCTTTTTCGAGCAACGCCTGTATCAAAATGAGGTTATTTTTGCCCATAGCAGCCCCTATCAGCGCATCATTTTAACCCGAAAAAATAAACGTATCCGTTTGTACTTAAACGGTAATTTGCAATTTGACAGCCTTGACGAATACCGCTATCACGAAGCGCTAGTGCATCCCATGATGGGCTTGTTGCGGCGCAAGGAAAATATTTTAGTGCTAGGTGGCGGCGATGGCATGGCGGTGCGCGAAGTGCTGAAACATGAAGGCGTGAAAAAAATCGTATTGGTTGATTTAGACCCGGTTATCACTGATTTATTTCGCAACAAGCCGCTGCTGGCAGCCTTAAATCATCAAGCACTGCACGATAAGCGGGTAGAAATCATCAACATGGATGCGTGGAAATATATAGAAGACACTGAGGAGACTTTCGATGGCATTATTTTGGACTTGCCGGATCCACATAATTTGTCTTTAAGCAAGCTTTATAGTCGGGCTTTTTACAGTATGCTCAATCAGCATTTGAACCGCGATGGTTTGCTGGTGACACAAGCCACCTCGCCATTTTATGCGCGGCAGGCTTTTTGGTGTATTCACAACACGTTAGCAGCAACGCCCAGCGTTTTAGCTTGGACAGAAAAGCTTAATACGCAAGCCTATCATAGCTATGTTCCAAGCTTTGGCGAATGGGGCTTTGTGTTAGCCGCACATCAGAAAATTCATTGGGAAAACATACAACTACCCGCTGGCTTGAGTTATTTAGAGCGAGCCAATCTAGCCAATTTGAGGGTTTTCGCGCCCGACATGGGCGCGCTTGAAACGCACATCAACACCCTGCAAACCCACCCACTGCTGATGTATTACGAAAAAGGTTGGGGACTGTGGTTTAATTGATTCGGTTTATACTTTTAACTTTCCCGAAAAAGTGACCGTAGGCAATATGTACTGCCCGCGCTCAACCTCGTTCCCAAGCGGCACTTGGGAACTAGAAACATAACGTCAGAAGTATAGTATTTCAGCCTATACCGCTTCAATACCCCAAATATCTCGCGCATATTCTCGGATAGTACGGTCGCTGGAGAATTTGCCCATCCGCGCCACGTTCAAAATGGCTTTGCGATTCCACACTGTGCTGTCGGTGAAATCTTGCGTCACCTGATCCTGCATGGCAATGTAAGCCTCAATGTCCGCCAGATGATAAAAATAATCGCCGCCATGCAGTAGCATGTCAAAAATCGGCTGAAACATGCCCGCTTCATCGGCGGCAAAGCGGTTATTCACTAGACTGTCGAGAATACGCTGAATATCGCTGCTGCGATGGTAATAATCCCAAGGGTGATAAGTGCGCAAGCGGCGCATTTGCTCGACTTCAGGGGTTTTTAAGCCAAAAATATAAATATTTTCCGCGCCCACTTCCTCCTGCATTTCGACATTCGCGCCGTCCAATGTGCCGATCGTCAAGGCACCGTTCATGGCGAATTTCATGTTGCCCGTACCAGAGGCTTCGGTGCCGGCGGTGGAAATTTGCTCGCTTAAATTCGCCGCTGGGATGATTTTTTCTGCTTGCGAAACGCGGTAATCGGGAATGAACACCACTTTCAAAAACTCGTTGGCACGGCTGTCGTTATTCACCACTTTGCCGACGTTGTTAATCAGTTTGATGATGAGTTTTGCCATCACGTAACCGGGCGCGGCTTTGCCAGCAAAAATGCAGGTTTTGGCTACGAGCGGCGTGTAGCCGTCATCAACAATCCGCACATACTCGTGAATCACGCGCATAATGTTCAGCAATTGGCGTTTGTACTCATGGATACGCTTGATCTGCACATCAAATAAGGCGTTCGGATCAACTTTCAGATGCACTTGTTCCTCAATGACTTTTGCCAAACGCGCTTTATTGAATTGTTTGGCTTGCGCAAATTGCGCTTGGAAACTGGCATCATCGGCATATTTTTCCAGTACCCGCAGCTTGTCCAAATCGGTAATCCAAGCAGTATTGCCAACTGTATCAGTGAGCAGTTTCGACAGGCTAGGATTGGCTTGTGCGACCCAACGGCGCGGCGTAACACCATTGGTTTTATTATTAAATTTTTCTGACCAGAGGGCATAAAAATCGGGTACCAGGCGGGTTTTTACCAATTCCGAATGTAGCGCAGCAACGCCATTGACTGAGTGACTGCCGACAATGGCTAAATGCGCCATGCGGATTTGTTTGTCGTAACCTTCTTCGACCAGTGACAAACGTGCCAGCGCGTCACCGTCGTTGGGCCAACGGCGGGCGATGTCATCTAAGAATTTTTGGTTAATTTTGTAAATGAGCTCTAAATGACGCGGCAACACCTGTTCAAGCAGCGCGACAGGCCACTTTTCTAAAGCTTCTGGCAGCAGCGTGTGATTGGTATAACCGCAACAGGCGTTGGTAATGCTCCAAGCCTGATCCCATTCATAGCTATATTCATCGACCAGAATACGCATCAGTTCAGCAATACTCAGTGCCGGATGGGTGTCGTTAAGCTGAATCGCGGTTTTTTCAGCCAAATTGTCCAGATTGTGATTGTTACGCAAATGGCGGGTGATGATGTCGCGGATCGCGCAGGCGACCAGGAAATATTCTTGAATGAGGCGTAATTCCTTACCGCCCCAGCAGGAATCAGAGGGATACAACACTTTGGTAATTTTTTCCGAGTAGATTTTTTCTTCCACTGCCTTGATGTAATCGCCGCCGTTAAAAATCTGAATATCGAACTCGTTGGAAGAACGCGCCGAGTACAGGCGCAAATAATTCACCGTTTTGCCACCAAAACCCACCACCGGAATATCAAACGGCACACCAATTAAAATTTGCCAATCCACCCAAGCCCCAAAACCGCCGTTGTGGTCTTTACTGTGATCAACGCGCCCATACAAAGGCACAGTACAAATCTCATAAGGACGTTCCAGCAACCAAGGCGCATCTTCATGCAGCCAATGATCCGGACTTTCTTTTTGATGCCCGTTGTCAATATGTTGGCGAAACAAGCCGTATTCGTAGTTAATCCCGTAGCCAAAACCGGGCATATTTAGAGTCGCCAACGAATCCAGAAAACAAGCGGCTAAACGCCCCAGCCCGCCATTACCCAGAGCCGCATCTGCTTCAGCTTCTTCGATTTCTTCCAAATCCACCTTATATTTCGCCAAAGCCTCGCGTGCCACCTTATCCATGCCCAAGCTGTGTAAGTTACTACCCAGCAAACGCCCGATCAAAAATTCCATTGACAAATAATACATGCGCTTGCTGTTAGCCTGTTGATAACGATCTTCAGTAGCAAACATGCGGTCGATCATATATTGCCGCACCGCCAGCGACAGGGCGTTAAAAATATCATGGCTACTGGCATTTTCCTTACGCAGTCCAAGAGAATAATTCAAATGAAAATCAATCATTTGCTCAAGTTCTTGCGAGGTTATATTGGTTAGATGTAAAGCTTTATTCATGGGGGGTTGTGCTCTTGTGTGTGAATGTTTACGACAACAACTCTATACTCATACCCGCCAGAAACTGCATTTTTTACTTTATCAAGTTTTTTACAAATACTTGAGTTTCAAGCACTTAATCAAAATCCCTGAGAGCAGTTTCAGGCAGGGGCAGTATAGTCT
This sequence comes from uncultured Thiomargarita sp., assembly GCA_964582525.1. Taxonomy (GTDB): domain Bacteria; phylum Pseudomonadota; class Gammaproteobacteria; order Beggiatoales; family Beggiatoaceae; genus BB31. The sequence goes on along the minus strand of CAZOSP010000007.1, from coordinate 25,449 downwards.
TTGCTGCCAGCATGGGTACTGTCGCCAAGCTTATAGCGAAAGGAACAGTGCCGAGCCAACAAAGGCGCGTATTTTACTGAGCTTTACCTCAGCTTTATAGGACAAATTGACAAAACTTCAGATTTTTTAGCCGCCTGCTCCTATTTCGTGGCACGGCTTTCCCATAAAAAAATATTTTATATTTCAGTATAATGTAACTTGGCTTAGCGTATCCAACTAACAAGGAAAATATCCATGAACAATGTAGAGTCTTATCCTGAAGAACAACTGGCTCATTTTAAGGAAAAGTGACACTGGACGCACATCACTGTAATCCGGAAACCACAAGTCAAATTCATCAAGCGGGCGGGCATTATTTGACGCAAGTCAAAGAAAACCAGCCTATTCTGCTGGAACAATGCAAGGAATTGGCGGAGACAGGTCTGCAAACCGGAAGTAACATCAACATAGAGAAAGAGCATGGTCGCATCACTGAGCGTCGAGCAGGGCTGTATTCAATGGAAGATTTAAAACGGGATGGGCGATGGGTTGGCAGCAGAATACGGACTTTAGTGGTAGTAAAACGGGAAACTTTTGACGTGAAAAAACAAAAAACCAGCCAGGAAACATCTTACTACATAACGAATAAGGCGACTGAAGGTGCTGATTCCACAGAAGAATTATCCCATGCCATCAGAAAACATTGGAGCGTTGAATCCGATAATTGGATTCGTGACGTGACCCTGAAAGAAGACGACATCAGAATAAAATCTGGAAATCAGGCTCAAATGATGGGTACGCTGCGCAGTTTAGCCATGCGTATGTTACGCAAATCGGGAATCAAAAATTTTCAGGAAGCTATTGAAAGCTGGATTGACTGTACAGACACGTTTGAGGCAATACGCAAGCGGTTTAGATTTTTATGAGAAAGCCGTGGCTATGGGGGGGTGAGTATCATGGTATATACTTTGCCAGAAATGCGGGGTGTTATGCAAGCTTTTGTGGGGGGAACTGAATGGTTACCCCGATGCTCGGACATCGCGGCGTGCGCCTAGCCATCACCTACCCGGAAATCTACGCCATGCAAACTCAAGCCGTCCTTGAAGCCGAAGCTGAGTGCATCAAGGAAGGCGTGAATGCCGTGGTTGAAATCATGTACCTTGCCAGCGTCGCGGGCTGTTGTCGTACAGACCGCAACCGGTCAAGATCGCATTTCCAAATAGTACTTGCAGAACGAGGACGGGGAAGCAGAGCGTGGGAACGAGAGTGTCTTCGTTCCCAAGCCAATGCTGGCACACGAGCTGGTCGTGGTGGTTTTACCATGCGTCCCCGCCACAGCGATGCCAAGCTAGGGACTTGGCACTCCAAAATCGGAAAAATCGACCGCCAGCAGTATAGATGCTTGCGTGCGCAAGCGTCTGTGCAATGTAAAGTCCTCCATCCCCCTCTCCTCCATGAATTCGGTGGTCTATCTAGGAACATACAATCCTTGTAATGCCGTTTTTAAGACTGTCACCGAATCAAGCTTGCTATAACTACTCGCTAAATATAAATAGACTCATACCCGCCAGAAACTGCATTTTTTGCTTTATCAAGTTTGCTGCAACTACTTGTATTTTAAGCACTTAATCAAAATTCCTGAGCGCAGGTTTCAGGCGGGGGCAGTCTATTAGCAGCGCACTATAGTTTTTAAGAGATGTTTTTATAATCTGTGGGATGCCTATAAAATTCCCTAGAGTATAGCTGTTTTTTTATAAAAAGCGCATGTCTTCTGGTAAAAAACTGGTCATAATTTTGCAATGTTGTTTATTATCCCATTTTTATTCGCCCCAAACCAACAGGCACTAACAGGAAAAAGCTGTGTTTTCACTGCGTTACAAATTTAGTTTAGTGATTTTCATACTGCTTGGGCTAACGCTAGGCGGCACTTTATTGTTATTGCAATATCATCTTAAACAAGAATTACTCAGCCTTTTACACAAGCGTTTACAACATGTCGCCACGCAACAAACGCAGCAGCAGCAGGCGCGTATGAATTATTTGCGTGAAACTGCGCAGGCTTTGCAAGATAATCACAGTTTGCAAACCTTTATGAGCCAACCACTGTATGATTCAGCACCTCCAACAGAGCGTTTTTTGCGGCATTATCCCGATGTACAATTATTGCTGATCTATGATGCGCAAGCGCGTCAATGGGTCGCCAGCAGTGCTGCTCAGGTATTACTCAGTCGTTTAGACAATCTACAGGTTTTACAGCCTTTTATCATGCGCAGCGAAGACCTGTTGGCAGCTTGGATACATTTGCCGCAACGTAGCCTGTATGTGGTGAGCCAAGCTATTTTTGTCGAACATGTTTACAAAGGGCAGTTGTTGTTGCTGGATGAAGTCAACCAACAAAGCTTAGAAAGCTTAAAAGCAGACAATCATTTTGATGTGTTGTTGTTTAATCGAGACACTATTTTTCTGCACAGCGGCTGGCTAGGTTTGCAAGCAATTGAACAATATCCTCATTTTAAGGCATTAGAAACACAACTGGCAGCAGCTTTAAGAAATGAGCAACCAGGGGTTCAACAGTTCCAATTAGGCAAAGAGATGTGGCATTATAGTGTGACAGCAGCACAAGAAAACGCGCCACGTTATGTATTTTCGCGCTCGCTTAAACAACAACTCAGCGTTATTGAAGAGTTGAAAGTTAAGCTATTGTTAATGAGTGCGTTGATGTTATTCATTGGAATCTTGATAGTGCTACCTTTGTTTCGACACATCAGTCGCTCGGTGCATAGCTTATACACAGCAGCAGAACAAATTGAAAAAGAAAACTATGAATACCGCACTCAAATTCAAACCGCAGATGAATTTGCCAAACTGGGCAAAGCCTTTAATCGTGTCATGCAATCTTTGGCTGAACGCGAGCGGTTACATGCTGCAATGCAAACACTGGTGTCTAAAGAACTTGCCGAGCAAATGCTTAAACAAAATCTGCATTCAGCCGGTGAAGAACGAAAAGCCACTGTGCTATTTTCGGGCATCCGCGATTTCAGTCATCTGGTGTCCAACAGCAACGGACAGGAACTGCTTGCCTTCCTCAACAACTATTTCACCCGCATGGATTTTTGTGTCAACGCACATAATGGTTTCATTGACAAATACTTTGGTGATAACTTATTAGCTTTATTTGGTTTGAACACGGAGGATAATGACGACGCATTGCAAGCCGTTTTAGCGGCGCGAGAAATGGAAGAAGCCCTGTTATTATTTAACCTAGAAATAGGCGAAGTGCGGGGGCATACTTGGAAAATGGGGGTAGGCATTAATAGTGGGCGATTGATCGCCGGCAACGTCGGCGCGGAAGATCGCCGTCATTACTCAGTTATCGGCAACCCTATCCGCCTGGCGGCAAACCTCGAAAAACTCAGCAAAACCTACGGGGCATCGGTACTGATAAGTCAAAGCACGTTTACAAGCCTAACAACGCAAAAAGGCGTTCAACCTTTACTAGACGCTTGCCGAGAACTCGATTGGATACAATTAGGTCGCCACACCGAGCGCGTGAAAATTTTTCAAGTATTATCACGCAGCCAATATGAACAGGTGAAAAATACAGATTTTCTAGCACGTTTCCAGCAGGGGCGCGAACATTTGCAAGATCACAACTTTCGCCTTGCCTTGCAAACCTTTCAAAGCTTGCATGAGGATTGGTCACAAGACATGGCAACCCGTTTATTTTTGAACCGTTGCCGCCGTTATGCGCAAGATAACACGCGCTATGCTTTAGAAAATCCGCAAGGGGCTTATGTGTTGACAGCTATGGCTTGATATGTCAAGACCAGCGGTCTTTGCAGGACTGGCAATCTTGAGTTCCATCTTGAGGCTTGATTTACCCTAAGACTTTCAGTCCTTTAAGGACTGAAAGTCTTTTAACACCGCAACAGGAAAATACAATGTCAGAAACACCATTGCTTGCCGGGCATTATTATCATATCTACAATCGTGGCAATAATGGCAAGAAAATATTTTTTGAAGAACGTAATTATGCGTATTTTTTCAATTTATATATTAAATACATCTATCCTATTGCAGAAACCTATGCTTATTGTTTGATGAAAAATCATTTTCATCTGTTAGTAAGATTGAAAACCGAAAAGGAACTGCAAGATTGCTGGAAACTTCAAGACTGCCAGTCCTTAAAGGACTGGCAGTCTTTTGAGCAACGCCAACCTTTTCCATATTCTCAAGCCTTTTCTAATTTATTTAGCACTTATACAAAAACCATTAACAAAAGCTATCAACGCTCTGGTAGTTTGTTTGAAAAGCCATTTAAGCGTATTTTAATTGATTCTGATACCTATTTAACACATTTAATTTGTTATATTCACCGTAATCCACAAACACACGGTTTTGTGGATAGCTTCCAAACTTATATCCATTCCTCATACCAAACAATTTTGGAAAATAGACAATCTCGATTAGCTGTGCAGCAAGTTTTAGCTTGGTTTGGCAATCTAAAAAATTTTCTTGAGTACCATGAACAATTTGATGTAAAAACAATTCAACATTTGCATCTTGAAAATTAAACCCATAAAGACTGGCAGTCCTTTAAGGACTGCCAGTCTTCGATAGAACACCATGATCCCACTGGAAAAAATCATCGTCCTTAATCGCCTACCCTTGTTTTCAGCATTGAAAACTGAGGACATTTACATGATTTCCACGATTGCCACCGAAGAAGCCCACGAAGACAAGCACATCTTGTTTTATCAAGGCGACGTAGGCGACAAACTCTTCATTGTTGTTTCCGGCAAAGTACAAATATTACAAGAACGCAACGGCAAGCAATATCATGTCGTCACTGTTGGCGACAATGATTTTTTAGGCGAACTCGCCTTGTTCGATGCAGAAACCCGCACCGCTACCGCCCGTTGTGAAGGACATTGTAACTTCTTAGTGATTGAACGTAACGACATGGAACAACTCGCACATGAATATCCGGCAATTGCTTTTGGTTTCATTAAAGTTTTAATTCGACGAATGCGGGAAATGATGAACACCCGCGATCTTGAATAACGCTATACAAGGCTGTCCGTTTAGCAAACGCACAGTCTTAGAGTCATAGCCATGATGCGCTTACTTAACCAATTATTTCCCATTAAAGCCAATGAATGGGAATCCGTGTGGTATTTCTTTCTCGTCATGCTGGTGTTTGCCTTTGGTTCTAGCATCGCCCGCAGTCTAGGCATGACCTTATTAATTGAACACTTAAGCGGCGCCATTCTACCGCAGATGTTCATCCTCATTGACATGAGTGCCATGTTCGCGCTGCTGGCGTATGCACATTACACCAAAAAAGTCAGCGGCTTACGCATTCTTGGCGTATTTCTCGCGGGCGGTGCGATCTTCGCCTTGCTTGCACGTTTCCTATTTTTCCTGCCTTATGCCTGGGTTTACGGCTTATTTTTTGTCGGTTTTTTCCTCTTTTATATCCTCATTTCCATCCACATCGGCAGCGTCGTTGCCGCCTATTTCAACACCGTACAACTCAAGCGCGTGACCGGTTTTATCAACGCCGGACTGCCGATTGGCGGGGCATTAGGCGGTGTCGCGCTGATTTTCATGCTGCAATGGGTAGAACACCCCGAATGGCTCATCCTAGGCATGTCAGGGGCTTATGGCATCGCCTTTTTGCTGCTGGGTGTGATAGCCCGCAAACTCACGCTGATCCGCTCAGGACACGAGCGCAAAGCCAGCACCAGCATCACCAACCCCATCCAAGAATTACAGCGTGCCTTCTTTTTCATTATTAATTCCAAATTAATGCTTTATATGGCATTAGGGTTGATGTTATTTGTCATTTCTAGCAAATTGCTTGAATATCAATATCAAGCATTGATTTATCCGGCAGAATTTCCAGAAACTAAAGAACGCGCAGCGTTCTTTGCCACCTATGAAATCTTTGGCAATCTCGCTTGGCTAGTGCTACAACTATTCGTCACCTCGCGTTTAATTATGAAAATGGGAGTAGGCGCGAGTAATCTACTGCATCCGGTTTTAATGCTGTTAGTGTCTATCGGTTTACTCTTTCGCTTCGGCTTTGTCGCGGGTGTCATTGCTCAATTTGTCAATCAAGAAATGCGCGGCGCCTTGCGCACCCCGGCCAATAACCTACTGTTTAATGCCATCCCGCCCAACATGTGGGGCATGACCAAAGCCTTCATCAACGGTATCGCATTTCCGCTCGCCACCGTGATTGCCAGCCTCATGCTCATGCTCATTAAAGACAATCTCGACATATCCACACAAATATTTCTACTGCCGTTGCTTGCCATGCTATTTGCCGCCGCCGCCATTTTCGTTGCTTTACCGCAATGGGCAGCCTACAACGAAGGCGTGTTCGGCTTACTCAACCGCAACCTATTTACGCACACCAGCAAAGCTAAAGTCGGTAAACTCGACAGCTTAAGCAAAATGGTAGAAACCAAGTTATATTCAAATAATGAACAAGAAAGCATCGCCGCATTAGAAATGATCCGCGTTGTACAATTACGCAGTTTCATTCACGCCGTAGGACAATTATTAGTCCGCTCAGAAAATCGCCAAATTAAACGTCACTGCATTACCACATTATCCGCCATGCCCAGTTCTGAAGATATTTCTACCTATATACTCAGTGCATTAAAAACCGAGTATAAACCTGACATGCTGGCATTAATGATAAACAGCTTGCGCAAACAACATTTAAGCAAACAAGACATTGCACAAAAAATTGAAAAATTTTTATTACATCCAGCACCGCAAGTATTTGTAGAAACCTACTTATGTTTATATGCCAATCCACGCTATCCACATAAAACCCAACTTGAAAGCCGTTTATTAGTGCGCTTAGAGCATCCTCAGCTCCCTCAGTTTCCACTCTACTTGCTGGCTTTAGGTGAAATGCGTAATCCCGCCTATCATGCTTTAGTCAGCCCTTTTTTAGAAGACCCAGATTTACAAGTACGTCTCGCTGCCTTTAAGACACATATTACTTTATTAAAAGGCAGACTCGAATTTTATAAACAAAATCTTTTAAACGCCCTTGAATCCCCCTCTAAAGAGATAAAAATTCTTGCCTTACAAGCACTCAAAGAATGCTCACCGCCCGATGATTGGCAAGCGATTATTCATCTGCTCGGTGCAAAAGAACGCGCACTCGTCAAAGAAAGCAAGGAACTATTACATTTACATCTCAACTCGGCTAAATCCGCCCTGATTAAGCAAGTATTCACAGCCAATATTGACATAGATGAGCATTTTGAAGTGTTATCATTAGTCTATCCCTTGATGAACCACGAACAGCGTCAACACCTAAAAGAATATGCCAAGCAAGCCTTGCAACAATTCATTCGACATCTTGCTTTATTAATGCTGTATGGCGAACATGAAACAGACTCGGCAGCGAAAGCCTTAGTGAAAAAAATCTTACAAGAAATTGCCGATAGTTATTTGTACCGATTATTGGCAGAAATGACTTATCTGGCTAATGAAAGTCGAGAGTTTTATTTGCGCGTATGTCGTGGTTTATTATCCGACAACAAAGCCAATCAAGGTAATGCCTTAGAAGTATTGTCAAATGCTGGAGAAAAGCATTTAGTCGCCCGCATTCTGCGGTATTACGAAGAACGTCCTAGCACCTTGCAACAAGTAGAAAACATTCACCAAGATTTATTTGCTGAAGAACTAGGCATTACAGCGGAGAATTATCGCCAACACCTCATGCAAATTGATCACACGCTGCTTAAAGCCAGTATTTACTTTAGCGAAAACAAACAACTCAATCATTTGCATTTATTGTATGAAAAAGACGACATTCGCAGTTTATTAGGGATTATCAATTAAACTTCAGCCAATCAATGACTGATCACGTTACGCGGGCGTAAACCTTCTATAGATTTTCAGATAATTAAATTCCTGAAACAAACCTGACAGGTCTCCAAGACCTGTCAGGTTTTGTGCGGGGGACTGAACGGTTACGAGTTATCAAGTTTGATGCAAGTGCTTGATTTGTAGTTTTTAGATACGGCTAAACCGAAAACTTTAGCGTCAGAAGTATAGTCACTGCGCAGGCACTATTTGCTATTCATCATCCATGTGATTAATCACCGCATCGCCAAAGCCGGAGCAGCTTACTAGGGTTGCGCCGGGGATCAACTGCTCAACTTCTTTGGCGATTTTCTGCGCCTTGTTGGTTTCTTCCGATTTTTGTACTTTCGCGGCAATGCCTGCTCGCACGCGGGCTAAATCATAGGTCACAGTTTTCGCCGCTATCGCACCGGCTACGCCGTTGATGATTTTATCCGCTGCTTCTGCCCAACCCATGTAGCGCAGCATCATTTCCGCTGACAAAATAATTGAGCCGGGGTTGACGCGGTTTTTACCCGCATAACCGGGGGCTGTGCCGTGCGTGGCTTCAAACACTGCAACGCTGTCGGCGATGTTGGCACCGGGCGCGATGCCGATGCCGCCCACTTGCGCGGCAAGTGCGTCGGAAATATAGTCGCCGTTAAGATTGAGAGTGGCGATGACATCATAATCATCCGGGCGCAGCAAAATTTGTTGTAAGAAGTTATCGGCAATCACGTCTTTGATAATGATGTCGTGACCGGTGTTAGGGTTTTTTAATCGACACCAGGGTCCGCCATCAATTTCTACCGCGCCAAAACGTGCTTTGGCAAGTTCATAGCCCCAAGTACGAAACGCGCCTTCGGTAAATTTCATAATATTGCCCTTGTGAACCAAGGTCACTGAGCGGCGATCATTGTCAACGGCGTATTGAATAGCTTTTAGAATCAACCGCTTTGAGCCTTCGCGGGAGACCGGTTTGATGCCGATGCCGGAGGTGCTGGGGAAGCGAATTTGCGTCACGCCCATGTCTTTTTGTAAGAAATGAATGACTTTTTTCGCGTCTTCGCTGAGTGCTTCCCATTCAATGCCGGCGTAAATGTCTTCGGTGTTTTCGCGGAAAATTACCATATCCGTCAGCCCGGAATCTTTCAGCGGCGAGGGGGTGCCGGGAAAATAGCGAATCGGGCGCACACAGGCGTATAAGTCCATTTGTTGGCGAATGCTGACATTCAGTGAGCGAATGCCGCCGCCCACCGGTGTGGTCAGCGGTCCTTTGATGCTGACGATGTATTTGCGCATGGCTTCAAGGGTTTCATCGGGCAGCCAGGATTCGCCGCCGTAGAGTTTGACGGCTTTTTCGCCGGCATAGATTTCCATCCAGCCGATGCGGCGTTTGCCGCCATAAGCTTTTTTAATCGCTGCATCGACCACGCGGCGCATCACGGGCGTGACATCAATGCCGATACCGTCACCTTCAATGAAGGGGATGATGGGATTATCCGGCACATTGAGGCTAAAATCGGGATTGGCTGTAATGGCAACCGCTTCCGCTGGAATTTGGATTTTGTCGTAGGGCATAGTGCCTCCTTGCTTGAGGGCTAAAGCGTCCGCTTTAGCTTTTTTATAGGCTCACGTTACGCGGTGGTGCTGTTTGCTGCGAAACACCACTCTGCTCGGAACAAATGTAAATAATCTGAAAATTCTGAAAAACGATACCGGTGCTATACTGAACTGCACTAACTCACAACCACCCAATGCAGGAGTAGAACACATAACATTAACAGGCAGCCCTGTCAAAGTGACTAAATTATTGTAAAATACTAAAAATAATTCAAATCAAGGTGGAAAAAATACCCGAACATCGCGTCGGAAACCTTGTATATTCAATGACTGACGTGCTGATGTCCGGGTTTGCCGTGTTTTCACTAAAGTATCTATCTTTACTACAATTTAACAAAAATAAAAATAAACAGCGTATAAAACACAATTTACGCACTTTGTTCGGTGTGCTGAAAGCGCCCTGTGATACCACATTACGCGAGGTTTGCGATGAAATAGACCCGCTTTTGCTGCGTCCCGCTTTCACAGAAATCATCAAAACAGCCATCTCCGCGTTCGCGCCGCGAAAAGATGCGGCGCAAACCCTACAACTCACCCCGCCTCACCGGCTTTTACTGCGTCTCGCTTTCACAGAAATCATCAGCCATCTCCGCGTTCGCGCCGCGAAAAGATGCGGCGCAAACCCTACAACTCAC
>CAZOSP010000007.1:2446-15237 GCA_964582525.1 uncultured Thiomargarita sp. | reverse complement strand
CCCGCCTCAAACGCCACGCGCCCGCTGAGCAACGTACACACAGTGCGCCCTTGCATGAGCCAATTTTGAAACGGCGTGTTGTGGCGGTGGCAGTACATGGTTTCGGGGGTGAGTACCCATTCTAAATCAGGATCGAAAATGCAAATATCGGCGGGCATTCCTACTTGTAAACGCCCGTGTTGCGCGTCGAGAATAGCGGCAGGCTGGTCAGTGATGCGTGCCAGCACATCGAGCAGCGGCATGTTGAGTTCGCGCCCGACGCGCAAACACAGCGGTAGAAAGCTGTCTAGTGCGGAAATGCCGGGTTCGGTGTCGCCAAAGGGGGCGAGCTTGGCATCGGGGTCGTGCGGCTGATGGTCGGAACAAATCGCACTAATGGTGCCGTCTAGTACGCCTTGGCGTAGCGCATCGCGGTCGCGCTGAGTGCGCAACGGCGGAAACACATGGCATTGCGCCTGATAATCAGCGATGTCTATGACGGTTAAAAACAGTTGATGGGCACTAACATCGGCGGTGACGGGCAGCCCTTTGGCTTGTGCTGCGCGGATCATTTCGACGGCTTTGGCGGTCGATAATCGCCCAAAATGCGCTTTTGCGCCGGTTTGTTCAATCAGCAATAATTGCCGTGCGACTTCAATGGTTTCGGCACTTTCGGGGATGCCGGGTAAGCCTAAACGGGTGCTGATCGCGCCTTCGTGTGCGCAGCCGCCTCTGCCTAACCAAGCGTCTTGCGCCTGAATAAATACGGTCATGTCGCAACTGGCGGCGTAATCGAAGGCGTTGCGCAACACGCGGGTGTTGTTGACTGGCTGCCAAGCGTTGCTTACGCCCACGCAGCCCGCTTCTTTCATGTCCGCCATTTCGGCGAGGTGTTCGCCTTGTAAGCCTTGCGTCAAGGCGGCTAAGGGTAAAACGTGGCTCATGCCGCTGGCTTCAGCGCGTTGTTGCAAGAGTTCGGCAACCGCGGGCGTGTCGATGACGGGGTGGGTGTCGGGTGGGCAGCTTAAGGTGGTGATGCCATTGCAGGCGGCGGCGCGGGTTTCGCTGACGATGGTGGCTTTGTGTTCCGCGCCCGGTTCGCGCAGGCGTACTGCTAAATCGACTAAACCGGCACAGACAATGCGCCCGCTTGCATCAATTTTACGTTTTGAATCAAAGCCTTCGGGAGGCTGCCCAAAGGCGATAATGTGACCATTGGCGATGTGAATGTCTTGTATCTGGTCTTGTTGGCGGGCGGAATCAATCACGCGCCCGCCGATGATACTGAGGGTAGTCAAGGTGTTTCTCTCTGTTTAGCGTTTATGCGGGTTGTGAGGCTATTTTTTGGCACAGGCATGAAAGTGACGGATTAATGGCTTCTAGTGACAATATAAGTTGCCAGCCAACGCAAGGGATCGGCTTGTTGATCAAAGTCTTGCAGGCTGTCTAATGCCTGCTCTAAGAGTTCGTTTGCCTTTTGCTTTGCACCGCTTAAACCTAATAAGGACGGATAAGTGGGTTTATTCAAAGCCTGATCCGCGCCGCAGGTTTTGCCCAACGTTTGGCTGTCGGCTTCGACATCGAGAATATCGTCTTGTACCTGAAACGCCAGCCCAATGCACTTGGCATAATGTCCTAGCTTGTCCAGCACCGCTTCATCAGGTAAAGCAGGGCTTGCCAGTGCGCCGAGTGTGACGCTGGCAGAAATCAACGCGCCGGTTTTATGGATGTGCATGTTTTCTAATTCGGTCAAATTAAGTGCCTTGCCAACGGCTTGCAGGTCAATCACTTGTCCGCCAACCATGCCGCGGGAGCTGCTGGCAGTGGCGAGAATATCTAGCATCTGCAAACGCTGTTCGGCGGCAATACGCGCATCGGCATATTTTGCCAATACCTGAAACGCCAGGGTTTGCAGCGCGTCGCCCGCCAGGGTTGCCAGCGCGTCGCCGTAGATAATGTGACAAGTGGGCTTGCCGCGTCGCCAGTCATCGTTGTCCATGCAGGGCAAATCGTCATGCACTAATGAGTAGGCATGGATACATTCTACCGCACAGGCGGGTGCGTCGAGACACTCGGCAGGGGTATTCAGTGCCTGTCCGGTTAAATAGACTAACAGTGGGCGCACCCGTTTACCGCCGCCTAATACTACATAACGCATGGCTTCGTGCAAAGTGGATGGGAGGATATTGGGGCTGGGTAAAAAGCCGTCTAATTGCGCTTCTACACGCTGCTGGTAGTTAGTCATCAAGGTTTTTAATGGCATCGTCTGTATCCTCTGTGGGCAGTTCTTGCTTGTCATGCTGAGATGCGGGAAGTGGGAAAGGTTCGACTTTTTCTCCCATCAATATATCGACTTTTTGCTCTGCTTCTTGCAAAGCCTGCTGACAATGACGGCTTAAACTGACCCCTTTTTCAAATAATTTAAGGGCTTCTTCGAGACTGGTATCGCCCCGCTCAAGCTGCACCACGAGCATTTCCAGTTCTTCTAAAGCGTTTTCTAGGTTGGGAGCGCGTTTTTTAGGCATGATTTTGTTGCGAACATAAGGGGGTTAATTGCAAAAATACGAGTTGAAAAATAAAACGCCCGCGAGGCTACGCCTGCCTGACTAAAAAGAAGATTGATAGGTTCAGCATTTTCTAAAACAAGATTCAGTTCATAACATCCATAATCATCATCTTTACTATGGTCTTGAGAATGATTCATGATTTATATCATTTCTGCATTAGGATAAAAGTTTTCATCTAATATTTGTTCTAAAATATAGGGACAATTTTGCGGAAAATGGGAAGCGGGTAAACCCGTTTCATTGCAAGCTTTGCGTAAAGCTGTTTGATAAGCCTTAGTGATTTTTTCTTCTAGTTTGGGAGAGCTAATCGTAAGACTTAGCTCAAACGGCGTAGCCGTTTCGCGCCGCCTACGGCGGCGGCGCTAATCGTAAGACTTAGCTCAAACGGCATAGCCGTTTCGCGCCGCCTACGGCGGCGGTGCTAATCTGGAGATTAGCACTCCCAGCATTCCCAGCACTCCCATATACCTGTTCCCATGCAAGCACCCACAAAGACATGGGTATCAACAATAATGCGCACCTGTAGGACTCTTAATCTTTCAAACGCCGATATTTAATCCGATGCGGCGCGTCTGCTTCTTTACCTAAACGGCGATGGCGATCCGCTTCGTAATCGGCGTAATTGCCTTCAAACCAGACCACTTGCGAATCGCCTTCAAAGGCTAACATGTGAGTGGCGATGCGGTCTAAGAACCAGCGATCATGCGAAATCACCACCGCGCAGCCGGGAAATTCAAGCAACGCTTCTTCTAACGCCCGCAAGGTTTCCACGTCTAAATCATTGGTGGGTTCGTCGAGCAGCAAGACATTGCCGCCGCTTTTCAATAACTTAGCCAAATGCACACGGTTGCGCTCACCGCCCGACAAGTCTTTCACTCGTTTTTGCTGATCCGATCCTTTGAAATTAAAACGTCCCACATAAGCTCTCGACGGCGTTTGATATTTGCCCACTTCAATAATGTCATGCCCGTCAGAAATTTCTTCCCACACGGTTTTGCTGCCGTCCAAACTGTCGCGGGATTGATCCACGTAAGCTAAATCCACAGTGGGACCAAAGCGTAAAGTGCCGCTGTCAGGTTGTTCTTGTCCGGCTAACATGCGAAATAGTGTGGTTTTACCCGCGCCGTTAGGACCAATCACGCCAACAATGCCGCCTGGCGGCAGGTTAAAACTTAAATCTTCTACCAATAAACGCTCGCCAAAGCCTTTGCGCAGATTCGTTGCTTCAATGACTAAATCGCCTAAGCGCGGACCGGGCGGGATGTAAATTTCTTGAGTTTCGTTGCGTTCTTCAATGTCTTGGTTGGCAAGTTCGTCGAATTTCGCCAGCCGCGCCTTGCTCTTGGCATGGCGACCTTTGGGATTGCTGCGTACCCATTCGAGTTCAGCTTTCATCGCCCGTTGTCGCGCAGATTCTTGTTTTTCTTCCATTTCTAGGCGTTTTTCTTTCTGTTCTAACCAAGAGGAATAATTGCCTTCCCAAGGAATGCCTTGACCGCGATCCAGTTCTAAAATCCAGCCGGCGACGTTATCAAGGAAGTAGCGATCATGGGTGACAGCCACCACAGTGCCGGAGTATTCGAGCAGAAAACGCTCTAGCCAAGCGACGGATTCTGCGTCGAGATGGTTGGTCGGCTCGTCCAGCAGCAGCATGTCGGGCTTGGACAGCAACAGGCGACACAGGGCAACGCGGCGTTTTTCGCCGCCGGATAGCTTGTTGACATCCGCTTCCCATGCTGGCAAACGCAGCGCGTCGGCGGCGATTTCTAGGGTGCGATCCAGATTATGCCCGTCGCTGGCTTGAATCAGGTTTTCCAATTCGCCTTGTTCTTTCGCCAGCGCGTCAAAATCCGCGTCAGCTTCGGCATAGGCGGCGTACACCGCATCCAGCCGCGTCAGCGCGTCTTTAATTGGCTGCACCGCTTCTTCAACATTGCCGCGCACGTTTTTGTCGGGGTTGAGCTGCGGTTCTTGCGACAAGTAGCCGACTTTAATACCCGCTTGCGGACGCGCTTCGCCGTTATATTCTTTGTCCACGCCTGCCATAATGCGCAGCAAGCTGGATTTTCCTGAACCGTTTAAGCCGAGTACGCCGATTTTCGCGCCGGGGAAAAAGGATAAGGAGATGTTTTTGAGGATTTCGCGTTTGGGCGGCACAATTTTGCCAACCCGATTCATGGTGTAAATGTATTGAGCCATAATGTTTGTATTGAATAAAGTGAATGAGTGAATGAAGCGATCATGGTAACAGCACTGAGGGAGATTGTAACGACTAAAGTCGTTGCTGTGCCACACAAAGCCACAGAAAAACCCCCTAGTTTCAAAAGCCTAGGGGGTTTGCGCAGGATAAATGACTGTTGTTGCGCGGTTGCTGCGTTTGTGCTTAACCTTAGTTAAGACAACAGCGCGCCAATAGTCAGCAGAATACACACTAAGGCATGTGTCAATAACACCTGCATAATAGCGGGCAACAAGCGTCCGTGCAGGGCGTTTCGCAATGCCAAAAAAGCTGGCAGCATAGCCAGCAAAGCCCAGCGCATTCCGCTTGGCAGGGGCGCGTAAGCCAGCATGGCAAAACCCGCCAGCAATAAAATCGCCAGCCCGTAAGGCGCACGTTTCGCGCCCAAACGCACCGGCAGGGTGTATTTAGCGGCGCGCCGATCAGCCTCAATATCGGGAATAGAATTAATCCATAAAATTGCCGCAGTAAAAATACCCACAATAACGCCAAGCCACCAAGCCTCAACAGGGATTGCGTCCACTTGCAGCCACACCGTACCGGTGACTGGCAATACTCCAAAAGTAATGGCAATAGTGACATCACCCAAACCCCGACAGGCTAAACAAGGCGGTGCGGAATAAAACACCGCAAGCAGCACGCCCAGCAAGCCAAACCACAGTAAATCTAGGCTGCTTAGGGCGATCATCCACACCCCCAGCGCAGTCCCAATCGCCAGCAAAGTCGCCCCCAAGCGAAAAGTTTCAGTACGGCTTAAGACCTGATTCTGTATAAAGCGACTGCCCCCCGAAAAAGGATAAATACGCTGTTGGTTGGCATTATCACTCGGCAAATCATAATAATCATTCAGCACATTCGCGCCCGCATGAAAACACATTATCGCCAGCACGGTTAAGAAGGCTAAATCGATTTTTAACGTGCCGGTTAGATGCCAAGCCAAGGCTAAGGCGGCAATGACGACCAACACCGAAGCGGAGAAAAATCCGGGGCGAGTGGCGGAAAAGTAAGTAAATAGGCGATTTTGCCAAGTATTTTGATGAAAAATCACCACACAGGGTTCACTCATAAGTTCTCCATTGAGAGTGGCTGACGGTTACTGGGAGCGGCTAACGATAAGGCTCAAGCCACTCAAAAGGTGTCGCTCAAGCTGGCAAAGCTTGAGCGGCGAGTATGTTCTTTTTTTAGTAGATGGGTTATTTGTAATGCGGGGGATTGTAGAATAATTAAACCCTCGTTATTAATGACCTCATCAAACAAATCATTGTCTTGAGTTTGAATCAGAATAACTTGTTTGGCTTGTTTAATTTTTTTGGCTTTCAATAAATAAGTGGCTGCTTCAGATAGGCTTTCATTGCTTCTTTGTACGCGCACTAACACAGGTGTATTTTCATGCTGCTCGACAAGAATCGCATCAATCCCCTTGTTTCTGTGTACGGGATTAAAGGCGATACCATGTAATAAAGACAGCGCGTGCAGATCGGCATTGATGTAAGATGCTCTACCATTTTTTAATAATTGTGAGTCGCTTTTAATCGGCTTTACTACTCTTTGCTTGCTGAGTTCTACTGCATCTTTAGATATATCAATGCCAATATAGTGTCGCTTGAGCAACTTAGCGGCAACGCAAGTTGTTCCGCTTCCACAAAAGGGATCAAGCACAATATCATCTGCATCAGTGACTAATTGAATAATTTTTTCCAGCAGCAAAAGCGGTTTTTGTGTGGGATAACCTGTGCGTTCTGTTGCTTTCGGATTTAGAAAAGGAATTTGCCAAACATCATTGAGTGGAACACCTTGTTTAGCTTTGCCGTGCTTAAACTGTCCTTTTTCATCTATTGCATAAATGGATTTATTATGTGCATCTCGTGTTCTATTTTGTAAAATTTGATCAATATTGGTAGTTTCAGAGTAAGCGGTATAAAGCTTGTTGAACTTAAAATCAGCCGATTGTGAATAAAAATAAATGGTTTGATGACTGGGCATTAAACCCTTTTGAGCATTTGACCAGCGTTTGTAGCTCCAAATAATTTCTGATCTAAAATTGTCCCTGCCAAATACGTTATCGAGAATAGCCCGCACGATATGGTTTGCCGTTTTGTCGCAATGCACAAAAATAGAACCTGTGTTTTTTAACAAGGGTTGCATTGCAAGGATACGAGAAAAGAGAAATTGGCTATAAGCAATATCAGTATTCCAAATATCGTCAAAACTAAATTCTTGCGTCCGTTGTCTATTTTTTAGGCGATGTGTTTTTTCGGTAAAAAAGGGGGGATCAAGATAAATAAGGTCAATTGAATTGTTTTCTATTTGACGCATAATCTCTAAGCAGTCGCCAATATGAATTAAATTTTTCATGGTATTTCAAGTTTTGCTTGGTTTTCTTGCGCAATGTTTTCAAGTATTAATTTTAACGGGACATCTGTTTTTATTGCCATATAATTCCAAGCTTCATCGCCCCAGTAATATTCACCACCAATACCTTTATAAAGCGTTTCTAAGGTTTCTTGTATGCGTTTAGCTTGTCTTCTATGGGAGAGCTAATCGTAAGACTTAGCCCAAACGGCGTAGCCGTTTCGCGCCGCCTACGGCGGCGGTGCTAATCTGGAGATTAGCACTCCCAGTTCTACCTTGCGCTGCGCTAAATTCGCACGACGCTCACCGAACCGGATTTTTTCCGGCATTTGTATCAATAACAGGTCTGCCGGTACGCCCAGCGCGATGAGACGTTGTCGCACCGCCTCGGCGCGGGCTTGGCTAAGGGCTTGGTTGTTTTCCTGTGAGCCGAGTCCATCGGTATGCCCGATCAGGGCAACCCGAAGCGGCGGCGTGAGTCCGGCATTTAATGAGGCGAGTTCGCGAAGTTTTTCTGCCAGTCGCGCCATCGCACGTTGTTGTCCTTGGCTTAAATCAGTATTGTCAGAAAACAGCAAGTGGGCCCCGTTGATCTGGGCTTGTAAGGCTTGGCGGCGCGGTGCGTCCTGGTCCTGTAAGCCGCTGCTGTCAATCGCGGTGATGCCCTCTAAGGTGTTGACCGCTGCCAGCAGTTGTGCGATGTCGGGCAGACTGGCTGGTCCGCTGAGGCTTAATACGCGGCGATGGATTTGCAGTTGTACGTCGGCGGGAATGTCCAAAACAGCCCGCGCTTTTACCAACAATAGTTCATCCTGACTTTGCAGCGTGTCGGCTTGGATGTGCCGGATGCCTTCAATCTTGGTGGGCGTTAATACTTCTTCAATCCAAGCCTGTTCTGCGGTGCCTGATACGCTTAAACGCCCCTGTTTGACGCTGAGTTTTACGCCGTACGGAGGGGTTAGTTGTGCTTGTGCTTGTGCCAGTAATAGCGCGTCTGTGTCTTTCAGTTGACGGGCATCGACTTGGTTGATGCCGGCTACGCTGGTGACGCGCAGGGCTTTGTCTAGCCAGTCTTGCGGCGCGTGTCCGCTGAGACGCAGCCGATTGCCTTCAATGTGGTATTTAACCGTGGCGGGCACTGGCGCGAGGTATTCGGCAACCCGCTGGCGCACAAATTCGGGGGTTAAATCTTGGTAATTGCGCCACTGCATGACAACATTGTTCATCTGCATTTGTTCGGCGATGTGCTGCGGGTCGGCTGCCAGTGGATCGCGCATTCCATTGATAAAGCGTTGATTATTTTCTATACCAGAGGAGACAACAATAATGCCGGGGGTGTTGTTGAGGGTTTTTAGCAATTCGTCAAATTGCGCTTGGGTTTGTCGCCAATAGGCATCGTTTTCGACCAGCTTGCTGATGTCTAGTTCGGTTAAACCCAGCAGCATGGGCGCGTCGTTTTTGATGCGCGTGATCCAGTCTTTATCCGCATATCCGCCAAGGATCAGCTTGCTGCCTTGCCATTGCACGGCAACGCTGTCGGGAGCTTGCAGCCAGCGTCCAGCTTGTTGATGCAGGCGTTGTTCGACAAATTCCGCAGACATAGCTTGGTAAGCTTGCCAATCGGTAATGATGTCTAGTGCGCTGAATCCGCTGTCTTGGGCGATGTCCGTATGGGTACGCGCTAACGGATCACGCAAGCCACGCAGATATAGCTGTTTTTTGTCATAGCGGGTGTGGGTGACAATGATGCCGGGTTCTCGCGCTAAAGCGTGTAAATAGTGTTCAACCTGTTGTTGTAATACCTGTGCCTGCCATTTTTCATAGCCCAACCAACCGATAAGACCTAATACTAACAATAACGACACTAGCAAAGTGGGCGAAAAGCGGCGTTTTTTCTGATCGGTTTCAGCTTCTACTTCTTCCACCTGTATGGCTTTTTGCAGTAGCGGGCGGCATACGTCTAAGCTGCTGGTGTCGCCGTCAAAGTGTTCTAAAGCTTGCCCATAACGGGCGTGCATGAGTTCTAGCAAGGCGCGCATAGTGCCGCGAAACGCATAGGGCGCGGTGCCGCGCATCACGCACGCCAGCACCGCATAAGGACCGCGCTCTAGCCAGACGGTAAAATCGCCCATGTCAACGCTGTCGAGTTCTTCTTTTTTGGAAGTAGAAAAGGAGTCGCGGATAAAATCTTGAATAGCCGTCAGCATCGCCGATACCGCATCGCTATCGCCCATTTCAATGCCCTCTAGGTGCAAATGCTGCATCAGCAAGCCGCTGTTACGGTGGATTAAAAACACCTGTTCAACGCGATAGACAAGGGTTTTTTGCAGAACGATTTCAGTAAACGGGCGACCCGTGCGCAGGGCTTCCAAACGCCACGCCATGCCTTGCGCCGATAAACTGCGCTCGACAGTGCGATTAATGTTATTGACTAAGCCTTTAATGGATTCGTTTATAGATTTGCGGATCGCCGGTCCCATGATGGGAAACAGCGCGTTTGCCAAGCTGTGCGGGTCTTCGCTGATGGATTGGCGCAAAGATTGTTCAACCGGACCCTTGAGAGAAGCACTCAGCTCTTCCACATCAATATGCAGTTTATCTTGCAGCTTGTCCATTTTGCTGCTGGTGGCGAGCTGCTGGGCTTGCGCTTCACTGGCTTTGCGGATGGCGACGGGCAGGATATGCGCAAGCTCTGAGGTGCGCTTGTCCATGTCGTACATATCGGTTTCAAATTGCGTGAGGCGCGTGACGACGATTTTTTCTTGGCGTTCCAATTTTTTCAGCAAGGCATCCCAATCGCGTTGTTCGAGACGCTGTACCCGCTTATCCAGCACGTTGATTTGTGCCTGATTGGCTTGTACAAATTCGCGGATCGACTTAAAGGAATCCGCAATCGCTTTGCGCAGAGGTTGTGACATAGCATTCAGCAGCGGTTTAGCAAATTTCTGGGGATCATTTTGGAATGAGCTTTCAACGCAGTTTTCTACCGAGCTTTGCAGGGCTTTTTGCAAATGTGCGGGTTGCTGCTTGGCTAATAAGTTAATCGCCTGCGGCAGCACCTGCGCGGTTTCCCGTGAACGCTGCTGGGGATCGTCTAGGCGTTGGTCGAGCTTATCGAGTCGCGTTTGTTCTTCTTCTAGCAGCAGTTGACGAAGTTGGGTCAATTCATCCATGTAAGGTTCTTAAGAGGCGTGCTGGGAGTGGCTAAGCTCCAGCTTAGGCTGCTGGGAGTGGCTAAGCTCCAGCTTAGCCAAATCGCCGTAGGCGATTTTAAGCGGCTGAGCTTTACAGTCACAGCCACTCCCAGCAACAACACCGCTGTTGCTACGCGCCCATGCGGGCGGGGTTGGGAGGGCGTTGGCAAAAAAACGGCGCGTGATGCGCCGTTTTTGTTAGCCAACAATTTTAATATTGGGGAACTTGGTGCTGTAATCTTTGGCTTTCAGCGATAATTTCGCCGCCGCACGAAGGGCGATGTCTTTGTACATTTGCGTGATACGCCCATCGGGATCAGCCACCACCGTAGGTTTACCCGAATCCGCATCTTCGCGGATGCGCTTATCTAATGGCAGCGAACCCAAGAAATCCACCGCTTGCTCGTCGGCTAAACGCGCACCGCCGCCCTGCCCGAAAATATGTTCTTCATGTCCGCAGTTGCTACAAATATGGATGCTCATATTTTCCACCACGCCCAGCACTGGCACTTGAACTTTCTCAAACATTTTCAAGCCTTTACGCGCATCCAGCAAGGAAATATCTTGTGGCGTGGTGACAATGATGGCGCCGCTGACGGGGATTTTTTGTGCCAGCGTCAATTGCGTGTCGCCGGTGCCAGGCGGCATATCGATAATCAGATAATCCAAATCGCTCCATTTAGTATCACGCAACAGTTGCTCAAGGGCTTGCGTGACCATCGGACCGCGCCAAATCATCGGCGTTTCTTCTGCCACCAAATAACCGATAGACATAGACTGAATGTCATAGCTCATCATTGGCTGCAAGGATTGCCCGTCTTCTGAGCTGGGCTGCCCTTTCACGCCCAGCATCAGTGGCTGGCTAGGACCATAAATATCCGCGTCCAACATGCCGACTTTCGCCCCCGACGCAGACAGGGCTAATGCCAAGTTGACTGACACAGTGGATTTACCCACACCGCCTTTGCCAGAGGCGACGGCGATGATGTTTCTCACGCCCTCAATGTGTTTAACCCCTTTTTGCGCGGCGTGGGAGGCAATTTTAGTCTCAATGTTTAGCACCACATCAGCCACACCCTCAAGCGCGGCGATGTTGCTGCTGAGAGTATCGTTTAAGATCGTTTGGTAGTCGCCCAGCGGGAAGCCAAACGTCATATCGACAGTGACCTTGCCACCGTCAATGGCGATATTTTTAACCATCTTGGCAGACACCAAATCCTGCTGCAAATAAGGATCGATATACGCTTTAATCGCGCCTTTGATGATGTCTTCGTTGAGTTCAGCCATGTTGTAAATCCTTGTTGTGACGGGATAGAAAAGCAAAATAATGCTAGAGACAATAAGGACGCGCAGGTTGATTTCAATGCTCAGGGGTATTTAATACGCATACCTGCCAAGCTACAGACTTGGCATACCAAAATCGGAAAAAGTGACCGCCCGCCGTATAGTGCTAAAAGTTGCCCCGCCGTCGCTGGAAATGGATAAGCCCTTGGTTGCCGCATAGACCGTATCGGCAGCCTGTGCTAAATGAAACGGCAGGGACAACAACAGCACGGCGGCTAATCGAGTAACAGCGCACCGTACCCAAGCTTTAGGCTTGGCGGATGGTCGATGGTGAATTGTGGATGACATGTTATTTCCTCATTAGACTTGTCTATAAGCCATGTAGCCCACCATCAAGATATTGAAAGGGTGGGCTACTCCGCTTACTTCTGTGCCGTGATAAACCGCGCCTCCACTTGTTGCAAGCGTTCCATCACTTGCTGGTTATGGGCTTTCAACGCGGCGATTTCCGCCTGCTGTTGCGCCAGCAACGCCTGCTGCGCTTGCACCAACTGATGCAAGCCCTGAATCGCTGCCAATGCCACGCCGTCGGGGTCCACCGTGCTGATAGTTTTGTCATCCTCGCCCAAGCCAAAGGCAGCGCGGAAGTCTTGCGCCATGGGTCCGATGTGGCGGATGCTGTCGTCTTGGGTTTTGTAGTTCCAAGTTTCTATCGGCAGGGCAGCGACTTTTTCCAGTACCTCTTGGTTATTCACTGGTGCGAAGTTTTCCTTGGCGTTGCGGTCGCTGGTGGCTGTCCAAGTGGTTGCAGTGCCTACACCTGTCGCTGTATTGAAGATGAATTTATTGGTTCCCCCGCTATTGGCAAACCGCACCCCGCCGCCCGCCCGCACGGCAAACTCATTGGCGGCGGCGGAGTTGAAATCGGCATTGGTTTGGTCAGCAAATAAGAATGAACCGTCGTGCGCGGCATCAATCTTGGCGCGTCGTCCAGCGGCGAAGCTGTAATCTCCGGCGGCGCTGTTTAAATACCCGCCCGAGACGGTGGAATAAGTGCCAGATGCGGTGTTATTCGCCCCGCCCGAGACGGTGGAATAAACGCCAGATGCGGTGTTACCCCCCCCGCCCGAGACGGTGGAATAAATGCCAGATGCGGTGTTAACCACCCCGCCCGAG
>CAZOSP010000007.1:0-2346 GCA_964582525.1 uncultured Thiomargarita sp. | reverse complement strand
AGGTGGTATTAGGTTCAATGCGCAAGGCTTGCTCACTGTTGACCTTGAAAATCAAAGGGTTGGTGTTGTCGGTCGTGCCGATGAAATCAGTTGCACCGCTGGCGTTGCCGGTTAAAGCCCAGCCTGCTGCTGGGGCGGTTTGGGTACAGTCAATCGCGGTGCCGCCTGCATTGCTTGTGCACCAGTTGCTGGCGGTCAAAGTCCCCACTTGCGGGTCGGTTTCGGTGACGCTGCCGTTTGCCGCCGTTGTGATGCGACCTTGTGCGTCCACCGTGACGTTGGCAACGGTGTAGCTGCCTGCTGTGACACCGGTATTGGTAAGTGCTAAAGTCACGCTCGGACCTGCTGCGCTGCCTGCACTCACGCTCAAACCCGTGCCAGCGTTGACATCGGTGAAGTCGCCCGCGCCTGCTGGAGTACAGCCTTCAACAGCACCGCTGGCATCCACGCCTAAAGGATAATTTCCGGCGGTGCAATTGCTGCCATTAGCCGCTAAGGCTGTCGCGGTACTGGCATTACCGGTTAAATCTGCGCTAATTGTGCCAGCAGAGAAATTATTGCTGCCATCTGTTAACAGCACTGTGCCGCTGGCATCTGGGAAGGTAATGGTATTTGCCGCAGTGGGGTCGGTGACTGCCAGCGTGGTGGCATTGGCATCGGCAGTTGCGCCGTCTAAAATCAGCGGAGACGCGCCTTGCAGCGTGCCGTTGACGGTGATGGTGTCGGTTGCTGCATCGCCCAAGGTGGTGTTGCCGTTAATCACCACGTTGTCGCTGGCGGTGGTCACGCCCGCAGCATCTACCCAAGCACTGGTGCCTGCCAAACCGTTGCAGACATAGCTGGTGTTATCCACTTCGCCTGCTGCTAAGGTGCCATCGGCGTTGTCGTCTTGACCGCTGTCAACTTTCTGCCCACCCGTGGCGCAATTCGCGCCCGCTACTTCGGCGGTGCTGGTGACTAACACATTGAGTCCGTCGTTGCCATTGATGCCCGCTGCCCCAGTCGCACCGGTTGCGCCAGTTGCGCCAGTTGCACCCGTCGGTCCTGTCGCGCCTGTAGAACCCGTTGCGCCTGCTACGCCCGCGGGTCCCGCCGCCCCAGTCGCGCCTGTGGGACCGACTAAGCTAGTCGAACTTCCCCATGCGCCTGCGGTTTTAGGTCCATAAATGGTATTGGCGGCGGTGTCGATATAAAAATCACCGTCCACGCCGGTTGCGACTGGGGGTGCGCCGGTGCCGTTTAGCACGGTTTTGCCGTCTGCGCCTGCCGCGCCTGCCGGTCCCATTGCGCCGGTCGCGCCCACAGGTCCTGCCGCTCCAGTCGCACCCGCGGGTCCCGTTGCGCCAGTCGCACCTGCGGGTCCTGTTGCACCGGGCGCACCTGCGGGTCCGACTAAAACCACACCTACGGACCAGATACCGTTGGCTTTGGGTCCATATATTTGTTTGGCGGCGGTGTCAATGTAAAAATCACCGTCTTTGCCGAGGCTGTTGGCGGGTGTGCCACTGCCGTTGTGTAGGGTTTTGCCGTCAAGCCCGTTAATGCCTGCCAGTCCTGGCGCACCTGCTTCGCCCTTGTCACCCTTGTCACCCTTGTCACCCTTTTCGCCTTTGTCACCCTTTTCGCCTCGGGGACCGGGAATGCCGTCTGCGCCATTGAGTGCCATGCTGACGATTTTGCCGCGCCACACCGTGTCGCCGGGTTGCCAACTGCCTTGCAAACGGATGCGGTAGTTGAGTACCCGTCCGTTGTCGTTGATGAGTACCTGCCCAACGTAAACCGAGTCGCTGTTGCCATCGTAAGCACTATCAAATACGTCGGCGGAGATGCCCGCATCGGCAAGCAGGGTAAATTCGTCGCCTTCTTGCAGTAAGCCGCCCTTGCCGTCGCTACGTTTTAGCAGTACGGTGACGGTGCTGAGTCCCTGGTTGATGTCCACCACCGGAATATAAAGTTCACCGCTGTTGGGGTGGTAGGCTGCCGCGCCGTTTTCGGCAAAGCTGACGATTGCTAAGTTGCCGTTGTCGGGCAAATATTTAAGCAACATGCGGTAATTGAACACGCCTTGCGCGGTGGTCAGTAACACTTCGGGGAGGTAGGCGAGGTGGGTATCGGAATAGAAGGTACTGTCTAGCAAGCCGGCGTTGGCACTGGGGGCAACGCCTTGCACGGACAGTTGGTCGCCTATTTGCGGCGAGTTGCCTGCGGCTTGTTGTAGGGTGACGCTGAATGCCGTATCACCACCGTCAACATTAACCGCTGGGATGAATAATGTCCCGTTGTCGGTGCGGTAGGTGGCGGCAGCTTGCGCGGTTAGATTGAGGCTGCTGCCCAGTAGCAGCACCG
>CAZOSP010000006.1:7391-62853 GCA_964582525.1 uncultured Thiomargarita sp. | reverse complement strand
CGCGTAAATTAGCCCCGCTTAAATTGGCATTTTCTAAATTAGCACCTTGCAAGGTCGCGCCTTCTAGGTTGGCTCGCTGCAAAACAGTTTCTTCTAAGTTCGCGCCATTGAGGCTGCTACCGCTTAAATTGATACCTTGCATTTTGCTGCGTTCTAGGTTTGCGCCATTTAACTGCGCACCTTCGAGATTAGCACGTTCAATATTGGCGCGTTCTAAGTTAGCACCATTGAGTATGGTTTTCATCAGCGTTGAACCGGCAATATTAGCGCGGTATAGCCATACGCCGTCCATTTGACAAGCGGGACATTCATTGCTTTTTAATAACTTCTCAACATTACGATGGCGTTCATCAGCCATGCTGATTGAACTGCATAAAACCGAGACGCATAAAATAACCATAGTGTTTTTCATCACTGTATTTAACATTTCTTCATACCTCTTACATTTCCATGCTTACTGCTGTATGGTGGCGGCAGTGTCAGTTAAAACATCGGCATCTAATACAGCACCATGAAGTTGAGCTGTTTTAAGTTCTGTGCCTTGTAAAGCGACATCTTCTAATACCGCTCCCTCTAAGATGGCACTTTTTACTACGGCTTCGGCAAGATTTGCTTTGGATAAATCAGCCCATAATAAACGCGCTTGACTTAAATCAACCCAATGCAAATTAGCCGAGCGCAGATTAACTTCTTCTAAATTAGCTTGGCTTAAATTAGCACCTTCTAAATTCACGCCTTCCATATTGGCACGGTATAAATTTGCGTTGCTTAAATTAGCCCATTGTAATTGCGCGCCGGGTAAGCTGCAATCATCACATTCATGCACTGTGATGGGCATTTCAGACAATTCCATAATGCTGTCATCTAATGATGCGCCTTTTAATTCTGCACGTTCAAAGTTACCATTGGCTAAATTTGCACGGTCTAATTGAGCGCCTTTCAAATTAGTCCGTGCAAAAGAAATATTGGGCATTTGCGCACCTTTCAAATTGGCATCGGAAAAATTGCCGGCAATCAAAGTGACGTTATTCATATTGGCGCGTTCTAAATTTGCACCTTCTAAATTTGCCGAACGTAGATTAGCATTTTCTAAGTTTGCGCCTTCTAAATTGACACCGGAAAGATTGGTACGTTCTAAATTCGCACCGGCTAAATTTGCACCTTTTAAGTTTGACTGGCTGAGATTGGCGCCGCTGAGATTTGCGCCGGCTAAATTCGCGCCTTTTAGATTCATATCTTTCATGTCGGCACGTTCTAAGATTGCTTCACTTAAATTCGCGCCTTTGAAATTTGAATATGACATGCGAGCGCGTTCAAGATTGGCTTTGTGCAGATTGACACCTTTTAATAGGGTGCGTTCAAGATTGCTCCATAATAAATTGGCGTGTGCTAATTGCGCACCCATTAAATCAGCACGATAAAGATTTGCGGCTTTCAACATACAGCTAGAACATTCGTTGCTGCTTAAGAGTGTCCGCTTGTTGGCAATAACGTCGGCTTCTTCACTGACTGCCAACGGCGAAAAGGACAGACTCAAACAGACGAGTAAGCTAGGGAAAACAAGACTTAGAGAAGAGGGTTTTGACATAGGAAGCTCCTACCGTATATCAGGGTTTATTAAAGAAAAAACGCGGTGTTTGACGGGTCAGGGGATAAAAACAGGCTCTATGATTTTTTAGCGCGTAAAGATAGCCTAATTAGGCTAGTTACGCAAAGGCTTTATGGCGACACCGAGCAACGAAACCGGCAACTAAGCGGCAGTGAATCCGCGCCCGCTAGATGGGAGTTGAGTTTACGCTCGCGCACCCGCTGGGTAACATCAGTCACCCAGCACTCGCGGGTGCAGGTTACAAACCTGCACCCGCTGCGTTAAAAGAAAAATATGCGGTTTGGACGATTATGGGTATAAAATGCTGCCCTTGCCTAAATTTGCCTTAAAGTGGTTTCTAGCCTTAAGGAATGACCACAAAAATCGAACAGGAGAATAGTGATAATGCCTCAAATCCATATCCAATCCAGCGGTGCTTCATTTCAAGCGGAGGATAATGAGACGATTTTAGATGCTGCCTTGCGCAACAACCATACGCTTCCTTATGGGTGTCGTAACGGTGTTTGTGCTTCTTGTGTAGCTAAGTTGCTGTCCGGCAAGATTCGTTACGAAGACCGCAATAGCTCGAAAGCTTTGAAAAAAATTGATGAAGCAGCGGGCGAGGTATTGCTCTGCCAAGCGATAGCCAAGACTGATGTTGAGATAGCGGTGCATGAAGTTGAGCAGGTTGGCGAAATTGAGGTGAAAAAATTGCCCTGCCGCGTGGTTAAACTGGAAAAACTAAGCCACGATGTGATGTTGGTTGGCTTGAAGCTGCCGGAAAAAGATCGTTTGCAATTTTTAGCCGGACAATATTTGGATTTTATGTTGCGCGATGGTCGCCGCCGCAGTTTTTCTATGGCAAACGCGCCGCATGATGATGAGATGTTGCAACTGCATATCCGCCATGTTGAAGGCGGACATTTTACTGCGCAGGTGTTCCATAAAATGAAAGAAAAGGATTTGCTGCGTATTGAAGCTCCCTTGGGAACTTTTTTCTTGCGCGAGGACAACGACGCGCCGCTGTTAATGGTCGCAGGCGGCACTGGTTTCGCGCCGATTAAAGCGATTATTGAGCATAGCCTGCATGTTGGCATGACCCGCCCGATTCATTTGTATTGGGGGGTACGTGCCAAACAAGATTTGTATTTGCATGATTTGGCGCAAAGCTGGGCGGCAGCGCACGAGCATATCAGTTACACGCCTGTGTTGTCTGAGCCAAGCCCTGAAGACGCTTGGGAAGGGCGTGTCGGCTTTGTGCATGAGGCGGTGCTGGCGGATTATGCGGATTTAAGTGATTATGCGGTGTATAGTTGCGGTCCGCCGATAATGATTAGTTCAGCGCGGGATAGTTTTGTGCAACAACGCGGCTTAAATCCTGACTATTTTTATGCCGATTCTTTTGAATTTGCCGAAACCTAAAGAGCGGGCAAGAGAAAATAATGAGTGACCTTGATGTGCAGTACGCCCTAGACCCCGTCCATTTACCCACAAAAGCGCAGTTGCAACACTGGGTCGATGCAGCACTGCAACACGCCCAAGCCGATAAGCAGAACAGCGCGCAATTGACTGTGCGCATTGTTGATGTGGCGGAAGGCGCACAGCTTAATGAAAAATGGCGGCACAAGACAGGCGCGACAAATGTGCTATCCTTTCCCTTTGAAACACCGCCTCAAGTGAAATTACCGCTGCTCGGCGATATTGTCATTTGCGCACCCGTGATTACCCGCGAGGCACAGCAACAAGACAAACCTGAGCAAGCGCATTGGGCGCACATAGTGGTGCATGGTGTCTTACATTTATTGGGCTACGATCACATTGAAGACGCTCAAGCGGAACAAATGGAAAGCCTAGAAATTCAAATTTTACAGCACTTAGGTCATCCTAATCCCTATCTCTAATTTATGAACACCCCGCATTCTACGGTTTGGCCTGCTTGGTTAAGCTGTTTCCGTAAGTGGTTGACATCGCAACCTGAAAACAAACAGGAATTGCTGCAATTATTACGGCAGGCGCGGCAAAATGACTTGCTAACGCTAGATGCCTTGCAAATCATGGAAGGTGCGATGCAGGTGGCAGAAACCCATGTGCGTGACGTGATGATTCCGCGTGCGCAAATGATGGTCATTCATGCCAATGAACGCCCTGATGAATTTCTGGATACCATTGTGCAGTCGGGGCATTCGCGCTTTCCGGTGGTGGGCGAAAACCGCGATGATGTACAGGGAATTTTGCTGGCAAAAGATTTACTACATTGCTATGCTCAAGGCAACATTGAAGGCAGTAATTGGGCGCAACAATTTAATTTGCGTGATTGGTTACGCCCCGCTGTTTTTATCCCTGAAAGCAAACGCTTACACATTTTATTGCGGGAATTTCGCACCAGCCGTAATCACATGGCTATCGTGGTGGATGAATACAGCGGCGTAGCCGGTTTAGTCACTATTGAAGATGTCATTGAGGAGATTATTGGTGACATAGATGACGAACATGATTTAGATGATACCGTATATATCAAGCCCCGCGACGAGGGCTATTATACGCTCAGTGCCTTAACGCCGATTGAGGTATTCAACGGACATTTCAATACCGACTTCAGTGACGAAGAATTTGATACCATCGGTGGGTTACTACTCAAAGCCTTTGGACGAGTCCCGAAACGCGGCGAAACGCTGGTTTTAGCGGGTTTTCATTTCAAAGTCTTACGCGCAGCCAAGCGGCGTATTCACTTACTGCGTGTACGTCAAGCCAGCACTGAAGAGACAGAGGATGACAAGCAGGACCTATTATGAGTATAAAAAGAAGTCTAAGAACGCGATCTCTCGATAGCACGTTTCGTTTTTTGGAATGTTACCCTTGGGTGGGCGATCTATTCGCCTTTATTGCCGGCAGTTTATTGGTGTTAGCCTTTGCCCCTTTTCACCTTTTTCCGCTCGCCATTATTTCCATTACCCTGCTGTTTTTATTATGGAAATCTTGCTCACCCTTACGCGCCTTGTGGCGCGGCTGGCTGTTTGGGCTAGGCATGTTCGGCTTTGGCGTATATTGGCTACACATCAGCCTCGCGCAATTTGGCGGTATTAACTTGACCGGCGCAATCATTCTCAACGCGCTATTTGTCATGCTCATGGCACTCTATCCCGCATTTTTAGGCTGGTTTATCCTCAAAGTGTTCCCAGTCTGCAACAAAGTACGCCTGCTCGCCGCCCTGCCCGCCGCTTGGACATTGCTAGAGTGGTTTCGCAGTTGGTTCTTAAGCGGTTTCCCTTGGCTCTCATTAGGTTACAGCCAACTCGACGCACCCTTAGCCGGACTCGCGCCGCTTTTAGGCGTTTATGGCGTCTCTTGGGCGGTTACTTTTTCTGCCAGCCTATTGGTTTACGCCCTGCTCGGCGGTCGTCGCGCCCTGCCCGCCTTACCGGTTTTGCTACTCATCTGGGGCTTAGGCGGCTTGCTAACCCAAGTAAGCTGGACGCGCTCGCTAGAAAATCCTCTAGATGTCGCCCTCATTCAAGGCAATAGCGTACCTGAGATTAAATTTGATCCGCTCTATACTCAGTCAATTTTAGACACCTATCAGAAACTCAGCCTAGAGCATCAGGACGCAGATTTAATCATCTGGCCCGAAACCGCCGTTCCGGTATTTTTCCACGAAGCCATGCCACTATTTGAAGCACTAGGACGGCAGGCTAAAGAAAACGATACGGCTTATCTCATCGGCGTACCCGTGCAAGACCCCCAAACCGGCAACTATTACAACGCCGTACTAGGCTTAAGCGGAGACACCTCCAGTTTTTACCACAAACGCCATCTCGTGCCTTTTGGCGAATACATGCCGTTTCGCAGCCTCCTTAAAAGCGCGTTAGCATTCATCCACATTCCCATGTCGGATTTTACTGCCGGCAGTGCCGAGCAACCGCTCATCAAAGTAGCGCGTCATAGCATAGGCGTATCGATTTGCTACGAAGATACCTTTCCCGATGAAATGCGCCAAGCCCTACCAAACGCAACACTATTAGTCAATGTCAGCAACGACGGCTGGTTTGGCAACTCCATCGCGCCGCATCAGCACTTACAAATTGCACGGATGCGAGCGTTAGAATCCGGGCGTTATTTACTGCGCGCCACTAACACCGGCGTGTCAGCAATTATTGATGATCGCGGCAACATTGTTGCACAAGTGCCGCAATTTGAAGAAGGCGTAGTACGCGCTCAAGTCATGCCCTTTGATGGCGGCACGCCCTACAGCTTATCCGGCAACATTCCCTTATTATTCATCATGTTTATGTGTCTGATTGTAGGGATTGTTCTGCATCATTACTGGCATCCCGCACATCATCCCAAACCCGCGTAAACTCACTGCAATGACAACGCGGACAATCCTGCAACAGCGTAGGACTGCGGAAATGCTGTACCTTTCCGCAGTTATCGCAGCGCAAGGCACCCGGTCCAGTGGTTTCGCCCGCCTGCCACAGCGTATTCGCCCGCGCCTCCATTTCCAAGCGCGTCAATTCCTCGCGGGTATGATCCACCATCCCCTTAAATACCTCTAACAAACGCTCCTCAATCAAATCCAAATCAAAGCGCATCCAAGCCCGCAAATCCTGTCCGGTTTCCACCAAAAACTGCGCCGCGTCCTGCACATCGCGCTGTAAATAAGCCCCCAGTTTACGCGCCTCCTCCTCACCGAGTTCCTCTAACTCAATCGCCTTATCCACCGCCGCATCAATATGGGCTTTAAGGTTCGGCAACGTGTCCTGTTGAGCGTGCTGCAAAGTCTCTTGTACCCGCGTCATCATCTTGTGATACGCCTGCTCCAGATTTTTCTCTAGTTTGTCGCTGAATTGCTCTGCCATTATTGTTCTCCTGTTTTTTATAGAGAGGGTTCTGAATACTCTTTACCCCAGTTATACTGCGCCCGCCTGAAACTGCTCTCAAGAATTTTAATTAAGCACTTAAAATTCAAGTATTTGCAGTAAACTTGATAAAGCAAAAAATACAGTTTCTGGCGGTATGGGTATAATCTATACTTTGCACGGTCACGTTTTCGGATTTTCGATTCAGGGGGAATCCTGCCAAGCTACTGATCCAGCACTCCAAAATTAGAAAAGTTCACCGCAAGAGTATATTTATCAACAATGATGGCACTATATTTAGCATTTTTTTAGCCTAATCGCCTATTTTTTTCTACATTTCGCAGATTTTTGATCCACGGGGTTTTAAACAAGACCCAACAAGAACAAGATTGGCAGTCCTTGCAAGGACTGCCGATCTTGGGGAGTATGAACCTGCGGGAGCCGGTGAGCGCGATAAACGCCGCCCGCGCAACCGTTCAGATACACCCGCTAAACCTGACAGGAAACGGCTGACTGGGCAGTCAGCCGCTCCCAGCGCATTAGCGCGCCAACGGCAAATTCAACAAACGCGGCGTGGCTTGTCCTTTGGCAATACGCATGGCGGTTTTTAATTCGGGATGGTACTGCATGGGCAATGATTGCCACTCCTGCTTTTGCACATTCCACAATGCTGCTTGCCTGCCATCCAAACTTAAATAATACAAAGCCAAACGCCCTAGTCGCAAAAAATTCACCTGCGTGCCGTCATCAAGCGCGTTAGTATAAGTTTCTAATCCATATCCGTAACCCATTTCCACCTGATAAGCCTGCCAAAGATGCTGATATTTATCCGCAAGACTGGTATCGGGCGCGTCCAAAGCTTCGCGCAAAGCTTGCAAACGCTGCTGGCGTTCTTGGCGCAAAAACGGCAAATCTAATTGCACAAAATGATCTAATACGCTAAACATGTGTTCCAACAAAGGTGCCAGCTCGGTGCGCGTGCTGTCTAAATCATCCCGTTGACTTTGCAAACGCACTTGCTCAGCTTGCTGTTTATCAATCAGTTGTTGCAACTTATGGTTGTGCGCTTGCAACTGTGCGCTGCGCCGCATGATATGCTGATACTCTCGTAGCATACGCAGCCGCTCGTCGTCTAACTGCTCAATTTGCTGCTGCGCCGCCGCTGCGTTATGGTGAATGTCAAGCTGTGTCTGCATGGCTTCTTGTAAAGGCTCGGCGTAGGCGAGGCGGTACAGTAGTAAAACTTGAATGAATAAACAGTGCAGGATTGCTTTAATCGATAGGTTCATGGCTGATTCCTTTGTCATTTTCTTAGCGGGCAAGCTTTGAACAGGCCTTTAATTAACCGAGACTTCCAGATTTTAACATTAGTGGTAAAATCACCACTCATGCTAAAAAAAGATTTGATGATAACTATGTCTGACACAATTGATGATCCAGATTTTGATGATGATATTGCAGTACAAGAAGCCCAGCCGCGTCTCAAACAGCCGCCGCTGTATAAAGTGGTGTTACTTAATGATGATTACACCCCGATGGAGTTCGTTGTGCATGTGCTGGAAAAATTTTTCAATATGCAGCGCGAACTCGCCGTCCATGTGATGCTCGACATTCATACCAAAGGGAAAGGCATTTGCGGTACTTATAGCCGCGATATAGCCGAAACAAAAGTAACGCAAGTTAATGAATATTCAAGGGAAAATGAACACCCCTTGTTATGTACAATGGAAGCCGCTTAAGGCGCGCAGGAGATAAGTTGTATGTTAAGTAAAGAACTCGAAGCCACGCTTAATGTAGCGTTTCAACAAGCTCGTGAAAAACGTCACGAATTTATGACAGTTGAACATTTGTTGTTGGCATTGCTGGATAATGCCTCAGCTACACAAGTATTAAAAGCCTGTGCTGTTAATCTTGACCTGCTGCGTCAACATTTAAGCGTTTTTCTCGATGAAAGCACACCCAAATTAGCCGCCAAAGACGAGCGCGATACGCAACCCACTATCGGTTTTCAGCGCGTCCTACAACGTGCCGTGTTTCATGTGCAGTCTTCCGGCAAAAAAGAAGTGACCGGTGCCAATGTGCTGGTAGCTATTTTCGGCGAGCGCGAATCACAAGCCGTTTTTTATCTCGATAAGCAAGAGGTAACGCGCTTAGACATAGTGAATTTTATTTCTCACGGCATTACTAAAGTCAGCGAAGCAGCCGCTACCACCCATCAAGAAGGACAGCCGGAGCAAGCCGATGCTGCGCCGACGAAAAATCCGCTAGAAGCCTTCACCATCAATCTCAATGAACAAGCCATCAATGGCAAAATCGATCCGCTGATTGGTCGCCAAGCCGAAATTGAGCGCACTTTGCAAGTGCTGTGTCGCCGCCGCAAAAATAATCCGCTCTACGTGGGCGAAGCGGGTGTAGGTAAAACCGCCATTGCCGAAGGACTTGCCAAGCTGATTGTCGAGAAAAAAGTCCCCGATATACTGCAAGATGCGGTAATTTACGCGCTGGACATGGGATCCCTGCTGGCGGGCACCAAATATCGCGGCGAC
Organism: uncultured Thiomargarita sp.; assembly: GCA_964582525.1. Taxonomy (GTDB): domain Bacteria; phylum Pseudomonadota; class Gammaproteobacteria; order Beggiatoales; family Beggiatoaceae; genus BB31. Next base: position 53,863 of record CAZOSP010000006.1, on the reverse strand, counting down.
TTTGAAAAACGCCTCAAAGCCATTTTGAACCAACTCAGCAAAGAACCCGGCTCAATATTATTTATTGATGAAATTCATACTATTATCGGCGCGGGCGCGGCTTCCGGCGGGTCTATGGATGCGTCAAATTTGATTAAACCGGCACTCGCTTCGGGCAATATGAAATGTATTGGTTCTACCACGTATCAAGAATATCGCGGCATTTTCGAGAAAGATCGCGCACTTTCGCGGCGTTTCCAAAAAATTGATGTTCCCGAACCCAGCGTAGAAGAAACCATCCAAATATTACAAGGGCTAAAATCGCGTTTTGAAGAGCATCACGACATCAAATACGCCAAGCAATCGCTACGCGCTGCCGCTGAATTATCCGACAAATACATTAATGACCGCCATTTGCCCGACAAAGCCATTGATGTGATTGACGAAGCGGGCGCGAAACAACGTCTGCAACCCGCCTCCAAACGCAAAAAAGTCATCAATGTTCCGGACATAGAAGACATTGTTTCAAAAATTGCCCGCATTCCACCGAAAAGCGTCTCCAGTTCTGACAAGGATGTGTTGCAAACCCTTGAGCGCGATCTAAAAATGGTGGTGTTTGGACAGGACGCTGCCATCGGCACACTCGCTTCGGCGATCAAAATGTCACGCTCTGGTTTAGGCAATGGGCAAAAACCCATCGGCTCTTTCCTGTTCTCAGGACCTACCGGCGTGGGCAAAACCGAAGTCACGCGCCAACTCGCTAAACTCATGGGTATCGAACTGATTCGCTTTGACATGTCCGAGTACATGGAACGCCACACGGTTTCGCGCCTTATCGGTGCGCCGCCCGGCTATGTGGGCTTTGACCAAGGTGGGCTGCTCACCGAAGCCGTCAACAAACACCCGCATTGCGTATTGCTGCTGGATGAAATCGAAAAAGCCCATCCCGACGTGTTTAACCTATTATTGCAAGTCATGGATCACGGCAAACTGACCGACACCAACGGACGACAAACCGATTTTCGCAATGTCATTATTGTGATGACGACCAACGCGGGCGCGGATCAACTCAGCCGCGCCTCCATAGGCTTCACCCAACAAGATCACAGCAGCGATGGCATGGAAGTCATCAAGCGTATGTTTACCCCCGAATTTCGTAACCGCCTTGATGTGATTGTGCAGTTCAAAGCGCTCACGCAAGAAAACATCGCGCATGTTGTGGATAAATTCATTATTGAATTAGAGGCGCAACTGGATGATAAAAATGTCTCCTTAGAAGTGAGTGAGGAGGCGCGTGTGTGGTTGGCTGAACACGGCTATGATCCGCTCATGGGGGCGCGTCCGATGGCGCGTTTAATTCAGGAAAAAATTAAAAAACAACTGGCAGAGGAGCTGTTGTTTGGACGCTTGGAAAAAGGCGGACATGCGGTGGTCAATGCGCGAGACGGCGAGATTGTCATTGAGTTTGCCGATGAAGAAGCTTTAGAAACCGATTTGGCGTGATTATACGGCGGATTGGCGGATACGGCGCAGTAGGGCGGATTAAGCGAAGCGTATCCGCCATGCCCCAATTGGCGGTCTTGGCGGATACGGCGCAAAAAGACGCGCCTTAATTCGCCCTACTTGGTCTTGGCGGATACGGCGCAAAAAGACGCGCCTTAATTCGCCCTACACTAGAGGTAACGCTATGTTGATTGAAATAGCCTTGATCAGTGGCGCGACTGGCTACTGGCTGAAAAAGAAAAATCAATCGGTTGAGCAGGCGGCGCGGGTGGCTGCGGATGTTTCACAAAAACATGCGGTAAATGCTAAAAAAAGCCTTAAAAAACTCTATCGAGACTTACAACGCTCGTTATTCAGCGAGGATCGGCAGGCTTTGGAAATGCAGCTTGAGCCGAGCAAGAAAAAAGCCGCCGATGAAAAAAGAAAGTCTATCCAAAACGGCATTTTGCTCAGTACTTCAACGGTCGGCATGGCGATTTTGAGTACCGCTTATCCGCTGCTGCGTATTCCTACCATTGTCGGCGTACTCTATCTGTACCGCGATATTTTTGGCTTTCTGCGCCGCGATTTTAGCAAGGGGCATTATCTGAGTGCTTATTTGCTCAATGTGATCATTGTCATGGGCATGATCGCTTTGGGGTATGTGATCTTGGCGGCGATTGGTGCGGTGCTGATGTTTGTTTTGGCAAAAATCACCAAAAGCGCGGAAGCCGCTTCTAAGCAGCAATTATTCGATGTGTTTGCCGAGCATCCTAGCCAAGTGTGGGTAGAACAAGACGGCATTGAAATTCAAGTAGATTTTCAAGACATTCAGGTGGGAACGCGGGTCATTGTGAATGCGGGCGAAATCATTCCGGTCGATGGCATTGTGCAAGCCGGCGGCGGTTATGTCGATCAACATCTGCTGACGGGGGAAAGTGAGGCTGTCGAGCAGGGTGTCGGCGATAAGGTGTTTGCTGCCACCTTGCTTCTCTCCGGGCGCATGAAAATTTTAGTGGAAACGGCGGGCAGGTCTACTGTCGCCGCGCAAATCGCGCAGGTTTTACAGACCACTCAGCATTACACCGATGAATTGATGGCGCGTGGGCAGAAAATCGCTGATCAGTATTTGCCCATCGAACTGGGCTTGAGTGCGGTCACGGTATTTTTGTTGAGTCCGGTCGCGGCATTGTCAATTCTTTGGTCAGGCTTGGGCTATCGTATGATTGTCTATGGTCCTTTGAGCGTGTTGAATTATCTGCAAATTATGTCGCGTCAAGGGGTGCTGATTAAGGACGGGCGGGTGCTGGAATCTTTGCGCACCGTGGATACGGTAGTTTTTGATAAAACCGGCACCCTGACCTTAGAGCAACCGCTATTAGCGCATATTCACGTCTGTGGCGGCTATGATGCCAACAGCTTGCTGGCTTACGCGGCGGCTGCCGAATACCGCCAAACGCATCCCATCGCGCAAGCTATTTTACAAGCAGCTAACAAACGCGGCTTGGTGTTGCCGCAGCATGAAGGTGCGTCTTACGAAGTCGGTTATGGCATTAAGGTACAGCTAGATGGCAAGCAGATTTATCTGGGTAGCCGCCGCTTTATGCTGCGTGAAAACCTCAAACTGCCGAATAATGTCGAGGATATTCAATCCTTTGCTGAGGCATTGGGGCATTCTTTGGTGTTTATCGGTATTGATGATTGCGTGGTCGGCGTGTTGGAAATGCAGCCGCAGCTACGCCCAGAAGTGCCAGCTATGGTCCAAGCCCTGCGCCAGCGTGGTATAGAGATGATTATCATTTCCGGCGATCATGAAAATCCCACGCGCAACCTAGCTATTCAACTGGGCATTAAAAATTATTTTGCTGAGACGCTGCCGGAACATAAGGCGGATATTGTTCAACAATTGCGCGCAGCGGGTAAATTTGTCTGCTTTATCGGCGATGGGATTAACGATGCCATCGCGCTGAAATCTGCGCACATTTCCATTTCTCTCAAAGGCGCATCAACTGCTGCCATGGATACCGCGCAAATCGTTTTAATGGACGGCACGTTGAATGCGGTTGAAAAGCTCTTGCAACTGTCTGATGAATTTGAAGACACCATGCAGAGCAGTTTCCTCTATAGCATGGCACCCGGCATTATCAATATTGCCGGAGTCTATTTGCTGCATTTTTCCTTAGCTGGCAGCGTATTTATTTATTACGCAGGCACGCTGGCGGGTTTGCTCAATACCTTGCAACCACTGGTCAAATACCAAGAGCCTGAAGAGAATCAGATGTTGTTGTTGACACATGAATAAAGGAGCAAAAATGTCACATTTTAATGCCTTATGGATTACCGAAAGCCCAGAAAAAACCTATCAACGCGAGATTATTCGACGCAGCATCCATGATTTACCGTCCGGCGAAGTCTTGATCCGCGTAGCCTATTCTTCGCTAAATTACAAAGATGCTTTATCCGCTTCCGGCAACAAAGGCGTGACGCGCAGCTATCCACACACGCCCGGTATTGATGCGGCGGGCGTGGTCGAACACAGCGAAAATCCAGCGTTTAGCACCGGCGATGCAGTCATCGTGACCGGTTTTGATTTGGGCATGAACACGGCGGGCGGCTTTGCCGGTTACATCCGCGTACCGGCGAATTGGGTGGTTAAATTGCCGACAGGATTGAGTTTGCGCGACAGTATGATTTACGGCACCGCCGGTTTTACCGCAGCATTGTCCATTTATAAATTAGAACATGCGGGCTTAAAGCCTCAGCAGGGCAGTGTATTAGTCACCGGTTCGACCGGCGGCGTAGGCAGCATCGCCGTGGCTATGTTGGCGAAATTAGGCTATCACGTCATCGCCAGCAGTGGCAAAACCAGTGCTTATGCGTTTCTCAAAAAACTCGGCGCGAGCGAAATCTTGTCGCGTGAAGAACTGCAAGACGCCTCCGACAAACCCATGCTGAAAGGACGTTGGGCGGGGGTGTTAGACACGGTGGGCGGCAATATCCTCAGCAACGCCTTGAAAGCCCTGATGTATGGCGGAAAAGCCTCGTGCTGCGGGCTAGTCGCCTCGCCAAAGCTGCATACCACGGTGTTTCCTTTCATTTTGCGCGGCATCGACCTGCTCGGCATTGATTCCGTGTCCTGCCCGATGGAGGTGCGTTTGCAACTGTGGAACAAGATGGCGCATGAGAAGCACACCACGGTCCCCCTAGAGATGCTAGTCACGGAAGCCAGCTTGACGGAATTAAAAGACATTTATCTGGATAAGATTTTACAAGGACAGATACAAGGGCGCGTGGTGGTTAAGTGTAGTGAGTAGGGTTTAAGCGTGCGCATTGTTGCGCCAAGCGGATAAATGCCGACAAGCTCAAAGTTTCTGCCCGCGCCGCGGGATCAACGCCGGCAGCAATAATCGCCGCATCATCAAGCCAAGTCCGCAAATTATTTCGCAAAGTTTTACGCCGCTGGGCGAACGCTGTAGCGACTAAGCGGCTCAATAACCGCTCATCCACAGCGGTATTTTTTTGCGCATGAGGCTGTAAATACACCAGCGCGGAATGCACTTTAGGCGGCGGCTCGAAAGCAGAAGGCGGCACCTCAAATAGAGCGTGAACCGAGCAGTGAAACTGCACCATCACCGACAAACGCCCGTAGTTTTTGCTATTAGGTTGAGCCGCAAGACGCTCCACCACTTCCTTTTGCAACATAAACAACATATCGCTAATCACCTCAGCCTGTTGCAATACATGAAAAATCAGCGGCGTAGAAATATTGTAAGGCAGATTACCCACCACCCGCAAAGGGCGTTCTGCTTGTTTTAATGAGCGAAAATCAAATGTAAGAGCATCGCAAGCATGAATATGCAAGTGATTGACATCAGCATATTGCCGTTCCAGCAGCGCGACCAAATCCCGATCAATCTCAAGCAGATGCAGCTCATCGCAGTCCGCGATCAAAGCTTGTGTTAAAGCCCCAAGACCGGCACCGATTTCCACCAAAGTCTGCCCCGCTTGCGGGGCGATAGCTTGGGCAATCGACTGAATCACCCGCTTGTCTTGCAAAAAATTCTGCCCAAAGCGTTTGCGGGCTTTGTGCGTGTGTAATGGAAGCGCAGCAGACATACAGCACTTAATCCAACACCATCACAGCATCCATTTCCACCGCCACTGCTTTAGGCAGCGAAGCAACCCCGACAGCCGCACGCGCCGGATAAGGCTGACAGAAATATTCCGCCATAATTTCATTGACCAGCGCGAAATGGCTTAAATCAGTGAGAAAAATAGTGAGCTTCACAATATCTTGTAAATCGCCGCCGGCGGCTTGGCAGACGGCTTTGAGATTATCAAACACGCGGCGAATCTGCTGTTCCATATCGCCTTCAAGCACCTGCATGGTTTCCGGCACAAGCGGAATTTGTCCGGATAAATACACCGTGTTGCCGACTTTAACGGCTTGCGAGTAAGTGCCAATGGCTTGCGGTGCGTGTTCAGTGTTAATAATGTCGCGGTACATGAGCTATCCTCTTATTGATAAAAATCGGAATTGATAAAAATCGAAGCCAATTGGGGCATGGCGGATACGCTTCGCTTAATCCGCCCTACTGCGCCGTATCCGCCAATTGGGGCATGGCGGATACGCTTCGCTTAATCCGCCCTACATGGCATTCCGTATCCTTCTATATGGTCCGCCCACCGCTTTTCCAAACGTGTCACCGATACTGGCTGTGCGGTGCGCAACTCTTGGGCAAACAAGGAGACACGCAACTCTTCCAGCAACCAGCGGAACTGCTCAATGTCGGGCGGCAGATCGCCGTTGTTTTCTCGATAAAACTGTAAATAAGCTTCCCACATGCCCGCCATTTCTGCCTCTTTTTGCGCATCACGCGAAGGCGATTGCGCCATGCGCTCTAGGCGTTTCTCGATGGCTTTGAGGTAACGCGGAAAATGTTGCAAGCGTTCGGGCGGGGTGCGGCGCAAAAAGCCGGCATAGATCAAATGGTCAAGATGGGCGCGGATGTCACGCAGCACGTAGAGATTTTCCAGCGTAGAGCCGGGGTGTAATTGGCTGCTGACGCGGTGATAAATGGCTAAAACCTGTTCTAATACCTGCGCTTGCTGGGCTGAATCAGTGAATAGGCGTTGCTTAATGCTTTCCATGCGCGTGTCAAATTCAGCGCGGCGGCGCGGCAGCGGATCGAAGAGCAGCGCATTGTCTAGCAGCATCCACAGCAGGTCTTCTTTTAACTCGTTGCAGGGCGCGATGGGCATGTATTGTAAGCACATTGGCTGCGTCACCGGCATTTTTTTGATCACTTGCTTGAACGTGCTGGTCAGCGTTAGCAGCGCCAGGCGGCGCAAGCCAGCGCGGTGTTTGCTTTCGGCTTGTTGTGGATTATCAAACAGTTGCAGCGCAACTTCTTGCTCGCAATCGACCAGCGCGGGATACGCCAGCAGAGTCACGCCGCGACTGTCAAGTTCGATCTGAGCGGGCAGGTCGCCAAAATCCCAGCGCGTCAGATGCGCCCGTTCCCAACGGTCTTTCGGCAGCCGCTTAAACTGCGCGTGGCTTTGCTCGCGCCATTTTTCTTGTAATTTGGCTAAATTGCGATCTGTGTCTAGCACTTCGCCCAATTCATTGAGCAAGCGAAAATTCATGAACAAATGCGGCGCGAGTGCGTCCAGTTGCCAAGCGTCTTGCGGAATTGGCTCAGCCGAGCGGCGAAACAGGTAAGCGGCGAGGGTTTGCAGCAGTGACCCGTCGGGCGGCGCGGTGGCGATGCCGCCCGTTGCCATCGGCTGCGTCACTGCCATTGACGGAGTGGTGATGTTTGGCTGGGAGTGCGCTTTCTCTTGTTCCCACGCATCGCACTCATGTTGCGCCAGCAATGTTCCCAACGCACGTAAATCATGGGCGACTTTTTTAGAGGCGGGATTGATGCGTCCCACGCTGTGGGGCGGCGCATTGTTGGCAGCCGCATTGTCATACGGGGCGGCGGGCGAGACGATCTTAAAGTCCGCCAACGCCGCTAACGCTTCTTTGGCAACATCCGGAATCGGCACAAAATGTTTGCGGATGGCTTTCGGCAGGCTGCGTAGCAAGGCGGTGATTTTTTCTTCCAACAAGCCCGGCACCAGCCACTCAAACGGTGCCGGGTGTAACTGGTTGACCGCTTCCACCGGAATATCCACACTCACCCCGTCGTCGGCGGCGTTAGGATTGAAATGATAATGCAGCGGTAGGCGTAAATTATTGATAAATAAAGCGTCTGGAAAAGTCTGTTCGGTCAATTCTTGCGCCCCGCGCTGCATTAAATAGTCGCGGTCTAAATACAGCAGCCGTTTATTTTGCTGTTTGCACCACCGCTCAAATCCCACCCCGCTGTAAATGCCGTCGGCAATGCGCTGGTGATAAAACTGAAAAACGCGCTCGTCATCGACCAGAATATCGTGTTTGCGCACCTTGTGTTCTAAGGTCTCGATTTCAGCGCGTAAGTCTTGATTATGTTGGAAAAAAGCCAAGCGAGTGCGGTATTCGCCATTGACCAGTGCCTCACGGATGAAAATTTCCCGCGCTTCAGTTGGCGCGAGCGGTCCGTAATTGATTTTGCGTTTGCCAATCACCGTCAAAGCATAGACGGTGACGCGCTCAAACGCCGCAACTTGCGCGGTTTTTTTCTCCCAATGCGGTTCAAAGTAGCTGCGGCGGCACAAATCGCCCGCGGCTTGTTCAATCCATTCGGGTTCGATTTTCGCCACGCAACGCGCATACAGCCGTGTGGTTTCCACCCGTTCCGCTGCCATGATCCATTTGGATTTTTTCTTGAACAAGCCCGATCCCGGAAAAATATGCAGCTTGATGTTTCTCGCCCCCGCGTATTGCTTGTCTTCGTCAAGTGTGGCGATGTTGCTTAATAAACCGGTCAGCAGGGCGCGGTGGATGCCGTCGTCATTTTCTTCTTTGGGAGGGCTGATTTCCGAATCAGCCACACCGCCGTAGGCGGTGGTGCTAATCTGGAGATTAGCCCTCCCAGCCACTTCCCAGCCCATCTCCCGCACCTGCGTAAACAACTGCTGGTGAATATCCACCCACTCGCGCAGGCGCAAATAAGAGAGAAAATGCGCCTGACACAGCTTGCGCAGCTTGTTGTTCGACAAGTGCCGTTCATTTTCATGAAAAAAATCCCATAATTTCAAGAAGCTGAGAAAATCTGAACGCTCGTCTTTGAACGGCTCTTGCGCCTGATCCGCCGCTTGCTGCGCCTCTAGCGGACGCTCACGCGGGTCCTGCACACTCAGCGCGGCAGCGATAATCAACACTTCAGCGACACAGCCAAACGCCTTCGCCGCCAACACCATGCGCCCCAAGCGCGGGTCTATCGGCAATTTCGCCAGTTGCTGTCCTATCGGCGTGAGCTTGCGCTGCCCGCGCTGCGTGATCACCGCGCCGAGTTCTTCCAACTGCTTAAAGCCGTCAGTAAAAGCTTTACGATCCGGTGCTTCGAGAAACGGAAAATTTTCAATGTCGCTGATGCGCAAATCCAACATGCGCAAAATCACCGCCGCCAGCGAGGTGCGCAGCAGTTCCGGCAGGGTAAAAGCAGTGCGGTTGCGGTAATCCTCTTCGCTGTAAAGGCGAATGCACAAGCCCGGCGCGATACGTCCACAACGCCCTTTGCGCTGGTCGGCGGAGGCTTGCGAAATCTTCTCGATTTGCAAGCGTTGCACCTTGCTGCGCGTGCTGTAGCGGCTGATCCGCGCCAAGCCCGGATCAATCACCGCACGAATGCGCGGCACGGTCAGCGAAGTCTCGGCAACATTGGTCGCCAACACAATGCGGCGATTTTTCCCAGGTTTGAACACGCGGTCCTGATCGCTGGCGGACAGCCGCGCATACAGCGGTAGGATTTCGGTGTGTGGCGGATGATGTTTGCGCAACGCCTCCGCCGTTTCACGGATGTCGCGCTCGCCGCTGAGAAATATCAAAATATCGCCGTCATAAGGCGACCGCGCAATCATGTCCGTGGCGTCGAGAATGCCCTGTTGCAAATCGAGAGGATCGCCCGCCTCGCCCTGTAGCGGGTGATATTGCAGCTCCACCGGATAAGCACGCCCTGACACTTCAATCACCGGTGCTTGGTTGAAATGCGCGGAAAAACGCGCCGTGTCAATGGTCGCAGAAGTGATAATGAGTTTCAGATCGCGGCGTTTAGGCAGCAGTTGCTTGAGATAGCCGAGCAAAAAATCGATGTTCAAGCTGCGCTCATGTGCTTCATCAATAATCAGCGTGTCATACGCATTGAGAAAGGGATCGTTTTGCGTTTCAGCCAGCAAAATGCCGTCGGTCATCAGTTTGATGTAGCTATCGGGATGGGTGCGTTGCTGAAAACGCACCTGAAACCCCACCGCATGACCGACTTGACTGTTTAACTCGCCCGCGACGCGCTGCGCGATGGAGCGAGCGGCAATGCGGCGCGGCTGAGTGCAGCCGATTAAACCCGCCTCGCCGCGCCCCGCCAGCAGGCAGATTTTCGGCAACTGGGTGGTTTTGCCCGATCCCGTTTCACCGGCAACGACAATCACTTGATGTTCTCGAATTGCCTGCGCAATCCGCTCGCGCTGCGCCGACACCGGCAACTCTTCGGGAAATTCCGGCTCAGGGCGATTTTGGCGGCGTTGCTGGCGACGTTCCCGCGACGCTTGAATCTCGGCTTGCAGGCTTGCGAGTGCAGCTTGACAAGTGTGCGCCGGCTGTTTTTTAAGGTGTTGCAGGCGGCGATACAAGCCATAAAAATCCGCCCGCATGACTTGGTTTAAGGCGCGGGACAGTGTATCCGTATTTAGCATCTCGTTTCCATACTCTCGCGTTACTGCCATGAAGCAGACCGGACGTGCTGACAAAGGAGGCGCATCGGTGCTTGACCATGCGCATGAGCAAAAATGTGAATCAGCCTTTGAAAAGGCGAAAGCACTGAATATTGAATGGTTGTATTTATACTCATAGCTGCCAGAAATTGCAAAAGATGTCATTTTTTCAAGAGGTGGCATCTTTACTATGGTCTATCTTTAGCTGTGTTTGCTAGAATGCCTATTTTAATCCAACCATCGAAGATTCACTGATGTCAATATCTATAGCACTCAAAAAGATGCCATTTCTTCAAGAAATGGCGGTTTTAACCCTCGCTGCCGTATTCACCCTCCCCGCCCACGCCGCTGATTTCATCAACGACCTCGGCATGGAATTTGTCAAAATCCCGTCCGGCTGTTTTATGATGGGGCGTGACCCGAATTTTGAAGATGGCGGTGATAGTGAACTCCCCCGCCACCGCGTCTGCATCGGCAAAGACTTTTATCTGGGCAAAACCGAAGTCACGCAAAGCGAATGGATGGCAGTGATGGGCAGTAATCCGTCCAAGTTCAAAGGGCGGGATAATCCGGTGGAAAAGGTCTCGTGGAACGACATCCAGGGCTTTTTAGCGCGCTTGAACAAGCAAGACAGCAGCAACCGCTACCGCTTGCCCACGGAAGCCGAATGGGAATACGCAGCGCGGGCGGGGACGAAAGGCACTTATCACTGGGGCGATGATAAAGGACCGATTGGGCAATATGCCTGGTATGGCTACGATTCGGGCAATGCCGGCAAGCGCACCCACCCGGTGGCGCAGTTGAAACCCAACTCTTGGGGACTGTATGATATGCACGGCAATGTGTGGGAATGGGTAGAGGATTGTTACCACAAAAGCTATTCCGGCGCGCCCACGGACGGCTCAGCCTGGACATCCTCTTGCTATCGCTCTCCTTATAACGAGCAACCCCGTGTGCTGCGCGGCGGGTCTTGGAACTACCTCCCAAATGCCTGCCGCGCCGCCTACCGCCTCAGCCGCTCGCCGGACTTCCGTATCGATTACCTCGGTTTCCGCGTGGTGCGGTTGCCGCGCTGAGGACGTTCGCCCTTTGCTTTTTTGCGCTTTTGTCCTTGGCAAAATAGCACGAGACCTGACAGGTTTTACAAACATGGCAGGTTTTGACTAAAAAGCGCGTTAGCGCGGCTTTAATGGGGGATTCCAAAGGGCTATTGCTCCCTTTTGTTTTAAACAATTTTAAAATTTCGGATCCCGCGCCTCGGCGCGGCAATCACAGGCAGGATTCACCATGGAAACCTTAATTCAACTGCATATTGAAAAACTCCCTGAAGGAGTTTATCTGGCAACTTCAGACGATATTCAGGGCTTGCTTGCCCAAGGCGCGACGCTGGCGGAAACCCTGCAAATTGCCCGTGACGTGGCGGAAAAATTAGTCGCGGCACAAAGCCAGCGGCAAGTTCTGCCGCAATTGCCGGCGCAGTTCGACTGTTCTTTGGTGGTTAGCGTTTAAGATGGGACGCTTAAGCGGCTTTTCCTATCGTGACATTGCGCACCGTTTGAAAATCTTAGGTTTTCACTTCGACCGCCAAGCCGCAGGCAGTCATGAAATCTGGTACAACCCCGACACTCAGCGTTATACGGTGATACCCAAGCATCCGGGTGATATGCCAGAGGGTACGCTGCGGGCGATTCTACGCCAAGCCGCTATTGCCCCCGACACCTTTTTGCGCACCAAATGAACCACTTGTTTCCATACTCTCGCGTTACTGCCATTAAGCAGACCGGACGTGCTGACAAAGGAGGCAGATCGGTGCTTGACCATGCGCATGAGCAAAAATGTGAATCAGCCTTTGAAAACTTATAAGTTAAAACTTCCTGATGCGATTATTGCCGCTTCCGCGTTACAAAATCATGCGATTCTCATCACCGAAGACAAAGACTTTGGCGGCATTTCCGAGTTAAACGTGGTGTCTCCAGCCAAGTAGTGCGCGGCATCTTTATTGTCGCGCACCCTACCGAGCTTACCGCTTGAGCGCTGTGGCTAAAGTTTTAAGTGGAATTGGGCGACTGGTTGCGTTCAACTTAAAAAAAACCAAGGAAAACCCCAGTGAAAGTAAAACTAATCGTTCACCGTGCCGAAGAAGGCGGTTATTGGGCGGAAGTCCCGGCAATTGCGAGTTGCGCAACGCAGGGCGATTCTTTTGAAGAGCTGCTGCAAAATTTATATGAAGCGGTGGAAGCCTGTTTGGCAGTGGATATTGAAGAAATTGCAAGCGATAATGCCGAATACGCTTCATCGCCGGAGCCGTCGCATCACTGCCATTAAGTTAAGACTGGGAGTGCTCATCGTAAGACTTAGCGCAGCGGCTGAAAGCCGTTTGTGCTGGTCTGGAGACCGGAAATTTGGGGGTGGGGTGTTAAAGATGGGTTAATGGCAGCAGCGACTAAACCGCGCTAATCTGCGAAAAATCTTCTTCCATACGTTTGGTCAGCACCTCTACACCGCTGTGTGTGACTAACACCGTATGTTCCCATTGCGCTGATAAGCTGCGATCTTTGGTCAATACCGTCCAACCATCAGGCAGTAAGCGCACATGGCGTTTGCCCGCATTGATCATGGGTTCGATGGTAAAGGTCATGCCGGGTTGGAGTTTATCCCCCTCGCCCCTTTTGCCATAGTGCAGGACTTGCGGTTCTTCGTGGAAATTCCGCCCAATGCCGTGTCCGCAGTATTCGCGCACCACCGAGCAACGCTGTGATTCGGCATGGCGTTGGATGGCATAACCAATGTCGCCTAAATACCCGCCCGGACGCACTTCGGCAATCCCACGCAATAGGCATTCGCGAGCAATTTCTACCAGCCGTCTGGCGGCAATGCTGGGTTCGCCGACAAAAAACATTTTGCTGGTGTCACCGTGAAAGCCGTCCTTGATAATGGTGATGTCTAAGTTGACCACATCGCCTTTTTTAAGCTTTTTCTGGTTTGGAATACCGTGGCATACAATGTAGTTGGAAGAGGCACAAATCGATTTAGGAAAACCTTTGTAATTTAACGGGGCGGGAATGACTTTTTGTTCATTGACCATGTAATCATGGCAAATGCGATCCAGTTCGTCAGTGCTGACACCGGGCTTAACATAGGGTTCTATCATCATTAACACGTCGGCTGCCAAGCGTCCAGCAAGGCGCATTTTTTCGATTTCTTCGGGAGTTTTAATGGTGATTGCCATAATTTTTCAGCTAGGTTTAAAAAGGAATTTCACGTAATTCAGATTGTTATAAAATGTCTGATATGGTATAAAGCGCACGCTTTAGCGATAGGCTTTCGATAACTGACCATTCTGTACGGTATCAGCAAAATTGGCAGATACGGTGCCAAAAGCCGCGCCTTAATCTGCCCTACAACGGCTGTGAGGGCGCGGATTGTAACAAAATCTAGTGCGTTTACAGAGTCTCTCGAAGCCTATGTTCGAGTAGATTTTCAATATGGCGATATGTTCAGTTGATTACAATGGCTGAATGTTTAACTTCACACACGTATCGACACAACAACTGGGGTGCTTTCTATTTGGAGGTCAGTTGCTGGGATGCGTGGAGGTTCTCAACCCCTATACGGAGTAAAAAATGGCAAATATTTCTATGCGACAAATGTTGGAAGCGGGCGTGCATTTCGGGCATCAGTCTCGTTATTGGAATCCCAAAATGAAAAGCTACATTTTTGGGGAACGTAATAAGATTCATATTATCAATCTTGAACAAACCCTGCCGTTGTATAACGATGCGAGTAATTTTTTAGGCAAGCTCGCTTCGCGGCGCGCCAAGGTTTTGTTTGTTGGCACTAAACGCGCCGCTCAAGAAGCGATTCGCAGCGCGGCTGAAAAATGCGGTATGCCCTTTGTTGACCGCCGCTGGTTAGGCGGCATGTTGACCAACTACAAAACCGTTAAATCTTCCATTAAACGCTTAAAAGACTTAGAAGCAATGGAAACCGACGGCACTTTACACAAGCTCACTAAAAAAGAAGCTTTAGACCTAAGCCGCGAGCGCGAAAAATTAGAACGTAGTTTAGGCGGCATTAAAAACATGAACGGGCTGCCAGACGCGCTGTTCATTTTGGATGTGGGTCACGAAAAAATCGCCGTCAAAGAGGCGGTAAAACTAGGTATTCCGGTGGTCGGCGTAGTGGATACCAATAATAGTCCGGATGACGTGGATTATGTGATTCCGGGCAATGACGACGCAATTCGTGCTATCCGTTTATATGCAGATGGCATTGCCGAAGCAATTTTGGACGGCATTCGCACTTCTGCGCAAGTCAGTGCCAGCAGTAACGATTTTGTCGAAGCTGTTGAGCAGGTGTCCGAAGTTGCTGAAGCAGAAGCCGTTGCAGATCAAGCAACGCCGCATTCCCTCGCAGAGCATGGAAACGAGGAAACAGTGCCGCATTCCCACGCAGAGCATGGGAACGAGGCTGAAGCAATACCTGATGACGCGCCAGCATCCGCGCCCGCGGCTGAAGCAAGCGCAGCAGTTACCGCCGCTTAAACACGTCAACACCCTGATAACTGCCTAAAGCTAACTGCTTTAGGCAGCATTTTCCAACGAATTAAATTTTGAGGTTTATCCTATGCAGATTACAGCGGCATTAGTAAAAGAGCTGCGTGAACGTACTGGCGCGGGCATGATGGAGTGCAAAAAAGCACTGCAAGAAAATAATGGGGACATTGAAATAGCCATTGAAGCCATGCGCATTTCTGGGCAAGCTAAAGCTGCCAAGAAAGCCGGACGCATTGCCGCAGAAGGTTTAATCAGCGTTGCTCAAGCGGGCGATCTTGCGGCAATGGTAGAAATCAACAGTGAAACTGATTTTGTCGCCAAAGGCGATGATTTTAAAGATTTTTGCAGCGCGGTAGCGGGCGCGGCTCTAAAACATCAAACTATTGATACGGAAGCCTTACTCGCAACGCCTTTAGAGGATGGCAAAACGGTGGAAGAAAATCGCAAAGATTTGATTGCCAAGATTGGCGAAAACATCAGTGTGCGGCGTGTGACTTTGGCACAGGCAAGCAATCTTGGTGTCTATTTACACGGTACGCGAATTGGCGTGCTGGTTGAGCTAGAAGGCGGTGACGCGGAATTAGCCAAAGATATAGCCATGCACATTGCGGCTAGTCGTCCGGTTTGTGTAGCGGCTGACGATGTGCCTGCGGAATTGCTGGAAAAAGAGCGGGAGATTTTCTCCGCGCAAGCCGCAGAAAGTGGAAAACCACCTGAAATCATTGGAAAAATGGTGGAAGGGCGTATTGCTAAATATCTCAAAGAAGTGACCCTATTAGGTCAGCCTTTCGTCAAAGACCCGGAGCAAATGATAAGCAATCTATTGCAAAAAGCCAATGCTAAAGCACTCGGTTTTGCCCGCTTTGAAGTCGGCGAAGGTATTGAGAAGAAAGTCGATAACTTTGTTGAAGAAGTGATGCAGCAAGCCAGCGCTGCTTAGGCGTGAAGATTCAATAACGCCAAGCGGTGCTTTTACTCACGCCTCTGTTTGTCGGCTCGGCTTGCATAGAATGACCATGCGCCTAGTTAATGTTCACTCCCGTCAAAAACCTTCCAAGTCTTGAAGACCTGGAAGGTTTAAGGGGTATGAACGGTTACTGCGCCCATCGCTTGCCGATTCCATTTAAAAACCGTACAACGACATCTGGAAGAATCTCCTTTTACCATTATCCTGACTTCGCTAACGCTACATGGCTGAACTTCAATTTCTGTATAAAAAATAATGAAAGCATTAAATGACAAAAATTTTTCAAGATGATGATAGAGAAGAAGCGATGATTGCTCTATTTGCTCTGCATAAAGATAAAACAGAAAGAAGATCGGGAGTAGATGCTTTTCTAAAAATAGAAAGAACAATATTTACGCCTGCAAGATTTGGATCAAGGCTATAGTCCGGGAAGAATGCTTGAAATAGTCAAACAGCGAGCGCAATATTTAATAGAAAGAGGAAGCACCTTAAATAATCCGCATATCCCTTTTAGCTATTTTGATGGATGGACAGAAATCACAACGAATCATTCCGAGCAACTACGGATCATGGTCCGACAATATTTTAAGAGTGTATAAAAATGACATTTACTCAATATTTTAACAATACATCCATTTATAAAAACTGCGCTCAAAAAGTGTATGATATTACTGATGAAAAAAGAGCATGGTATAGAAAAATTTCTTATGAATCACGCTTATCTAAACTTTCTGCTGAACAAGGGATTCTTCATTGTGTCCACACAGTAAATACCCCCTGTTTTGATCCAAGTTTACTAATGCCTCAGATAGAAAACAATGGCTTAACCGCAATCAGTCTTTTTAGTGGAGGCGGTGGTTTAGATTTAGGTTTTTTCAGAGCAGGATATAACCACGTAGCTTCTTATGAGCTTATACCTATATGTAAGGATACATTGGTTTCTAATCTTGCATGCGACAATATATATTGCGGTCCCAAAGAAGGCGATGTTACAAAAATAGATTGGAGTATTTATACTGGAACTATAGACATAGTTCATGGCGGACCACCCTGTCAGCCATTTTCAATAGCTGGCTCACAAAAAGGTATAGATGATGACAGAAATATGTGGGGAGAATTTAACCGAGCCGTTAATAAAATAAAACCTAATGTATTCATAGCGGAAAATGTACCTGGCATACTCAATCCAAAATTTAAAGATTTTGTGAAGAAGTATATTTTCGATCAACTTTCAGATTATGCAATAACTACATTTGAAATACATGCTGCGGATTATGGCGTTCCACAAATCAGAAAACGAGTTTTCTTTATTGGCTTTAGAAATAAAAATCAATTGAATAGATTTACTCCTCCACAACCCACTCATACTTGGAAGCATCTGGGTAAGCAAGATTCAGGCTATATTTGTTCTTTGTTTGACGATAA
Organism: uncultured Thiomargarita sp.; assembly: GCA_964582525.1. Classification (GTDB taxonomy): domain Bacteria; phylum Pseudomonadota; class Gammaproteobacteria; order Beggiatoales; family Beggiatoaceae; genus BB31. The sequence continues at coordinate 36,598 of CAZOSP010000006.1, read as the reverse complement.
CTTGGCAAAAACAAAGGGTGTCAGGGAATGTTTAGGATTACCAAATATTGGATTTGATAATTTAGCACCAACGATTAGAAGTGCTTTTACCGGAAAAAGAAATACAACTTCTATTCTAAATAGTACAGCAAGCCAAAAGGCATGGGCAGATATGCAAATATGGCCTAACGGAGTTCAAGCAAGTAGAAAAAAAGCATCAGCATTTCCAGCTCAAAATGATCACTTTAGACTGTCAGTTCAAGATGTTGGATTAATTCAAGGATTTCCCGAATCGTGGGAATTTGCGGGAGCTGTATATCAAGTGCTTGGACAAATTGGCAACTCGGTTTCACCTCCTGTTGCTTATCAGGTTGGATTAAGCATTGTCAATACATTAAAAAACACATAAATGAACGCTTACGATTTTTAGCATGATGCATGGACAGAGGAATACATGGAACGAAGTAAAACACTGATAAACTTTCTTCAGGCAGTAAAAATAGATATTCCGTCCTTTGAAGACGCAGATTTTTCTAATATCAGTTGGTGTAACCATGAGGGCGAGAATGCGCTGCATATCGCCGTTATAAGAAAAGAATTGGAAATCGTTCAAGAACTAATAGAACTGGGTATTGAAATAAATGCTAGAGGTGATGTTGGTCACACCCCGCTACATGAAGCAGCGTCAATGGCGAGCTTAGCCTTCGTTGAGTTATTAGTTAAATCTGGTGCTGATGTTTACGCGCTTACCGAAGGTGATCTGCCATTTACGTTAGCACGGTATGCTGGCAAAGAGGATGTTTGCGAGTATTTAAGTACGGCAATGAACAATATTCAAAACACAGATTCAGGTGTCTGGGCAAAAGCGCAAATTGCATACTTAAAACGTGAAATAGCCCGTATCGAGAAGCAGTATGGAATAGAATGCGTATAACAAGGTACTACATCTACAACACACAGCTCAATAAGGAACATCAGCACTTATGACTCCTGCCTATCAACGTGTTTTACTTAAACTCAGCGGCGAAGCTTTAATGGGTTCGGACGATTTTGGCATTGATGCTAAAATCCTGCACAGCACGGCTGAATCTGTGCAAGCTTTAGTTGCAGCGGGTGTCGAAGTCGCTCTGGTTATTGGCGGCGGAAATATTTTTCGTGGTGCGGGTTTGACTAAATCGGGCATTCATAAAGTGACTGCGGATCATATCGGCATGTTAGCCACTGCCATGAACGCGCTTGCCATGCAAGATATGCTCAAACGCCTTGGCTTGCAGGCGCATGTGTTGTCTGCCTTTGCCATTGAAGGGGTTTGCGAAAAATATCAATGGTGGCAGGCAGTCGATTATTTAGCGCAAAAGCGCGTGGTGTTGTTTGCTGCCGGCACCGGCAATCCTTTGTTTACCACCGATTCGGCTGCCAGCTTACGGGCTATCGAAATTAGTGCGGATTTGATGGTCAAAGCCACTAAAGTTGATGGCGTTTACAGTGCCGATCCGATGCAGGATGCCAATGCTGAACGCTTTACCAACTTGAGTTATGATGAGGCTATTCAGCGACAGCTAAAAGTGATGGATAGCACGGCTGTGATATTATGCCGCGATCACCAAATGCCTTTGCGGGTATTGAATATGCTCAAACCACAGGCGTTGCACCGTGCCGTTGTGCTTGGCGAAAATGAAGGGACTTTAATTCATTCCTAATCGCATACCCGATTGCTTACCACCATTCATTAAATAACGGGAAACAAACATGATTGAAGAAATACAACTTGATTCTGAAGAACGCATGGAAAAATCTCTGGATTCTTTGCGCCAAGATTTTACTAAAATCCGCACCGGACGCGCCCACACCAGTTTGCTCGATCACATCAGCGTGCCTTATTATGGCGTGGCAACGCCGCTGTCTCAGGTGGCTAATGTGAACGTTATTGATGCGCGCACTTTAGGGATTACACCTTGGGAAAAGAATATGACGCAAACCATTGAAAAAGCGATTATTGATTCTGATCTAGGGCTAAATCCTGCTTCCGCTGGTAATATTATTCGGATTCCTTTACCAGCGATGACGGAAGAGCGTCGCCGTGATTTAAGTAAAGTGGTGCGGCATGAAGCTGAAGGCGGGCGCGTGGCAGTACGCAATATTCGCCGCGATGCTAATCATCATTTAAAAAAACTGGTGAAAGATAAAGCAATCAGTGAAGACGATGAACGTGTTGCGGAAGAAGAAATTCAAAAATTAACCGATAAGTTCATTGCTAAAATTGATGAATTATTAGCTGAGAAAGAAGCTGAGTTGATGGAAATCTAAGTTTCCTTTTGCAATACAGACTTTTTCTTATGTCTTTGAAGCTGTTTTGATATGACCGTGCAGCATCATTTAGAAAAACCTGGCGGATATTTAACTAAGCATTCACTTTCCGACACAAGCCTTACAGGGCTTGAAAGCCTGCAAGGTTTAGCGGCTGGGCGTGAGTGGTTACTGACCCATCTGTCAAGTTTAATCATGGATTGCAGGGCTTGTGTTAAGACTAAACGGGTTGTTCCTTTTTGAGCTGTCTATGAAACCACCGCTTTCTAATTTGCCGCAGCATATTGCCATTATTATGGATGGTAACGGACGCTGGGCAAAAAAGCGTTTTTTGCCGCGCTATGCAGGGCATAAGGCTGGCACAGAAAGCGTGCGGCAGGCGGTTCAAGTCTGTGCCGAATTAGGTATCGAAGCTCTCACCTTATTTGCTTTCAGCAGTGAAAACTGGCGGCGACCGGCGCGTGAAGTTGATATGCTGATGGATTTGTTTCTCAATGCCTTACAACGCGAGGCGAATCGTCTGCATAAAAATAATGTGCAGCTACAAATTATTGGTGAGCGCAGTGCGTTCCCACAAAAACTCCAAGATAAAATTTTTCAAGTTGAACAATACACGCAGGCAAATAGTGGCTTAAAATTGCGTGTTGCGGCTAATTATGGCGGGCGTTGGGATATTTTAAGTGCCTGCCAACAACTCGCCATCCAAGTGCATCAGGGGCAATTAGAGCCTGAACATATTACGCAAAAAATGTTCGCTGACTCTTTGTCTTTGACCGATTTGCCCGAACCTGATTTATTCATTCGCACGGGCGGCGAGCATCGCATTAGCAATTTTTTACTCTGGCAACTGGCTTACACCGAATTGTATTTCACTGATGTATTGTGGCCCGATTTCAACCGCGATTGTTTGCAAACAGCCTTAAACGATTTTGCTTCGCGCCAGCGTCGTTTTGGGCAAACGGGCGAACAAGTTGAGCAGCAGCCATCATGCTAAAACAACGCATCATAACGGCAATATTATTGGCGGGCGGCTTGTTGGCGGGCATGTTTTTTTTGTCGCCGATGGCTTTTGCTGGTTTGATGGGATTATTCGTCCTATTAGCGGCTTGGGAATGGAGTCGTATTGCGGGTTGGCACACTTGGATAAGCCAGTTCAGCTATGTGCTATTATTCGCGCTGATGATGCTTGGCTTATACGCCCTGCATGTCTATTTTCCACGCTTAGAAGTGGCGGTTTTTTGGCTGGCTGTGCTGTGGTGGAGTTTAGCACTTTGGTGCGTGTGGCGTATTCAACACGGACATGCTGCTCTGCATTATTTATCTAAACGCCCGATTAAAAGCCTGCTGGGTATCTTGATTTTGTTGCCCGCTTGGTTGGCACTGAGTTTACTCCATGAATACTATGGTCAAGTATGGATGCTGTTTTTTTTATGCCTGATCTGGACTGCCGATATTGGGGCGTTTTTTTCAGGACGACGTTGGGGTAAGCGCAAACTCGCTACGCATATCAGCCCCGGCAAAAGCTGGGAAGGTGTCTGGGGAGCTATGCTGGCAGCCGTGCTTTTGACGCTCCTGTATGCGGGTTGGCAGAAGTTCGATAGCGATGCCAGCATCAGCCTGGTTTTGCTCAGTGTATTGACAGTTGCCGTGTCCATTTTAGGCGATCTATTGGAAAGCTTATTCAAGCGGCAAATGCACCTAAAAGACAGCAGCCAATTATTGCCCGGTCATGGAGGCGTATTAGATCGCATTGACAGCCTAACCGCCGCCGCGCCGATTTTTTTATTAGGTCTGCTGTATTGGCAGGCAGGAGAATATTTATGAGTCTTGGAGTGACCATTTTGGGCGCGACCGGCACGATTGGGGTAAATACCCTAAACGTCATTGCCCAACATCGCTCGCGTTATCGGGTGATTGCCTTAACCGCCAATACCTCAGTAGAAAAACTCTATGAACAATGTATAGAATGGTCGCCGCGTTATGCCGTTATGACCGATGCCGATGCCGCCGAACAACTACGTCAGCGACTATATCCCATCAATCCCGACATAGAAGTCCTAAGTGGCACCGAAGGCTTATCATACGTAGCCGCCCTAGATGAAATCAGCATAGTCATGGCAGCGATTGTTGGCGGCGCCGGATTGCTGCCCACCCTAGCCGCAGCGCGGGCGGGCAAGCAAGTGTTGCTTGCCAACAAAGAAAGCCTAGTGATGTCCGGACAAGTATTTATGGATGCCGTCAAACAACACGACAGCCGACTATTGCCCATCGACAGTGAACATAACGCCATCTATCAATGTCTGCATGGACAAGACAAAATGGCAGTAAGAAAAATTATGCTCACCGCATCCGGCGGACCCTTTCGCCAGCATACCTTAGACGCATTAGAACAAGTCACGCCGCAACAAGCCTGCGCACATCCCAACTGGGTGATGGGGCGAAAAATATCGGTAGATTCCGCCACCATGATGAACAAAGGCTTAGAAATCATAGAAGCCTGCTGGCTATTTGAAACCACCCCCGATCATATAGAAGTGATAGTGCATCCGCAGAGCGTCATACACTCCCTAGTCGAATATGTAGATGGCTCATTGCTCGCACAACTCGGACATCCCGACATGCGCACCCCGATAGCCTACGGATTAGCCTGGCCCCAACGCATAGACGCAGGCGTAGCCTCGCTAGACCTAAAAGCCATAGCGCAACTCAATTTTGAAGAAACCGACACACACCGATTTCCCTGCTTGCGATTAGCCCATGAAGCCATGTTAGCCGGCGGCACCACCACCACCATCCTAAACGCAGCCAATGAAATAGCCGTAGCCGCATTTTTGCAAGCACGCTTAAAATTCACCGATATAGCAAAAATTATCGAAACTACATTGGCAAACTTATCGGGACGAGCCGCCAGCAGTCTCGAAGTCATTTTAGAAGATGATGCAAAAGCACGGCATTTAGCAGAAGAAGCCATCCAACGCCTTTACCCTTCACCCTTACTGCGTAGCGCTTAATATGCTCGATTTTCTACACATTATTTTCGCCTTTTTATTCACCATCGGCATACTGGTCACAGTCCACGAATGGGGACATTACTGGGTGGCAAAACGTCTGGGAGTGAAAATCCTGCGTTTTTCCATTGGTTTTGGACAACCGCTAGTATCGCGCCGCCTGGGCAAAGACCAAACTGAGTTTATGCTTGCTGCGATTCCGCTTGGCGGCTATGTGAAAATGCTCGACGAAGCCGAAGGCGAGGTTGCTGCCGAAGAAGTGCATCGCGCCTTTAATCGTCAACCCCTGTGGATACGCTCCTCCATCGTCGTCGCCGGACCTCTAGTCAACTTCCTATTTGCGATTTTTGCGTACACCTTAATGTTCATGCTCGGCGTGGTTGGCACGCGCCCGATTGTCGGCGACATATTACCCAACAGCCCCGCCGCCCAAGCTGGAATGCAAAGCGGCTACGAAATTATTGCCGTCAACGGGCAAGGCACTTTTCGCTGGGAATCAGTCCTTCACGAAACCCTGCAAGCCGTCGTCAACAAGCAAACCGGTCACTATACCGTGCGCAATGAGCAAGGCTACGAATGGGATTTAAGCCTTGATTTAACTCACCTGTCGCCCGACGACTTTAGCCAGCAGGGATTATTGAGCAAACTCGGTATGCAGCCTTATCGCCCCTCCGTACCTGCGGTGATTGGGCGCGTCTTAGCAGGCAGTGCAGCACAACAAGGCGGCTTACAAAGCGACGACAAAATTCTCAGCGTGAATGGCAAAGAGATTGATAATTGGCATGACTGGGCTGAACAAATTTCCTTACACCCCGACAGGTCCATTGCGGTTGAAATACAACGCCAACAGGCAATCCTCTATTTAACCCTAACCCCCGCAAATGAAAACGGACAGGGCAGGCTAGGCGTAGGGGCGCACGTTCCACAGGATTGGGATGCACAATATCGCAGCATAGAACGCTATGGTTTATTTGCCGCTTTCTTGCAAGGAATGAATAAAACTTGGGAATATTCAGTGCTAACCCTAAAAATGTTAGGCAAAATGCTCACTCTCGAAGTTTCCCCGAAAAATATCAGCGGTCCTATTACCATTGCAGAATTTGCCGGACATTCTTTTGATTTAGGCTGGTCACGGTTTTTATTCTTTCTAGCACTGGTCAGCATCAGCTTAGGGGTCATTAACCTATTACCCATTCCTCTGTTAGATGGCGGACATCTCTTGTTTTATTTCATAGAATGGATAAAAGGCAGTCCCTTATCAGAAACAACATTAATCATTATGCAGAAGCTAGGTATCACCATTGTTTTATTATTAATGAGCCTAGCTTTGTTTAATGATTTTAATCGCCTATTAGGTTAAAAAACCACCATAAAACTCAAGGAATTTGAATGAGGATGTTCATGCGGATCGGTCGGAGAATAATAATCGCTATAACGCTGTTTTGCAGTTTATTATTTACTCATAATATATTTGCTTTTGAAACCTTTATCGTCGAGGATATTCGCTTAGAAGGTTTGCAACGTATCGCTGTTGGCACAGTGTTTAATTACTTGCCGGTCAAAGTGGGGGAACCTCTTAATCCCGCACTAGCGCAAAAAGCCATTAGCGAATTATTCAAGACCGGTTTTTTTAACGACATTAGCTTGCAACGCGATGACAATGTGCTGATTGTTTCCGTGCTTGAACGTCCGGCTATTGCAAATATTAGTTACACAGGTAACAAAGAAATAGACACCGAAGAACTGACTACCGCCTTAAAAAAGATTGGCTTTGCGCAAGGACTGGTTTTTGACCGTTCCATTTTAGAAAAAGTAGAACTTGAACTGCAACGTCAATACTTTAGCTTAGGTCATTATGCGGCAAAAATTAAATCCACTATTAATCCACAACCGCGCAATCGTGTCAATATTCAAGTCGATATTTCTGAAGGCAAGCCGGCTAAAATTCGTCAAATCACGCTGGTCGGTAATCAAGTATTTAGCGAATCAGACTTGCTCAATCAATTTGAATTAAGCCCTACTACTTTTTGGTCATTCTTCAGCAGTGCCGACCAATATTCTAAACAAAAACTCGCAGCAGATTTAGAAACCTTGCGTTCTTATTATCTAGATCGAGGTTACTTGAATTTTAATATCGATTCAACGCAAGTCTTTATTACGCCCGATAAAAAAGATATTTATATTACAATTAATATCGCAGAAGGCAAAAAATATACAATTAATGAAGTTAAATTGTTGGGTAATTTAATCATTGACGAAGCAGAATTGCTCAAACAGGTTCAAGCACAAGCCAAAGGCGTGTTTTCGCGCAAACAAATCACAGCCAGCAGCGAAGCCATTCAAGCCCGTTTAGGCAACGAAGGTTACACCTTTGCTAATGTCAACGCAGTGCCAGAACCGATAGAAGGCGAAGAAACTATGGTCAATTTAACTTTTTATATTGATCCCGGGCGGCGCATCTATGTACGGCGCATTCATTTCAAAGGCAATAGCAAAACCAAAGATGAAGTGCTGCGTCGAGAAATGCGCCAAATGGAAGCGGGCTGGGCTTCCAGCGAAAAAATCAAACGCTCTCGTACTCGTTTAGAACGTCTTCAGTTCTTTGATGGCGTTGAAGTAGAACAAATTAATGTGCCAAGCGTCGCCGATCAAATTGATGTTGAATACAGCGTGAACGAACGTTCTTCGGGTAATTTCCTTGCCGGTATTGGCTATTCACAAACCCAAGGTTTATTATTCAATACCAGTGTCACGCAAGATAATTTCTTGGGTAGCGGCAAGCGCGTCGGCGTTCAATTCAATAATAGCCGAGTCAACACCGTCTATAGTTTTCAATATCTTGATCCCTATTACACCATTGATGGCATTAGCCAAGGGATTAATTTATATTATCGAGAAACCGATGCTGAAGAAGCCAATTTAAGCCGTTATGCTTTAGATGTTTTCGGCGGTTCATTAACCTATGGCTTACCCATTAGTGAACATAATTCAGTACGTTTAGGCTTGGAAGCTGAAGATTTAAGCCTGCAAACTTCACAATTCAGCCCGGTTGAAGTACATGATTATGTTTCTAATAATGGCGATCATTTTCAAACCTTTAAGTTTATTGGCAGTTGGACGCATGACACTCGCAATCGCAGCTTGTTTCCAGATCGAGGCATGTTACACTCCGTCAGTGCGGAAATGACTATTCCTATCGGCGATGATTTACAATATTATAAACTGGGCGCACGTCAGCATTGGTATATTCCGTTAATTGATAAATATGTATTTTTATTGAAAGGCGATGCCAGCTATGGAGAAAGCTATGGCGATGCTGAATTTCCTTTCTTTGAACATTACACCGCGGGCGGTCCACGCAGCGTAAGAGGTTTCAAAGAAAATACATTAGGACCTAGAGATTCTAATAATAGTCCTTCAGGTGGCAACTTGCGTTTAACTGGTAATGCAGAATTTATTTTACCAGTGCCTTTTGTAGAAGAAAGCCGTTCCGTGCGTTTATCGGCTTTTTTTGATATTGGCAACGTGTATGGTGTGAATGAAGACTTTGATAGCAGCACTTTGCGTTATTCTACCGGTGTAGGTGCTATTTGGCTATCACCACTGGGCGCATTGAGTTTCAGTTTAGCCAGACCCTTAAACAAACAGGATGGCGATGATACTCAAATGTTCCAATTTACCTTAGGTACAACCTTTTAAGCATTAATGGAGTCTATTTTGAAACAGATTTTTCAATCCCCAACATCCTTAGCCTTGGGCCTTTTACTGTTCAGCTTTGCATTCACACCTAGTTTAGCCGCCGCCGATCTAAAAATTGGCTTTGTCAATATATTGAAAGTATTAGATCAAGCTCCGCAAGCAAAACAAGCAGATGCACGTCTTAAACAGGAATTTGCCCCCAAAGAAAAACAACTTGCACGTTCACGAGATGCAATTCGGCGTTTAGATGAACGCTTGCGCAAAGAAGAAGATACTATGAGTGCGGCAGAACTCTCGCGTTTAGCCAAAGATTTGCGCGCACAACGTCGAGAATTTGAACGTGAACAAGAAGCTTTACGGGAAGATTTTAATTTTCGCCGCAATGAAGAACTGAACAAACTACAAAAGGATATCTTCAAAGCGATTGTCGATTTATCCAAAGCTGAAGGTTACGACTTAGTGGTCGGTGAAGGTGTGATTTATGCCAGTGAGCAAGTGGATATTACCGATAAACTACTGAGACGTTTAGGACGTTAATCAAGTCAACACAGGTCAACATCATCGCCAGCATAATGGGTAAGCTTTCTATTAACTTAAACACCTTAGCTGAATTGCTAGGTGCGCGTCTCGATACGCATCAAGCCGAAAGCACGCAGGTGATTGTGTCGGGCATTGCGACTCTCATGGATGCTCAGGCGCATCAGATCAGCTTTTTTACTAATCGCCGCTATCGTCGCTTATTGCAAAACACCCAAGCGGCTGCGGTTATTTTAAGCGCGGCGGATAAACCGCTCTGCCGCGTACCGGCACTGATCACAGAACAGCCTTATGTCACCTATGCACGCGCCGCGCAATTTTTTAATCCACCCGCCTCAAACACAACCGCGCAGCAACATCCGAGTGCCTGCATCAGTCCCGAAGCCAAGCTCGGCGACAATGTAGCTATCGGTGCTCACGTTAGCATTGGCGCGGGTAGTTATATAGGCTCTAACAGCTTTATCAGTGCTGGCTGCGTGATAGGTGAACAGGTAAAGATCGGCGAGCGGTGTTATTTGCATCCAAATGTCACCTTGTATGACGATTGTCTGCTGGGCGAGCGCGTGATTATTCATGCCGGTGCGGTGATTGGCGCGGACGGTTTTGGTTTAGCCCATGATGGACAACACTGGATAAAAGTCCCGCAACTAGGGCGTGTGCGCATTGGTCATGCGGTTGAAATCGGCGCAAACACCAGCATTGATCGAGGGGCTTTAGGCGATACCATTATTGAAGACGAAGTTAAATTAGATAATCAAATTCAAATTGCTCATAATGTCAGCATTGGCAGCCAAACCGCTATTGCCGGTTGCGTTGGCATTGCTGGTAGCACACGTATCGGCAAGCGTTGTTTAATTGGCGGCGGGGTTGGCATTGTTGGGCATATAGACATCGTTGATGATGTACACATCACGGGCGGTTCTAATGTATTGCAGTCGATCAAAAAAGCTGGACTTTATTCAGCCGGTGCGCCTTTGCAAGAAAATAAAGATTGGCATAAAAACTATCTACGCTTAAAACAACTGGATAAAATGTCTCGGCATTTAAGCGAATTGGAAAGACAAATGGCTAGTTTGTATAGCCTCAATAATAAGTGAGAACGATAACACAATGAACAGCATGGACATACATGAGATATTGCAACATTTACCTCATCGTTATCCCTTTCTTTTAATTGATAAGGTATTAGATTACAAAGTAGGTGAGTATCTGCTGGCAATTAAAAATGTATCCTTTAATGAACCTTTCTTTCAAGGACATTTTCCCATCCGTCCAGTCATGCCCGGTGTTCTCGTGGTAGAAGCTATGGCGCAAGCAACGGGGGTTTTATCATTTAAAACAGCGCAAGCACAACCAGATGATGATTCACTCTATTATCTGGCAGGTATTGATAATGCCAAATTTAAGCGTCCGGTAGAACCCGGCGATCAACTAGAAATCCGCGTTGAACTGTTACGCACCACACGCGGCTTTTGGAAATACGCAGCCGAATCCAAAGTAGATGGCAAAATAGTCGCCTCTGCTCAACTCATGTGTGCTAATCGGAAAGTCACAGCTTGATTGATCCACGCGCCATCATTGATCCCAAAGCTCAACTGGACAGCAGTGTCACAGTCGGTCCTTTTTCTGTGATCGAAGGTGAAGTTGAAATCGGTGCAAACACCTGGATAGGTTCTCATGCGGTCATAAAAGGACCTACCAAAATTGGCTGCAACAACCGCATTTACCAATTCACCTCGCTAGGCGAAGCCCCGCAAGACAAAAAATACGCGGGCGAGCGCACTTACCTAGAGATCGGTGACGGCAACGAAATCCGTGAATACTGCACCATGAGTCGCGGCACACAACAAGGCGGCGGTCTGACACGCATCGGCAACCACAACTGGCTCATGGCTTATACCCATTTTGCGCACGACTGCATCATCGCCGATCACACCATTTTTGCCAATGGCGCATCACTTGCCGGACATGTCAAGGTCGGCGACTATGCGATTCTCGGCGGCTTCTCTGGCGTTCATCAATTCTGCGTGGTCGGCGCACACAGCTTCATTGCCGCAGGCTCCATTGTGTTTAAGGATGTCCCGCCATTTTTCATGGTCGCTGGCAACAGTGCAACCGCAAACGGCTTAAACCGCGAAGGCTTAAAGCGTCGAGGCTTCTCTACAGAAACCATCGAAACCTTAAAAAAAGCCTACAAAATCATCTATCGACAAAACTTAACCACGAAAATTGCGATACAAACCCTACAACCCATCGCCGACACCTGTCCCGAAGTTGCACAACTCATCGCCTTCTTGGAAGCATCAACACGCGGCATTGTACGTTGATTGTCGCCGTTTTTTGTTAGTCAACCCTTTATGCGTCTAAGCCAGATTAAACTCGCCGGGTTTAAGTCATTTGTCGATCCCACCACCATCTCTTTCCCCAGCAACCGCGTCGGCGTAGTCGGACCCAACGGCTGCGGCAAATCCAATGTGATCGACGCAGTACGCTGGGTAATGGGCGAAAGCTCAGCAAAAACTCTGCGCGGCTCATCCATGTCAGATGTCATTTTTAATGGCTCACGCAACCGCAAACCGGCTGATTATGCTGAAATTGAACTGGTATTCAGCGAATCCGCCCTGCCACAATACCCCGGCATGGAAGAAATTGCCATCAAACGTCGCCTAGGGCGCGACAACCAATCCCACTATTTTCTCAACGGCGTGCGCTGTCGACGCAAAGACATCACCGGTATTTTTTTGGGTACCGGTTTAGGACCGCGCAGCTACGCCATTATCGAACAAGGCATGATTTCGCGTTTCATTGAAGCCAAACCCGATGAATTGCGCATTTTCTTAGAAGAAGCGGCGGGTATTTCTCGTTACAAAGAAAAACGCCGAGAAACAGAATTGCGTATGCAGCACACGCAAGAAAACTTAGATCGTCTCAGCGACATTAATCAAGAACTTGATAAACAAGTCGATAAACTGAAACGTCAAGTCCGCGCTGCCGAGCGTTATAAACAACTCAAAGAAGCCGAGCATTTATTAAAAGGTCAATTGTTGGCAATGCGTTGGCAAAAATATAATGCCGCTGTCGAGCAGCAAAATACCAGCATTAGCGGACAAACCGAGATTTTACAAGCACTCAACCAACGGCTTGCTGAACTTGAGCAGACGTATGAAGAAAAACGTCAAGCGCATAGCGCAGCCAATTCACACTTCAATACAGTACAAACCGAATACTACACGCATCAATCCGAATTAGAACGCCTGCAACAAAGCATTGAGCATTCTAAAGAAAAACAAGAACAAATTGAATGGGAACTCGAACAAGCAGAAACCAGCTATAAACAGACCCAACAGACCCTAGAAACAGATGAAGGACGTTTAGTTGCTTTACAAACAGATAGCTTTGCGCTAGAACAACAAAGCGAAGAATTACAATTGGCTTGTGATAGCGCGCATGAGCAATTAAACATAGCGCAAGATCAATCGCAAGTTCTGGAAATACGTTGGGAACATTTTAACCAGCAAGCCGCAGAACCCGCACAACAAATTAAAGTAGAAAAAACCCATATTCATAATTTAGAAACCCATTTAGTCAAAAATCACCAACGCTTACAGCGTCTAGAAGAAGAAAATCGGGACTTAGATTTGGGCAGTCTGGAACATGAACTGAGCGGCTTAAATAGCCAAGTTGCTGAGTTTGAATTACAGCTCGAAGCCCAACAAGCAGAATTATTAACCATACAAGATCAAATCACTGAAAACCGTCAACAACAAGAACAACTTAGACAACAATTTCATCAACAACAATCACAATTACAAAAATCTCAAGGGCGTTTGGCTTCTTTAGAAGCTTTGCAAGAATCAGCATTAGGTAAAGGCGATTCTGATTTAGAAGAATGGCTGAATGAACATAACATAAACATAGATACCCCGCGTTTAGCCCAACAACTCAATGTAGAAGCGGGCTGGGAACGTGCGGTAGAAACCGTGCTAGGGGATTATTTAGAAGCCTTATGCTTGCCGCAACTCGATGATTTACTCGGTCATTTAGACAGTCTTCCACAAGCAAAAGTCCATTTAATGGAGACCCAAACGGAGATTTCTCACGCCAGTTTCAGCCACAACAAAGCCGTGCGTTTAGTGGATAAAATGACCGCTCACTGGGACGTGGAAAGCCTGCTGGCGGGTGTCTATGTAGCGGATAATCTCGCCGACGCGCTGCAATTGCGCCCACAACTTGCGCCCTATGAATCCGTGATTACTGCCCAAGGACTGCGGTTAGGGATAAATTGGCTGAGTATTAATGAAGAACGCGATCAACGCGCCGGCGTATTTGCCCGTGAACAAGACATTCAACGCCTACAAACAGACAGCAAACAACTTACGCAAAGTATTGAATGCTTAAATCAACAATTAGAACAAAGCACGGCTGAAATGACGCAACAAGAAAGCTTGCGTCAAGCTATTCAACACAACATTAATCAACTCCAACAGCAGCTTTCACAACTCAAAGCCAATCATGGCGGACACGCAGCTAAACTAGAACAAATGAGTGTCAGGGCGCGGCAATTATTGAGCGAACATTCAGAACTCACAGAAGCCATTCAAGAAGATACTCTCGCATTAGAAGAAGCGCGAGAGCGTTTGCTGCAAGCCGAAGAACATTTAGAAAATTTTGACTTAGAACGAGAAAGCCTCACACAAGCGCGAAAACAACAACGTGAAACAGTAGAAAAAACACGACAAAATTGGCAAATGAAACGCGATACTTTACAACAAAGTCAAGCGCGTTTACAAAGCATGCAAACTGAAATGGCAGGCTTACAACAAAGTATTGAACGTCTGCAACTACAAATTGACGATTTACAAGAAAAACGTCATAGCCTGCGCAGCCATTTAGAACAACAACAACCTTTAGATGAATGGCAGGCACAATATGCAGAACATGCCGAGCATCAACAAATTCTCACAGAAACATTACACAATGCCCAAGAGAGCATGAAAAACTTAGAAACAGAATTGCGTCAATCGGAAGAAGAGCAGCGCACCATTGAAGGACAAATTGCCCACATTCGTTCTACTTTAGAACAAGGTAAATTAGACCATCAAAGCAACTTGGTGCGGCGTCAAACTTTAGAAGAACAGCTTAAAGAAGGTGGCTATGAAGTTGATAAGCTGTTATTAGATATGCCGCCCGAAGCCACTGAAGAAGTTTGGCAGGAAGGCATTGAAGATATAGAACGTAAAATTTTACGGCTGGGGTCTATTAATCTGGCTGCACTAGAAGAATATGAAGAACAAAAAAACCGCCAAGAATATTTAAGCAGTCAGCGCGATGATTTAGAAAAAGCGTTGCGTATGTTAGAACAAGCGATAGCTGAAATTGATAATGAAACGCGCAGCATTTTACAAAAAACTTTAGATACGGTGAATGCGGGTTTTCAAGCCATGTTTCCGCGTTTGTTTGGTGGCGGGCAATCTAATTTGCGGTTGACCGGCGATGATATTTTGACCTCTGGTATTGCGGTGATGGCGCGTCCGCCGGGCAAGCGCAACAGCACTATTCATTTATTGTCCGGCGGCGAAAAGGCTTTAACCGCGGTGGCTTTGGTATTTGCTATTTTTGAACTCAATCCCGCGCCTTTTTGTATGCTTGATGAAGTCGATGCGCCACTGGATGATACTAATGTCGGGCGTTTTTGCGATCTCGTCAGAAGCATGTCTGAGCATGTACAATTCATTTTTATATCGCATAATAAAATTGCGATGGAAATGGCGGATCAACTGGTGGGCGTAACTATGCAGGAAGCGGGCGTGTCGCGTCCGGTCAGTGTTGATATTGATGTGGCGATGGAAATGGCGACCGCCTAGTTGAAGACGTTTATTTTCGAGACGGCTGTTGCTGGTTGCCGGAGTCAGTCAAACACATCTCATCTGAGCCAATACACTTGGAGTAAAACATGGAATTCATTGAACAATGGTGGACATCTCATCCTTGGTTGTTTAGCGCGATTGTCGCTCTGCCTATTATTCTTTTCATGCTGTGGAAATTTTTTTGGCAGCGGCGTTATGATGATGAAATCTATTTATCGGATAAAGATTTATATAATCGTCAATATTTTGATGATAGTCCAGAATATCGAGATGATGAAATTGTCGATCACAGTGTTTTAGAGTTTGAGAAAAAACATCAAGCTGCCTCTAAAAAAGACAAGAACGCAGATGAAAAAGATGAGAATGATGACGAACTAGAATACTCAGATTGGCAACAAGTACGTGCGGCAGAAACGCAGAAAGCCAACGAACAGCTAGAAGCAATAGAAGAAAACCATGAAACTGTGCATTCTACGCAAAAAACTACTCAAGAGACTGCTGATGTAAAAACCGTGCAAAAAGACCCGCAGCCTGTGAAAAACATCACTAAAGCCAAAGAATTAATTATTGCTATTAATATTCGTGCAAATCGGGAAGCCGGTTTCAAAGGTACGGATATATTTGCTGCAATGGAAGAGCTGGGCATAGAATATGGAAAGATGAGTATTTTTCATCATTATGGAATAGAAAAAGAAGCCAGCCAATATCCTATTTTTAGTATTGCTAATCTAGTCAAGCCGGGTACCTTTAATCCCGATGAGCGAGATGTTTTTTCTACACCGGGGCTGATTGCTTTTCTACAACTACCGGGTTCTTTAGGCGGGCGAGTTGCTTTTGAACTCATGTTGCATTACACCCAACGTCTTGCCGAACTCTTGCAGGGTCGCTTAGAGGATGACCGTAAACACCCAGTGGATGCGGCACTCATTGATTTTATGCGGAAAGGTATTGATGAGTTTGAACAGGGAAGAGAATAAAAGCTGAATCAGATTTAGATGCGAGGTCTGCATGCCTTGCTCACAAACTATCCAACGCCCAACGCGGTGTGGCTTGAAAAGCCAGTGGCGTTTGTTGTCCGTTTTGTAAACGCAAAGCACCGGCGTAGGCGATCATCGCCCCGTTGTCGGTGCAAAATTCGAGACGTGGGTAATAGACCTGAACGCCCCACTCTTGTGCAAGCCGTTCTAACTCGTTGCGCAAGCGCAGATTAGCACTGACACCGCCGGCGATGACGAGGCGTTTTAAGCCGGTTTGTTGTAAAGCACGGCGACATTTGATGGCGAGCGTGTCAATCACAGCGGCTTGGAAGGCGTAGGCGATGTCGGCTTGTGTGGGGTGATCTTTTTCAGACTGTTGCCAGGTGTTGAGGGCAAAGGTTTTTAAGCCGCTGAAGCTGAAATCTAAGCCGGGGCGGTTGGTCATGGGACGCGGGAATTGAAAACGCTGCGGATTGCCTTGTTCGGCGAGTTTGGCTAGGGCAGGTCCGCCAGGGTAACCTAAGCCGAGTAATTTGGCAGTTTTGTCAAAGGCTTCGCCAGCGGCATCGTCAATCGATTCGCCGAGTAATCGGTATGCGCCTATGTCATTGACTTGCACCAGTTGGGTGTGTCCGCCGGAAACCAGCAGGGCGAGAAAGGGCAAGGCGGGCGGGTTGGCTTCGAGCATGGGCGCGAGCAAATGCCCTTCCATGTGGTGTACGCCGATAGCGGGTACGCCCCAGCCCCAGGCGAGGCTGCGCCCCACGGCTGCGCCGACTAATAACGCGCCGATTAAACCGGGTCCTTGTGTATAGGCGACACCCTCGATCTTGCCTTGACTGTTGCTGTCGTTTAATACCTGTTGAATCAGTGGGATAAGTTTGCGGATATGGTCACGCGAGGCGAGTTCTGGGACAACCCCGCCATATTGCGCATGGAGTTTGATTTGGCTGTAGAGTTGATGCGCTAACAAACCTTGCTGGCTGTCATAGACGGCGACAGCGGTTTCGTCGCAGGAGGTTTCTATGCCGAGAACGCGCATGTTTAGACAGTCACCGGTTTGCGGGCGGTCATCAGAAAAATGGGATAATCGCGCTGGTTTTCGCTTTTGTGGATGGTATGCGCGGTACTAAACTGCACATCGCAAAAGCCGACAAGTTCGGCTTGCGCTTGTAAGTCTCCGCGCTCGAAGCCTGGGTGCATGACACCTTGTGCATCAGGTGGGTGAAACCCCCCGTCTTCTTGGTCTAAATCGGCTAATGCCAGCCAGCCCTTGGGCTGTAAATGCTGAAAAAAAGCGGCGAGAATGTGCGCGGTATCGGCAATGTGGTGCAAAGTCATACTGCTGACAATCAAATCAACCGCTTGTTCGGGTAGTGCTTGTTGAGTTAAATCAAGCAGTTGGGTTTGTACATTATGCAGTTTTTCGGCGCGGGCTTTGTCTTCCATGACTTTGAGCATTTCGCTGGCACTGTCAATGCCCAGCACCTTGCCGAGTTGCGGTGCCAGTGCTAGGGACACTAAACCCGTGCCGCAGCCATAATCTATGGCGTGCATATCTTGGCGCAAGGGAATTTGCTGGGCGATACGTTGTGCCACGGCTTCGGCTAGCATAACGCGCTGAGGTTTGCTATCCCATTGGGCAGCCGCTTGATTGAAATGCGCTTGTGACATGAAATGACATCTTCCTGATCAGTGTGTTTAGAATAGGGGGTTATTCATTGGTATGCAGCGTTTTAGAAAAAACAACTGCCATGATAAAATTACTGGTTTTCTTCGTTCTGTTGCGCATTGTGTCGTTGCTGTTGGCGCAGTTTTTCTTTGAGTTCTATCAGGCGTTCATCGCTAATACTTGCTGATTGTTCTTCTTCTAATAACAAACCGCCTTGATTAATGATTTGTAGTTGATAGTAGAAAAAGCCGGCACCTCCAGCAATCATTAATAATGCAATCACTAGAATAATGAGCAAAGATTTGGGCGTGGCAGACACTTGTGCTAACTGCGCGGCATCGCCATTGACAACGCTATTTTCTTTGATGTCAACAGGTACAAAACCACCACATTGAGCGCATTTGAATCCCTTTTTTCCACTGGGAATCTGTGCAAGATCAATGTCGTATTGAGCATTGCAGTTTGAATTAGGGCAAACAACGTGCATAAAGCGTTATCCTTTCATATCATAGTTCAATGAGAAAGCAGAAACTACAGCTACCTAACTTGGGATTACGCATCTCCTGATCAGCGAAGTTATCTGAGAGCCGCTTGATGAGATTCTTTAGGTATTTTCTTCAAGCTCTTCTCGTACTTGATGTAAACACCGCGACCACGCATTATTGACTTCAGAAAAAGCAATAAAATAGGGGTTTAGCAAGGAATCTTTAGTATTGTAGCGCAAAGTATGCAGATCGAGTGCAGTTAAATGCCCACCGGCTTGTTCTACAACGCATTGTGCGGCGGCGGTATCCCATTCTGAAGTTAAGCCTAAGCGCGGATAAATATCCGCGCTGCCTTCGGCAACGAGGCAAATTTTTAAGGCACTGCCGATGCTAGTGACTTCGGTGTCTTCGCCAAGACACTGAATAAATTGCTGCAAGGCGGGGTTGGCATGAGAACGACTGCCGACTAACTTGAAAGTTTTTTCTGGACAGGGGCGCACGCGAATGGCTTGTGAAGCTTGATTGGGTTGGCGTTTATACGCGCCCGCCCCCTGCGCCGCATAATAAACCACTTTAGAAACAGGTACATAGACAACACCTAAGACGGCTTGCTGGTCTTCAATTAGGGCAATGTTAATGGTAAATTCGCCATTGCGTTTAATAAATTCTTTAGTACCATCTAAGGGATCAATCAACCAATAGGTGTGCCATTGTTTGCGTTTACTGTAGGCAATGTTTGTCGCTTCTTCAGATAAGACGGGATACTGCGGGGTCAGTTTTTGCAAACCTTCAACGATAATGTGGTGGGATTTTTGGTCGGCGATGGTTAATGGCGATTGATCGAGTTTTTCCTGTACGCCAAAGTCATGGGTTTCATAGACTTGCAGAATTGATTCAGCCGCCTGCTGCGCCAGCGCAATCACGTCGTCCAGTAATAACTCGTAATGTTTTTGCATAGTTTGCTCCTTAAAAAAAAACCTGTTTTGCGTGACTTTGAAGACTTGTTGTGCGGAGTGGGCATGGCAGCGACAAGCCGCCGTTTTTCTGCCGCCAAATATTCTGAGCAACAAGCCTATTCCTCAACACCGCAAAACAGGTGCAATGCTATGTGTTGAGCCTTAAGCTGTCAATTTAAGACTGTGCAGTATTGACACTTTCGCTGTAAAAATACCTATATGCGGTATTGGAGTCAGTGATCTTTGCGCTACAATGTCAGCCTCGTTCCCATGCCAGACTTCACTGTCATCTGCTTGGGAACAATACACGCATACCCGCCAGAAACTGCATTTTTTGCTTTGTCGATTTTGACGCATAAGCTTGGGCTTTACGCACTTAATTAATATCCCTGACAGCAGTTTTCGGCGGGAGCAGTATAAACACATTATTTATCAATTTGTTATGCTCAAGGAGTTGAAGATGAAAAATACACAGGCTGCCGCTCTAGCGGCTTTACTGGTTTACCCCACTTTTGCCTACGCCCACAGCATCACCGCAGGCGGCGGCTTTCTGTCCGGTTTTGCTCATCCCATACTGGGTTTTGATCATTTTTTAGCCATGCTCAGCGTTGGCATTTTAAGTGCGCAAATGGGCGGCTTGGCACTGTGGAGCGTCCCTATCACTTTCGTCAGCCTAATGCTGATTGGCGGCATTCTTGGCATACAAGGCATTCCCTTGTTGTCTGTTGAATTGGGCATCACCGTCTCAGTGCTGGCTTTAGGCGTGGCACTCGCCGCTGAAAAAAAATTGCCTTGGCTATTCGCTCTGCTTTTTGTCGGCTTTTTTGCCATTTTTCACGGATATGCGCACGGTACGGAAATGCCCAGCCTAGCGCAACCCGCACTGTATGTTTTAGGTTTTGTTATAGGAACAGCGGCAATTCATATCTGCGGACTGTTAATCGGTTGGTTGGCACAAAAAAATCTGCGCGGTGTAGAAATTTTGCGTTTTGTCGGGGCAGGGATTGCCGGTGTTGGCGTACACCTGTTGATACAGTAGTGGATGAGCATTTAGCCCCTGTCTTAAACCTAACAGGTTTTTGAATCCTGTCAGGTTTTTGAAAAACGCTAATCAGTAAAATACGCCTGCAAATAATCTGCAAAAGACATTTGCTGCGTACTTTCCATAAACTGCTGTTGTTGCTGAGACTGCTCGGCTACAGCAACAAATTCCGCTTCGCGCCGCGCTTGTGGCGCGATTTGCGCAAAATAGCGGGCATGTTGGTGTGACAAGCGATTGGAAAACTCAAAAAAGCCCTCGCGGGTGCTGCGCATCTCTTCCAGCATCCGCGCCGAAGGAGTTTGATCCGTATCATGCACCATCTGCAACTGATTTTCCAAAGCTTTGCTATACGCCTGCTGGGGTTCGCCCTCGTCCAAAATGTCGGCGATAACACGCATATTGTGACATAGCTCCGAAGCCCAAGTGCGCAACAGCTGCGAGCGTCCTTGACGGCGCAACATGAGCGAAGGATCGCGCCCTTGATGCGCGGCTGCGCTTTGATTTCTATTAATATCAGCAGCTTCCTCAGCACCAATCAGCGGACTGTCTTGCAATAAGCAAAAAATAATAAAAATTTCAAGAAAATACAGTTGTTCTTCATTAATGCCTAGTGGATCATAAGCATTCACATCCAGCGAGCGCAATTCAATATAGCGCACCCCGCGTTGACGCAGCGCGTTGCTGGGTTTTTCGCTGCCTTGCAACACCTGTTTAGGACGTACTGTGCTGTAATATTCATTGTCAATTTGCAGTAAACACGGGTTTAATTGGCGATATTCACCCTCTACCCATACGCCGATTTTTTCATATTCAGGACAAATGGTATGGGTCGCCTTGCGCAAGCTGGCGGTGTAGCTATCCAGCGAGTCGTAACAAACCTTAACCCCCGCGCTATCTTCCTTTCTATTTTGATAGCCGATGTCGCCCATTCGCAAAGAAGTCGCATACGCGCCATAATAAGTAGAATCATCAAAGGGTTGCAGATTACGCGGACGATGATCTTGAAGAAAGGATTTGCACACCGCAGGCGACGCGCCAAACAAATAGGGAATCAGCCAGCCAAAGCGTTGCAAATTGCGGATCAGCCCGAAATAACTCGCATCGGTAAACGTGCGTAAACTCTGCGTATCGCCTTCAAGCAGTTGATAAATTATCCAAAACTCATCAGCAAAAGAATAATTAAAATGCACGCCAGCAATCACCTGCATAATGCGTCCGTAACGATACGCCAAGCCGCGCCGATAAACATGCTTCATCAAGCCGGCATTAGAGCTGCCGTAATCGGCTATCGGAATAGCTTGCTCGCCTTTGACCACGCAGGGCATACTGGTTGCCCATAAAATTTCTTGGTTTTCCAAGCGTGAATAGACAAATTGGTGGGTATCTTGCAGAAAGCGCAATGCTTGTTGAATACTCGGCAGCGGCGGGGTAACGAGTTCGAGCAACGCTTCAGAATAATCGGTGGTGATGTATGGGTGCGTCAGTGCAGAACCCAAAGCGCGAGGGTGTGGCGTTTGCGCGATAGTCCCCTGCACCGATACCCTTAAACTTTCTTTTTCTAGCCCTATCAAGCGGCGTTTTAACAAGCCTTGTTGACCGCTATCAAGTAGTTTTTGCAGACGTTTTTCAATCATTGAACTCAAAAGATAAATCCCTTTTAATTGTTTTGGAAGACTCTTTTGATTCTACAGTCTTATGCTGTCTCGCTATGCGGGTCAAGGTTACAAACCTGCACCCGCTGCTTTCTGAGTGGTTTTGCACAAAATTAATCATAAATAGGCTTGTGGTATTTCCATTTACGATATGACCACAGCCAATCTTGCGGCTGCTGGAGAATTTGCCGCTCAGTCGCCTGTGCATAGGCAGCAATAATCGGATAGCCTTCTTCTTTAGCATAAGGTGGCGCGGCTAAAAGCTCTAAACGCACTGCATAATAACCGCGCTTAATGCGGCGCATATTGACAAAAAACACCGGATATTGGGTTAGACGTGCAATTTTCTCCGCGCCGACCGGAAACGGCGTATCTTGCTGTAAAAAGGTTGTCCAATATTTTTCCTCATCTTGCAAGGGCGATTGATCGGCAACCAAAGCGAAACCACGTAACTCATTGCGCCGTTTCATCATTTCCATAATGGTTTGCTTGACAGCTATGGGCTTTGCGGCAAACCGCGCACGGATGTCATACATCAGTTGATCGCCCGCTGGGTAATGCAGCGGCTTATATACCGCATCTAACGGAAAAGGAAAATGCACGCAACTGCCTAATAGCAACCATTCCCAGTTACACTGATGCGCTGCCATGAAAATCATCGACTGTTGCTTATCAATCCAAGGCTGCAAAAGTTCTGCATTATTAAAAATAACTCGTTTTGCAAGTTCGTTTTCTGAAATGCTTATTGCTTTGATAGATTCAACTAAAACATCTGCAATATTTCGATAAAAATTTTTCGCAATTTTTTTAATCTCAGTTGCACTTTTTTCAGGGAAAGAACGCCGCAAATGTTCAAAGACTTCTTTTTTGCGATAAGGCGTGATGTAGTAAATAAATAAATACACAACATCAGATAGACGGTATAAAAACCATAAAGGAAGAAAGGATAGGAGTTTTAATAGCCACATAGCATAGGATAGGAAAAATGATGCAGGGAATTTTGTTTAAAAGAGCTAGACTAACTGAGTTAGCGCAGCTTTGCAAGCTGTCTTTCAACGTTTTGAGTCGCCACAGTTTGAAAAAATTGATATATTCATACGAGTTTATATCTTTTAGTATTAAGTGAACAAATAAAAACCCGCTAGGTTTATAAAACCTAGCGGGTTTGAGTAAACACTATATGATTTTGTTCTATCATTCCATATCACTTCATCGGAAAACACCATGATTCAACTCATTTATTTAAGCTTTTTTAGTCACCCCTTAAGCACCGCAGAATTAGAAGAAATTCTTGCAGTGAGCCGTCGTAATAACGAAGCATTGGGGATTACGGGGCTATTGATTGTTAAAGGTCATGCTTTTTTGCAGGCTTTAGAAGGCGAGAAAGCGGCTGTGTATAAGCTGTATGAAAAAATCAAACAGGATTCGCGTCACCATGATGTAATGAAAATCAGCGAAGAGAACATTCAACAGCGTGCTTTTGCAAACTGGTCAATGGGATTTAAGAACTTAGACGATTTTTCTCCCATTGAGTCAGACAAATTGGTCAATTTAACTGAAGTGGATTTACAAGATGCCAGTTTTTCCCAAAAACGTAGCGAAATCCACGACTTATTTCAGCAATTTGTAAATATTGAGAAGCCTGTTTCGCCGCTTTAGCGGACTAATTGCTGTTCTACTGTATGGCGTTTTTCCTCACCTTCTAACAGCGCAATTAATGTCAAAGCAAAATCCATCGCGCTGCCGGGGCCTCGGGACGTGATAACCTGTCCATCTTTTATCACCGGCAGGTCAATATATTGCGTTTTTGGCAATTGCATGTTGCTCAATACGCCCGGATAACTGGTGGCTTTTTTGTTATCCAACAAGCCCGCGTTTGCCAACACTTTGGGCGCGGCGCAAATGGCGGCAATCATTTTGCCCTGCCCATTCAATTTTTTCAGCAACGCATGAATGCGGCTGTCATTATCTAAATGATCGGCACCCGGTAAACCGCCGGGCAGCACCATCATGTCAAACTCTTCGTCTAAGACTGCCGCTAAATGGGTGTCCGGCACCAGTTTTACGCCGCGACTGGCAGTTACCACTTGTTCATCTAAACCGGCTGTCACTACTTCAACATCAGCACGGCGCAGTAAGTCAATGACAGTGACGGCTTCTAGTTCTTCACAGCCCTGCGCTAGAGGGATTAATACTTTAGACATTATTTTTTCCTTTTGGTTTAAGTTTTGCATGTCATTTATCTCGGCACGCCCACACGCTTATTTTAATGGATAAAGGAGTTAGTCATGAAGACTGTAATGAGCCTAGTTATGGTTACCTTATTATGTTGGAGTGCGTCTATTTATGCCGCAAAGCCTACTAATATTTCTTTTGATTATAAACAAACCACGTTTTTTGGGAAAACCTATTATGTGTATCAGGTCAGTTGCTCAAATGGGCGGCGGGGTAAAATTTCTGGCTGGAATAATAAGCAAGAGTGGTGTCAAGGGACTTCTCAAAAAGACTGTAAATCCAGCCTTTTACAAGCCGCCACTCTATTGTGTAACTAGCTGCGTAACGGTTATTTTTTCAACAAGCCCTGTTGTTTAAGGACTAGATAAATAACAACAATGATCGCTGCATAGACTAACATCTGAATAACAAAGCTGAACACCCAATACAGTGCATACAACAGCATCAGCCCTATGACTACGGCAGCGATAATGATAGGAAGTTTCTGATTTTTTAAGGCGTTAAGGTTCAAGCGTTAGCCTCCCGACAGCTATTCATCTTTATTTGAATGGCTGTTTTTTTGTTGAGAAAAAGCAATAAGGTCTGTTGCAATGGCTTGGCGAATCGCGTTTTTGTCGTCAGC
Source organism: uncultured Thiomargarita sp. (assembly GCA_964582525.1). Lineage (GTDB taxonomy): Bacteria > Pseudomonadota > Gammaproteobacteria > Beggiatoales > Beggiatoaceae > BB31. Next base: position 11,560 of record CAZOSP010000006.1, on the reverse strand, counting down.
CGGAAGATGATAGCGTCGCCCTAAGTATTGATAATCTTCTTCAGACAGCGATACCGTCAAACGTGGACGCACAGGTTTTTTAGGTTGCAAACCAATAATTTGGCGAATTTGGTCAGAGGTGCTTAAGCCTTGTTGGCTGGCATGTTGGCGGATTGTATCAGAAATATGCTGATTAAATTCAAATGCCAGTTGTATGGCTTTTAGGCTATTTTCAGATTTTTTCCACTGTTTGGGTAAGTCGCCCATAGTCTATAAAAAACCTGACAGACTTAACATCTGTCAGGTTTGCCATTGTTGATTATTGATGAATGGATTGTTTTTGTTGGCGTTGTTTCAGGCGTTCTAACACAGAATGGCTGGACGCGCCAGCGCTGATAATGCCGGCTGATTTCAACTTGTCTTGCAAGCCGTCGCCCGCTTCCTCGCGCTGCATTTGCAAAGCGGCATTCATGCGATCAGTGCGTTCTTGTTGACGTTTTTTGATGCGTTCTAAGGAGTCAGTCGCGGTGCGCAACGCCGAATTGCTGCCAGAAAATTGCGCCGCCGCGGCTTCTTTGGCTTTATTGACTTTCTCGGTGGTTTTCACCACGCTAATTTCACGTTCCATTGACTTGACATTGCGCTCAGTGTCTCGAATGGTTCGCTTGAGGTTGGACACGCTGGCTTTGTAGCCGTCTAATACGCTTTGTTGCGCTTCCAGCTCGTTTTCGACTTCGGCGATTTTATCGGCAATTTCGGTTGCCAGATTTTCATCACCTTTGTCTAAAGCTTGCATGGCGTAGCCTTCGTATTCTGCCAAAGCTTTTTGCAGACGTTTTACGTCGCGCTCCACGCCCATCTGCTGCGCGATCACTTTAGTCAGATTTTCTTTTGCTTCATCCAAAGCTTTCTTTGAATCACGAATTTCTTGATCCAGAATGCGCATGGATTGCGTATCCAGTACAGTATCACCGGCTTCGTTAGCCGCTCCGCGTAGAGCGGTAAACAGTTTGCTGAAAAAACCCATTATGAGTCTCCTTGTCAGTAAAAATTAAGCGTTCAGAAACTCGGCGAATTCTTCAACGGCTGTCAAAGTGTTTTCGCTTAAAGTTTCAATTTCTTCAATGACTTCATTAACGGGTACGCGATTGCTTAATGCGCCGAAAATCAAGTATTGATTGCCCAATTTGGAAAAGGCGGATAACGGCATCGGCACGTTCATGGTCAACATGGTTTCGAGCATTTCAATGCGTTTGTCCGCTTTAACTTCTTCCTCTTTCCATAAATGTGAAATACACAGGATTTGGCTATCATCCACAGTGATATAAATGGGAAATTCTTGACGATCTTGGACTGTTACCATCAACACGTCTTCGCTGTTCCCGTCACCTTTGATCATTTCGGTTTTCAGGCACAAATCTAATTCCGTCACTGCGCCCTCTAAGCCGACCTGTAATCCTGCCAATTTCTCTTGATTACTCATTACATCCTCCCGTTAATGAAGTTAAGACATAATATGGGACATATTATGTCATACGTCAAGTTACCTTAAAAATAAAAAGCAAACCTGACAGCTCGTGAAGACCTGTCAGGTTTTGCCTTGAGCTTTGAAAAGCCTGCGCCGCACGCCCGGCAGTGCGCTTTTAAGTTGGCAAAAGCGTTACACTGAAATCATGAGACCCTGTGCAATTCTATCGGGTACTCAGGCCATTTTTGTTTAAGCTGTTGCAGTAATTTTTCTGCATCCGCTTGATTCGCGTAGCTTGTTCCCATGCCTTTGCCGCGCCAACCGCCGCCGGCATCTTCTGACCATTCACTCGGCGCGCTGATATTGAACATCAGACACACCACGTAGCCTTGCTGCACGTGGGCTTTTTTATGGTCTCGCCCTAAGCCTTCTAAGCTTAAATCAATGTCGTGTTCTTCTTCGATTTTGACCAGTGGCGCATCTAAGTCAACATTTTCTTCCAGTAATTCTTCTTTGTGCAAATCAATATCTTTCTGAGCTGCCTGACGCGCTTTACTCGATACTGGCATATCTTGATCGATAGAGGCAAGTTCTTGTTCCAATTCTTCAATACTGGCAAGATCGCGTAGCTGTTCCAAACTGGTTAAGTCTTCAGCTTGTTTATCTTGCTCTGCTTCGAGCATTTTAATGCGACGTTTCAGTTCTTCACTGATTTTCATTTATGCACTCCTTAATCGACTCGCACCACACGAAAGCCTAGATTATTGCTACGCGAATTCGCGCTAAAGGCTTGTCTTCGTGTAATGCGAATGTCGCGCTTGTAGGTGTTAAAAGCACTGCTGCGTATCATGCGCTGATCGCAATCAGCTTGGGTCTTGTCCCACGACCAACCGTTATCAATTTCAGGGGCTGCTGCGTAATTAATATGATAACAACCGCTAGTCCACTCCATAACATTGCCAATCACATCATGCAAACCAAAATCATTCGCCGGAAACTGCCCGACAGGCGCGGTTTGCGCACCATCCCATTGACTGCCGCAGACCCCGCAATTGGCTTGTGGGGTATTTTTGTTGATCTGGTTACCCCACCCAAATAAAGTGCTGCTGCCAGCCCGCGCTGCATATTCCCATTCAGGCTCGGTGGGCAGACGGTATTCATGCCCCGTTTGCAGTGACAACCAATGCGCATAAGCATCCGCTTCATGCCAAGACACATTGATCACTGGGCGATCACCGTCTCCCCAGCCATTATCACTGGGCATACGCTGACGGCTGCTACGCACATATTTTTGATAATCTCTGAAGGTAATTTCATATTTACTGATGGCAAAACTGCCAAGACTTGCCTTAAATTGTGGGCGTTCATCGGAATATGGCATGTGTGCGGGGCTTCCCATCATGAAAGACCCCGCTGGCAAGGTCACCATCACCGGACCCGTGCCACCGCTACTAAGGCGTTCAGCAAATTCTCCTAGAGCTTTGACTTTTGAGGGCGCAGCTACGGATGGACGCGCAGCCGCTGGCGTGCCTTTTTCGCTCGGCGGCGAGGTAGGCATGGCTGTCGGTGCGGGTCGCCCGCTGGGTTGGGGATTTTGCCATGCTTGCAAAAAGGGTAAGGCTAAATAAGTCCCTAAGCCAACGGCTAACAGGAAAATTACAGCCACAGCAGCGATCAGAATGGTCTTGCTCAGGGACGCTGATTTTTTGCCATCGCCCCCTTCTTCCTGTGCTTGTTGCTCGGCTAACGCACGGGCAGCGTCACGCTGCGCCTTTAATAAAGCGGCTTCTTGTTCAGCACGCATACGAATAATTTCTAATTCTTCCATGAGCTGCGTTTGTTCGGATTCTTTCTTTTGAATTAACGTATTTAATTCTTTTTGTAATTTTTCATCCTGTTCGCGGCGTAGTTTTTCCTCACTTTTTTCTTTACTAGAACGTGCCAGAGCCAGCTCATATTTAATTTTTGCCTGTGTCAGTTGATTAATTTGATCACGGGCTTCGCGTTGTTTAGATTCAATGCGATTAATGCGTTCTTCTAATAATCCTGCTTCATCATCGGTTAAATTGCCTTGCTCAGCCGCCATTTGCAAGCGGTTGATTTCTTTAATCATTTTCCCGACTTCTTCAGCTTTATCGGCAGCGTCACGTTTAGGACGACTGACTTCGCTAATCAGCTTTTCTGCCTCAGCTTTAGCTCGCTCGGTTAAATTGGTGTTATCCGCCTGCATTTTCGCAGCAGCAGCAGCGCGTTCGGAAGAATCGGCTTCGCTGCCTAACACAATAGATTTTTGCTGGGCTTGTTGGCGAATTGCATCGGCTTCTTGATTTAACCGCACAAAATCTTCTTTTTTCTTTTTAATTAATAGCAATAACTGTTGTTGTAGCTTGGCATCGGCGGGCTTGCCGTTTTGCTGGACTAAATCATATTTTTGTTTCGCTAACATTAATCGGTTGAGTTGTTCTCGGGTATTTTTTTGTTTATTACGCACCAGCAATAATTGTTCTTCAAACAAACGCTTGGTTTCTGCTTTGGCTTGACGCGCTTTGCCTGAATCCTGATCTTTAATGGCGGCTACCTGCAAACGATTAATTTCTGCAATAAGCTTTTGTGCCTCAGCTTTTTTGGCAATCGTTTGATTTTTAGCTTTCGCTTGTAATTGATTCACTTCAGCCATCAGGCGTTTTGCTTCAGCTTGAGCTTTATCTTCTATAGACACAAC
>CAZOSP010000006.1:0-7291 GCA_964582525.1 uncultured Thiomargarita sp. | reverse complement strand
GCGATGTCAAACACTGTTATCAGTCTTCTGTAATCTGTCCTCTGGACGGCGCAAACCCTACTATAGCTTCTGAATTCCACACAGCAGTACAAATTCAATCTATCATATAAGGCATACAAATTTCGCTGAGGTCTTCACAAAAAACCTTTGCAACACGCATTTAATCAGAGTCAAAAAACATGAGTCGACATTTTTTAAGTACATTATTCATACCCCAATCCGTTGTTTTATTTGGTGTTTCTGAAGAATCGGACAGCATCGGCGGCATTGCTTTCAAAAATCTCTTGGAAGGCGGTTATAAAGGCACATTGTACGCGATCAGCCCAACACATAAAAAGGTTTTAGAGCAGACCATTTACGCCAACCTGAAAGAAATTGCCCAACCCATAGACCTCGCGGTCATCGCCTCGCCCGCGCAAGAACTCCCTGAAATTCTTGAGCATTGCGGCGAACACGGCATTCATAGCGTCATCCTGCTCACGGGCGGCTTTATTCAAGCGGGCAAAACTCGTGCAAAACTGGCGCAAAGTGTGTTCAATATTGCCAAAAGTTACAACATCCGTTTTTTGGGACCCGATAGCTTAGGTCTCATGCGAGCGCATTTAGGCTTAAACGCCACTTTTACACAAAATCGCCTGAAAGTCGGCAATCTTGCCCTCGTTTCACAATCCGGCGCACTCTGCACCGCCATTCTCGATTGGGCAGAAGTCAATGATGTTGGCTTTTCCTGCGTTATCTCGCTGGGTGACGCTATCGACATTAGCTTTGGCGAAATTCTCGACTATCTCGCTTCTGATCCAAAAACCGGTAGCATTATTCTTTATATCGAAACCCTCCAACAGGCGCGTAACTTTATGAGTGGCTTACGTGCTGCCGCTCGCATGAAACCTGTGATTGTTCTCAAATCTGGACGCTATGACTTGGATACCCTAAGCGGCGCGCATCTAACTAGCTCGTTACTCAATAAAGATGCCGCATTTGATGCTGCTTTGCAACGGGCGGGCGTGGTTCGCGTGGAAAACTTTGGGCAAGTCTTTGCTACTGCTACCACCCTTGTTTCGCGCTACCAAGCCTACGGCAGCCGTTTACTCATTCTTTCCAATGGCGTAGGTCCCGGCATCATGGCAGCCGACCGCGCTCTTGATTTGCGCATTCACTTGGCTGAAATGAGCGGCAATAACACTGCGTCGCTTAAAAAAATCATGCCTAATCAATGGAATTATCGCAACCCTCTTAACCTGCTCGGCGATGCTGATGTAGAACGCTATCGCAGCGTACTAAAAATTGCCTTGCAAGACCAACAAATCGATGGCGTCCTGCTGATTCTTACCCCGCAAGCCGTGACCAATCCCTTAGAAATAGCCAAAGCCGTAGTCGAAATCGCTAACCAATCGCACAAACCGGTACTCACCTGTTGGATGGGCAAACAGCAAGTGCAAAGCAGCCGCGACTTATTCAGTCAAGCCCGCCTGCCCGATTTTCGCACCCCCGAAGCAGCCGTTGAAGCCTTTGGTTATTTAGCCGCACATCATCGCAACCAAAAACTGCTGGTGCAAACCCCCGGCTCGCTGGGGCATCTCGACGCGCCCGATGTCGAAGGTGCGCAAATTATTATTGAAAGCGTACTGACTGAGCGGCGCAAAGTTCTTTCCGAAATGGAATCAAAGGCTCTACTCGGTGCGTTTCAAATTCCGATTATCGGCACAGCTATCGCTAAAACCCCCAATGAAGCTCTGGTGCTGGCTGAATCGTTTGGCTTTCCGGTAGCAATGAAAATCAACTCGCCGGACATCCCGCACAAATCCGATGTTGGCGGCGTGCGGCTTAACTTGAGCAACGCGCAATCGATTCGCACCACCTTTAACGAGATTACCTTTGAGGCGAAAAAACGCCGTCCCGATGCCCGCATTGATGGTGTAACTGTAGAGCGCATGAGCCGCAAACGCAACGGGCGCGAGTTAATGGTTGGCATGTTCCGTGACGCAGTGTTCGGACCTGTTATCACCTTCGGCGCGGGGGGTGTCAGCGTAGAAATTATCAACGACCGTGCCGTTGCCTTGCCGCCGCTCAACAAATATCTTGCCAACACCCTGATCGACAGCACCCGCATCAAAAAAGTTTTACAAGAATTTCGCGGAATGCCGCCGGTCAACAAAGATTCCTTGCTTAATGTTCTGCTGCGCGTGTCAGAAATGGTCTGCGAACTGCCTTGGCTGCGCGAAATCGACATTAATCCGCTGATTGTTGATGAAGACGGTATTGTTGCAGTGGATGCGCGGGTGGTGGTGGATTACTACATTCCCTCCGCAGATCGCTACGCTCACATGGCGATTTACCCTTATCCCAGTCATCTGGTCAACCAATGGCAGCTGTCTGATGGCAGCAATATCATTATTCGCCCGATTCGCCCGGAAGATGCCGCGATTGAACACGAGTTTGTGAAAAATCTTTCAGACGAATCCAAATATTTTCGTTTCATGCAGTCTATTCAAGAATTGACTCCAGAAATGTTAATTCGCTTTACACAAATCGACTATGACCGCGAAATGGCATTTGTCGCCGTCACTCACATAGAGGGGCGCGAGATTGAGCTAGGCGTTGCGCGTTACACCATGAACCCCGACGGCTTAAGTTGTGAATTTGCGATTGTTATCGCCGATGAATGGCAGGGACAAGGTTTTGCGCATAGATTGATGAGTAGCTTAATGGATGCGGCACGGGCAAGAGGTTTACAGCGCATGGAAGGTGAAGTGCTCAGCAACAATTTTGGGATGTTGAAATTAATCAATAAGCTAGGTTTTATGGCACGGGTTGATCCCGATGATCGCACTGTAACCTTGGTGAATAGGATATTGTAATTTTTCAAAACCTTCTAGGTTTTTTAAACCTTCTAGGTTTTCAAAACCTAGAAGGTTTTCGGTTTTTGCGCCATCTGTCGAGCTATTGTCACGGCTTGCTGCAAACTGCTGATATTGGCTTTGCCCGTGCCAGCAAGTGTTAGAGCCGTGCCGTGATCGACGGAGGTGCGAATAATGGGTAAGCCCAGCGTAATGTTGACCGCTTCGCCAAAGCCGGCTTGCTTGAGGACGGGTAAGCCCTGATCATGGTACATGCAAAGCACTACATCGGTGTGTGCCAGAGAGTCTTGCGTAAAAGCGGTGTCGGCGGGAACGGCACCGCGTAACTGCATCCCTTCGAGACGCAGCCGTTCTAACAGCGGATTGATAATGTCAATTTCTTCGCGTCCTAAATAGCCATCTTCGCCGGCGTGAGGATTTAAGCCGCAGACCAAAATACGCGGCTGTTGTAAGCCAAAACGCTCGCGCAGGTCTTGGTGCAAAATGCGGATAATCTGCTCGACGCGCTCAGTGGTAATGGCTTTGGCTATGTCTGCCAGCGGCAGGTGAGTGGTGACCAGGGCGACACGCAGTTGTTGCGTGGCAAGCATCATCACTACCTGCGGGGTGTGGGTTTGTGCGGCGAGAAATTCGGTGTGTCCGCTAAAGGGAATGCCGGCTTGGTTGATAACGCCTTTGTGCAGCGGGGCTGTGACCAGCGCGGCGCAGTCGCCCTGCAAGCAGGCGCGAGTGGCTTGGCGCAAGGTTTCTAGTACATAGTCGGCATTGGCGGGGTTGAGTGTGCCAGCAGTCACCGGTGCTTTGAGGGCGACGGGCTGGACTTTCAGCGTACCGCCGCGGTGCGGCTCTGGGTCGTAGGCGCGGTCAAACATTTGTAGTCGGATGGATAAACCCAACTGCGCGGCGCGTTGCGCCAGTAGATTAGGATCGGCAAAGACAACCAGTTGTGCGGGGCAGTCAGATTGCGCCAGTTGCAGGCAAATATCAGCACCAATGCCAGCGGGTTCGCCGGGGGTGAGGGCGAGGCGTAAAGGGAGATCAGTATCATTCATAAGGGTGGTCTGCGAGAGGAATACCGATGCTGACTTGTATGCCGGGCTGACCATCGTGGCGGTTATCGATACGACAGTAACCGCCTACGCCGCGTAGCAGCGATGTTACGACGCTTAAGCCTAAGCCCATGCCTTGTGTCTCACCGGTGAAATATTTTTCATCTTGGTAGTAAGGGGTTATTAGTTGTTGCAAACGCTCTGGAGCAATATGTCTGCCATTGTCCGTCACTACGCAACAAACCAGATGGGTTTGCTGTTGATCTTCAGTGAGCTTGATGTGAATATCGGGGGATTGGCTTGGGTGAAATTTTTGCGCATTGCTGAGTAATTCGCGTAGCACTAGCTCCACCAATTCTCCCGCAACCGCAAAAAACTGTTGTTCAAGTGACGGCTGAATGTCTAAGTTTAAGTGTCCGGACAAGCCTAAAAAATCGTGTATGCGATTAATTAAGGGTGGCAAAGACTTGATCGACGTATGCTCTTTTTGGCTGACGAGTTTCGGTACATGCTCAATATATTTAATAATGTCTTGCACCTGATGGGTGAGACGTGCGGCACTGCGACGTGCGGCATCAATCAACTGCTGTTGATCAACATCCAAGCGGGCGAGTTGCTCGTCAGTCAGCAGAGCAAGCCCTTGCAAGGCATTTAAGGGAGTGAGCAATTTATGCGCTACAGCATCTTGGAATGCCCAAACTCTGCGGCGTAATTCCATTTCTGAATGACTGTCAATCAGTTCAACCAGGAGATGTTCGTTGATCTGATCGGGTAACTCTAACGCCTCTACCCGTAGCCATAATTCTTTGCTATTGGCACTGTCAGGGCGCACCAGATAACGCACACGGTTTAAGTCGTCCGTCTCTTTAGACCAAAACCGCCACTCGCTATGCTCGCGCTGAAAAAGCTTATCCACAACCTCTAAAAAGCGTGCGTTACCCGCATCAATGTGTTCTTCGCTCAGTTCCAAGTATTGTCGCGCTTGAGGATTTGCATAACTAATTACATCATCTTTGTGCAGCAGCAAAAAAGCCTCACGGGTATGTTCTGCAATCCACTCGAATTTTAGACGCTCCCCCAGCAGCTTGCGATAACGGTTTAAGCGCAACACCGAGCGCACACGAGTACGCAATTCCACCTTATCATAAGGTTTGCTGATAAAATCATCCGCGCCGCTTTCAATGCCCGCAATGCGAGAATTGCGGTCATCCAGCGCAGTGACCAGAATCACCGGCACATCTTGCAGCAAAGCGTTTTGACGAATTTTTTGACAAGTCTGAAAACCGTTCATGCCCGGCATCATAATGTCCAGCAAGATTAAATCAGGCAAAAAAGTCAACGCCTTGTCCATAGCATCATACCCATCGGAAGCCGTAATGAGTTGATAATTTTCTTTAAGTAACAAGGCTTCTAAGGTATCTCTAGCACTTTCTTCATCATCAACGATGAGAACACAATTATTTGGCATCATAAATGGTATATCCTCAAGTTAAATCCTTAACATCACATTTAGACAACATCATAGCACAGCGCAAGGCAACCAGCTTGTACCGCACACGACACACACACGAAGGGGCGCAAACAGCCACTTTACTCATTGACGGCAAAACCTACTTAAGCTTTTGCAGCAATGACTATTTAGGCTTAGCAGCCTATCCCGAAATCATTCAAGCCCTCAGCCAGAGCGCGGAAAAATACGGCGTAGGCAGTGGCGCGGCGCACCTCGTCAGCGGACACAGCACTGCCCATCAAGCCCTAGAACACGCGCTGGCAGACTACACCGGACGGCAACGCGCCCTGCTGTTTTCCACTGGCTACATGGCAAATCTCGGCGTAATGAGCGGCTTGATGGGGCGTGATGATGTCATTTTTATGGACAAGCTCAATCATGCCTCACTGATTGACGGCGCATTGCTGGCACGCGCCAAACTGCTGCGTTATCCGCACGCCGACCTGCAAACGCTAGAACGCCAACTGCAACAACACAACGCCCGACACCGCCTGATAGCCACCGATGGCGTATTCAGCATGGACGGCAGCCTCGCGCCACTGCCGCAACTCGTTGAACTCGCACAACGCTACGATGCTTGGTTAATGGTCGATGACGCGCACGGACTGGGCGTACTCGGAGCGCACGGACGCGGCTGTCTGGAACACTACCAACTCGACAGCCATGCGGTCCCCATTTTAATGGGAACACTGGGCAAAGCTTTTGGCGTATTCGGTGCTTTTGTTGCCGGTTCAGACGCACTGATTGAAAGCCTCATACAAAAAGCGCGTAGCTATATATACACCACCGCCCTGCCCTCCGTCCTCGCCGATGCAACCCGCACCAGCCTACGGCTTGCCGACAAAGATGACTGGCGGCGCGAAAAATTGCAACAACTGGTCAAGCAATTTCGACACGGCATTGCCGCGCTCGGCTTACCCCTAAGCGGCTCAGAACTCACGCCGATTCAGCCCTTAATTCTAGGCAGCGCGACAAAAGCCAGCAGCTTAAGCGAAGCCCTTTACAGCCGCGGTATTCTCGTCACCGCCATTCGTCCGCCCACCGTGCCTGAAGGTACGGCACGTCTGCGCATCACCCTATCAGCCGCACACGAACCCGCACAAATTGAAACCTTGTTATACCATTTAAGCGAATGCTTAAAATCAACGAAAATTTGTTAGTCTTGTTGCGTATCGCCTAATAGCGCGACAAAGTCAGGCTTATTTTTTGTTACTATGGTCCAACCTTATGCTTATCGCTCTATGAGATTTTATAAGCCGCTTGAAATATCAGGCAAAGCCTACAGATTCGTTGGATTTTATGAGTATCTACTAAAATAGAGGAATACACTATGAAATTGAATGGCTTACTGGTTTTGGCTTTGCTCAGCGGCAGCGTGTTTGCAGAGGTTAAACACATTGATAATCGAGAGTTACAGCAGTTATTGGCAGAAAATGTACCGATTATTGATATTCGTCTCGCTGAGGAATGGCAGCAAACCGGCGTGGTTGAAAACAGTCATTTATTGACTTTTTTTGACGAAAAAGGACACTACGACACGCCGAAATGGTTAGCCGCATTGGACAAAATCGCCCAAAAAGACACGCCTTTTATTCTCATTTGTCGCACCGGAAACCGTACCAACGTATTAAGCCACGCCCTCAGCAAACAACTGGGCTACCAGCAGATTTACAATGTGCAGAAAGGCATCACAGATTGGAAACGCGAAGGCTTGCCGGTTGTCCTGGCAGCAGATCAGCAAAAAAAGCAATAGACTGTTGCCTGCAACCATTCAGACTCCCTGCAAAAACCTGACAGGTTTTAAAAGCCTGTCTGGGAGTGCTGGGAGTGCTAATCTCCAGATTAGCACCGCCGCCGTAGGCGGCGCGAAACGG
>CAZOSP010000005.1:42994-65514 GCA_964582525.1 uncultured Thiomargarita sp. | reverse complement strand
ATGCACCGCCACTGCCGCCTGCTCCTATTTCGGGGGTGGGGGTCTGAATGGTTACGTACGGATTGCCTATTTGAATAAGTTTAATTAGAAGGAGTTTTTTATGCGTTATTTAGTGTTGCGTTCTTTAGTTTTTGGAGTCGCTGTTGGTGGGTTTTCAGTAGCTGCTGTTGCAGAAGAACTGGATATGAAAAATGGTGAGAAACTGCATAATGAAAACTGTATTTCCTGTCATCAATCTATGTTTGATGGCAATGCAGATTTCATTTATACCCGTGAGAATCGTCGTGTAGCGGACATGGATCAATTACACAATCAGGTGCAACGCTGTAGCTTAAACTTGCGTTTGGACTGGTTTGATAGTGAAATGAATAATGTGTCGGGCTATTTAGATCAGCAGTTTTATCAATTCACGCCAGCAACTGAGATGCAAACGGAACGCGAGAAATAAATGTACCATCACACACTTCCTCAAGAACAATGGATTTTCGATGTCACCGAGCAAACTTTTCAGGCAAAGGTGATTGAGGCTTCCCAGCAGATTCCTATTTTGGTGGATTTTTGGGCGGATTGGTGCGCGCCTTGTCGCATGTTGACTCCGGTGTTAGAACACGCGGTTGCTGACTATGCAGGGCGTTGGCTATTGGCAAAAGTCGAAGTAGATGACAATATGCGCTTAGCTGGGCGTTATAAATTACGTGGTTTTCCCACCGTGCTGATGTTTCATAAGGGCGAAGTGATTGGACATTTTACCAGCGCGAAGCCCTTGCATTGGGTGAAGGCTTTTCTCGATCAACATTTGGAATAGTGTTTAGTTGGCATGAACGAACAAGATTTTATTCCGTATCAAGCCACCTACGAGTTGCCCAAGGGCAATGTGCTGGTGCTGGCGCCGCATCCTGATGATGAAGTATTTGGCTGCGGCGGGGCGATTATGTGCCATGTTGAACAGGGCGATCATGTCAGCGTGTTGTTGGCAACGGACGGACGCGCTGCCGAACCTCATGCGGATGCGGCAGCTTGTCAAGCCTATATTGCTCAACGCCGTGCTGAAAGTCGTGCCGCGGCTGATATTTTAGGCTATAAAGAACTGTTGTGTTGGGATTACGCCGACCGCGAATTGCCCAATACCGAATCGGTCCTGCGGGATTTACTGGATTTAATTCAGCAGCGACATATTCAACGGCTTTACGCGCCCTCAGTCTGGGAAATTCATCCCGATCATGTCACACTAGCAGACTTGGCGGTGCAGGCAGTGCAATGCTGCGGCGCGGCGGTGACGCTGCTCATGTATGAAATTGGCGTAGCCCTGCATCCCAATATATTGCTTGCCTTAGATGCACGTTTAGCGCGTAAACGTCAAGCCATTGCCTGTTTTCAAAGCCAATTGCGCTTACGTGATTATCGCCACCAAATGGAGGCACTTCATGCTTATCGTTCTTATACTTTGCCGCCCGAAGTACGCATGGCTGAAGGTTTTTTTCAAATTAATGGCGCGGAATTGCAGTTACATCCTGAGCGACGCTATGGTCCCAGTCGCCAAACATTGGAGCTTGAAGCGGCACGGGCAAAGATGAATGTGTCGAATCGCTGATAAGCTTGTTTGCTTTAGGGTGTTATCCCGTTAAACTATCTCCCCGGTTCCATTTTCAGGCTGTTATACATACTATGAATACAACGACTCATGCAGATTCTTCATTTTCTTCTATTGGGCATTTACACACCTTATTGCTGGTTGATGATATTCCGACCAATCTCAAAGTGTTAGTCTCGTATCTGCAAAACTTTAATTTTAAGGTACGGATTGCTCAAGACGGCGAAGACGCTTTACAACAAATAGAATACGCCAAGCCCGATTTGATTTTGATGGATGTAATGATGCCAAAAATTGATGGCTTCGAGACGTGTCGTCGCTTAAAACAAAATCCTAACACGCACAATATTCCGGTTATTTTTATGAGTGCCTTAAGCGATACTTTTGACAAGATCGCAGGGTTTGAAGCGGGCGGCGTGGATTACATCACCAAACCCTTTCAGCATGAAGAAGTGCTGGCGCGAGTCAATACCCATCTTACCTTAAAACATTTGCGCGAACAGTTAGATGAACAAAACGCTTTACTTGAACAGCGCGTTAAAGAACGTACTCAAGAATTAGAAGACATCCGCTTGCAGGTTATTCGCAGTCTGGGGCGTGCGGCAGAATACCGCGATAACGAAACCGGTCGCCATGTGATTCGCATGAGCAAATGTTCCGTCCGTTTAGGCAAAGCGGCAGGTATGGATGAGGCGAGTTGCGAAATGCTTTTGAATGCCAGCCCGATGCACGATGTAGGAAAAATCGGTATTCCCGATAACATTTTGCTGAAACCGGGCAAATTAAACGCAGAGGAATGGCAGATCATGCAAACCCACGCGGCGATTGGCGAAGAAATTCTGTCCGGCAATAATTCTGAGTTACTCAAAATGGCTGCCCTGATTGCCCGCACACACCACGAGCGTTGGGATGGTAGCGGCTATCCCGATGGCTTAAAAGGCGAGGAAATTCCCTTAATCAGTCGCATTGTGACTATTTGTGACGTGTTCGATGCCTTGCTGTCGCGCCGCCCGTACAAAGAGCCGTGGATCTTGCAAGAAGTGTTAGATTACTTAAAAGACAACGCCGGCAGCTTGTTTGATCCTAAGCTTATTAACTTATTTTTCGAACACTTAGATGACATGCTAGAGATTCAGCGGCAATACGCGGACGATGAATAATGTCTCAGCAGCGTTTCAATGTCGCCCGGGGTGTGCGGCTTGCTGTCTGGTGATTTCTATTAGCTCGCCGTTGCCCGCACATCCCAACGGCAAAGCGGCGGGAGAGACCTGCCGCCACCTCAACCCGCAGGCTTTATGTCGCTTATGGGGACAAGCCGATTATCCTGCCTGCTGTCGAAATTTCTCCGCTTTGCTTGAACACTGTGGTCACACTTCAGCAGAAGCCATCAGGCTATTAGCCGAATTAGAACAAGCCACTCAGCCTTGAAGTAAATGCTGTCCGGATTCAATCGGCAGACCATTTCTTGCCCAGGTCACAATACCGCCGCGCAAGTTATACACATTATCGAAGCCTTGTTGGGCTAAAAACATGCAGGCTTGCGCGGAACGCGCACCGGTACGGCAATAAAATACCACTTGCTTATCTTTAGGAACGTCCATCATGCGCATGGGCAGCGTGGTGAGAGGCATTGCCTGCGTTTTTGGAATAATGCCGGCAGCAATTTCGGCAGGTGTGCGCACATCAATTAAGGCAAAATCCGCTTGCTCATCAATTAAAGCAGCTAATTCAGAGGCGTCGAGTTCTTTGACAAACATGTTAAATAACCTAAGAGAAGTGAAAAGGCAAAGTGCCCTAGTATAGCAAAGAAGACATTTTACTGCGATAACCCGCAACTAAGGGATCATTGCCCAACAATTCAAACACTGCCAACAAACCTTTACGCCCGGCATCTTCGTTAAAGCTACGGTCACGGCGCATAATAAACCATAAATTTTCCAGCGCGGCGGCATAATCGCCTTGTAGCACTTGCTGCGCACTGAGCTGATAACGGGCCCGCAAATCTTCTGCATCTGCCGCCACAGCCGCCGCCAAAGTCGCCGCATCGGGCGCGTCTTCAAGCACTTTGGCAAAACTCAAACGGGCTAAAGCCTGCTGAATCTCAGGCTGTGCCTGCACATTAGCCGGCAGACTTTTCAAAATAACTTCCGCTTCCGCATATTCTCCCGCGTGCAGTAAGACCTCGGCATAGGTCTCAGCAAAATGCGGATAATTCGCATCAAGCTGCTGGAGTTGCCGCATTAATGCTATCGCCTGCTCATGTTCGCCCGCCGCACTCGCGGCTAAAGCCTGAGCGCGCAACTGATCGCCCTCGCGCTCGATATAAGGATCAAGCAATTGTCGCAACACAGGCTCAGGCTGTGCGCCCATCACCTCATTAACCACCGCGCCATGACGAAATAGCTTAAGAGTCGGCAAACTGCGCACCGCATAACGAGCGGCTAATTCCTGCTGTTCGTCAGAATTAATCTTAGCCAGAATAAATTTGCCGCCATACTCCTCAGCCAACTGGCTTAAAACGGGCATCAACATTTGGCAAGGAGCGCACCAAGCCGCCCAAAAATCGACTAATACCGGCACTTGTTGCGATTTTTCTAAGACTTCCTGAGCGAAATTTTCGCTGCTCACTGTCACTACAAAAGCGTGTTCAGACATGAGTGTTTTCCTTCGTTTTACAAAATGATTTTTGTATTCGGGATAAAAGAGAAAAAATCAAGAGCTTGGTATTTTATGATTAAAATATTATAATATGCTTATATAGAGTGCGTAAGGACACCCGCGCCCAGATGTATTCCCGTGTTATGCCTCATAAATCAACAAGTAGAAAGGAATTCTATAGGTTAAGACATAACTTTAGAAATAAGGTACGTAACAGATGAAAACACCCCTACCCCCCCCTTTAACCGACATCAAACCGCGTCTATGGTTACTCGCCAGCCTCGCACTGTGGACAACTCTGCTTCATGCAGAAACGCCTCCTGAAACCGCCCATATTCCCGTAGCAGCACCCAGCAGCACCCCGCAAGACATCCGCTACTGCGAAACCATTAGCGAAAAACTTCACCTCTATGCGAATAGTGAGGAACTCTTTGCAGACCTTACTATCAAAGCTCAAACCAAAGCTTTGCAAGACCTGCTCAAGAGTGAACTGGCGCAATTTGAATCCAATATTCTGAGCATGGAAGATTTTTACACAGCCCTGCTGCATATCGTTGATTACAGCGAAGCCAAGCGAATCAGTGAAGGCTTGCTCACCCCCTGCATAGAACTCACGGCTTCCCACGTCAGTGCGGAACACCGCCAACGCTTTACAGCCATTGAAATCGGACGCGTCTGTAGTTACAACGCCAATATCTTAGAACAAGAAGTTGCACGGATTAAAAAAGGTTTAGTTGATACTCTGTTCACCTCAGGCAAAGAACCCGCTCAGCCGGAAATATTGGCAAAACTGCTCAGTAAAGCCGATAAAATTGCCAATAAACACGGCAAAAAGCTTACTGAAGTGGTGCATGAACGCGACACTCAACCCGGTACAGATGCGGTGACGGGCACAGCTTGCAAAGCCCTGATGGTCTATCCGATTGAACTCTACGCCCTCTCCGTACCCTACGCTGAAGCAAGCAAAGAAAAAACCGCCCGCGCCAAAGCCAAAGCCGCGTTTGAACAACTTGCGGCGATACAAGCCCATTTACACGGGCTTGATCCCGCCTTATTCCGTGCGCTGGTGCAACAAGAATCCAATTGGCGTGCCTCCATAGTGTCGCACAAGGGCGCGGTGGGTTTAGCGCAAATCATGCCTGCCACCGCCAAAATGGAATGCAATCTGGATAAAACTGATCTGCATAACCCGCGCAAAAATCTCTCCTGCGGTGCGCGTTATCTCGCCAAGCAACTGAAAAACTACAGAAGCGTTGAAGCCGCCCTCTGCGCCTACAACGCCGGTCCCGGCACTGTATTACAAGGACGCTGCCAAGACATCCGCGAAACGCGGCATTACGTGCGCAATGTGGTCAAAATGATGGGTGAAATTGAGCAAACTCAAGAGCAGTCGCACATAACCGATGCGATAGACTTTCAGGCAAACAACGCGCTTAAATCTGACAAATCTTGAAGACCTGTCATTTTTTATTTTTCCCTGGTGTTGATGCGACTGGTGATCAGGTTGCCAAGCCAGTCCAATGTACGCTTTGCACGGTGACATTTTTGCCAAAAATCGAGTTTTCGGACAGCCTCCTAGGGTACTACCCAAAACTGAACACAGAATAATGCCCATGTTACGCACTTGTATGTTACTACTCTGCTGGCTGCCTAATGCCTACGCCATTGATCGATTAAACCTGCAATTAGAACAATTGCGCTTGGGTGATACGCGCCTGCACAATGTCTCACTAGACCTGGGGTTACTAGACGCACAACAACTCAGTTTGCACGTCCATATCGGGCATGTATCCATGCCCGGTTTGCAAAAACCTTTGCGTAATCTGCGCCTGCATTGCGCTCAGTTGCAAGATTCTGCCACGCATTTGGGTTGTCAAAATGCCCAGCTTTATATCCCTGAACTACTCGACAATCATGCACAAGATATTGTTTTTAGTTACAAAAAAAATGGCGGGCAGATGTCTCTACAAATTCCACGCTTGGCTTTCGGTGGTGCGCGGCTGGCGGTAGAATTTTTCTCTAGCGGTTTGAGCTGGCAAGCCAAACTGCATAGCCCGCAACTGCCCCTAGATAAGTTGCAAACGCATTTAAGCCACTGGTTAGCACTGCCCAAAGCGTGGAATTTCAGTGGCAACGTGCAGGCAAACATCAACCTCAAACACGACCAACATCTGCGCTGCGAGCTTCAACTCAGTGGCGATAATGTCGGCTTTAGTCATGCTGCTGGCACGCAAGTGGGCGAACAGCTTAAGCTCAATCTACAGATGCAGGCAAATCAACAGGTACGACACTGGGAAGCAGACGGCGTAGTCAAGCTACACAGCGGGGAACTCTACATGGAACCGATCTATGTCCCTGTGCAACAAACCGCGCAACTACACACCCGTTTGCAATGGGACACCCAAGAGCAACGCCTGAATATTCATGAGCTGCGCTATCAACATGCGGATATTCTGCGTTTTGACGCTAACGCCGAGATGTCTTTGCAAGACGGTTTGCGCCTGCAAAGTGCGCAGCTTAAGATTGCCCCCGCTTTTTCCATTGCGGCTCTGCAAAAAGCCTATTTGCACACCTGGCTGGCAGACAATAACTGGAAAAATCTCACATTAAGCGGTTTATTGGGTCTCGCCTTTGACTGGCGGGATGGCGTAGGCAAACTACAGCTAGATGCGCAGCAACTGGGCGTATTGACAGACACAGGCAGCATCAGCGGGCTTTCTGGTACGCTGCATTGGCACAGTCTGCATGCCCGTCCGAGCCATTTGACTTGGGACGGCATACAATTCGGCAACACCTTCGCTTTTCCGTCCGCGCAACTCAATTTACGCTTGCAAGGCGATAGCGCGAAACTGCTGACTCCCTTGCATCTGCCGATACTGGATGGTGCGCTGCATTTAGCAGAATTAGAACTTGATCAATTCAGCAGCGAGCAACCGCATTTGCATTTAAGCGGACGTATTGAGCCTATTTCAATGGAAACATTGAGTAAAACGCTGGGCTTTCCGACGCTAGGCGGGCAACTCGCCGCGATCATTCCCAATATTGCTTATAAACAGCAACGCCTAGAGATGTCCGGCGCTTTGCTGTTGCAGGTGTTTGATGGCGACATTGTTATTCACCACTTATCCCTACAAGACCCGCTTGGCAGGTTACCCATTTTGCAGGCTGCGATAGATATTAAACGCTTAGATTTGCAAACCCTAACGCGCTTTTTTGAATTTGGCGAAATTTCCGGACGCTTATCCGGTTATGTGAAAGACTTGCAATTATACAACTGGCAACCGATACGATTTGATGCCTTTGTCGGCACTCCGGAAGGCAGCGGCGGCGGCAAAATCAGTCAAAAAGCCATCGGCAATCTTTCTAATCTCGGCGGCGGTAGCGTAGCTGATACTTTGTCGCGTGGTGTACTCAGCCTGTTTGAATCTTTTTCTTATGCGCAGATCGGTTTAGGTTGTCGCCTGCGCAACAAAGTCTGTTTCATGCACGGCGTGCAAGACACTGAAAATGCTTATTATCTGGTCAAAGGCGGCGGACTACCACGGATTGACGTGAAAGGTTTTAATCAGCAAGTCGATTGGGATGTACTGCGAGCGCGTTTGCAAAATGTCACGCATTTAGGTGCGCCCGTCATTCAGTCGCGCTAAATGGAAAACGAGAGCAGAGGGTTCTCGTTGCACAGATAAACCTTGGGATCGCTAATCTCCCGATGAGCGTAGCGGCAGCCGCTGGTCGGGAGACCAGCACTGGTAGTGAAAATTCATATATCCTAAGGCGCCGCCTTGGGCAAGTATATAACCCCCCATTGAGGCTGACATCGGAACAAAAACGGAATCTGCTTCGTTGCCAAAAACGTCTAAAACCGAATAATTTTCATCACCCCAGTTCACATCCTCAAAGACCTGTCAGGTTTACTTCAGCAGTTTAATTATCTGAAAATCTATAGTATAACTTGCAATGTAAGCGTTCACATCCCCCCGGTAAAAATCTGACAGGTCTCGAAGACTTGTCAGGTTTCGGTGCGGGATGTGAACGGTGACCTTTCAATGTAAGCAAATGATAAGGAGGTGTAACATGGAATTAAAACAAAAAGGCTCAGAAGGCTATATTGCTATTAAACAGTTGATGGTGAGCATGAAATGGTCAACTGCGGCGGATTTTGATTTAGCCACTGTGTATGAGGCTAAAGATGGCAAGCAAGGCATTATTTATTTTGGCGATTTAGGTGATCTTAACAGTTTTCCTTACATGCAGTTGAGCGGTGATGAAGGGGTTAATGATCAGGGTGGGGACAATGAGGAAACCATGCGTATTACGCGCCTAGATGAGATCAAAACGCTGTGGATTTTTTGTTGGGATTATGGCGCGGTTCAGCAGGGTGCGCCCGCACGTTTTCAAGGCAGCGATATTAGTTTGAGCATTATCGATAATACGGGTAAATCAATCTCGGTGAATTTAGACAGTGGTGATGTGGGTAATGTGTGTTGTATTGCGACTATTGATAACAGCAGTCCATTGGGTGCAAAGCTGATTAATTCTAGCCAAGTCGGTACTTTGAAGGGCTTAAAGCAGCTTGAGCAGTTATTGGAGATTGTTCGCAGTTAAAAACTGCTGATATAACAATAAATTAGAATAAACACGTAAAAATAGCAGTTGAGTTTTTAGGTGTTTTATAAGATGCTAACGTGCTTGTAACAATAAATTTTGATAGGACGCATGAACAAGCCTTAAACCTTAAGTCTCAAGGCTTAACTGCAAGGTAACCATTCACTCCTCCATGCAGAAACCTATTCGGGTTTTAAGGGTAGGATCTGAACGCTTACTCTCAACCAGCTCATGCGTACTCGTCAGATTCTCTTAAATTAATCTCACGGGGGAACCTTTAATTATGAGTACAGAAGGCGTAAACACCAACAGACGCCGGTTTCTGATCGCGGCAACGACAGCCGTCGGCGCGGTCGGTGCCGGGTTTACGGCAGTGCCTTTCGTGGTGTCCATGCAGCCGAGTGCGAAAGCGCAGGCGGCAGGCGCACCCGTTGAAGTGGACATCAGTAAACTGGAAGCCGGGCAGAAACTGACAGTGGAGTGGCGCGGCAATCCGGTATGGGTGGTCAATCGCACCGAGCAGCAACTGGCTGAACTGTCAAGCCTAGATAGCCAACTGAGCGATCCTCATTCTGAAGTCGCTTCGCAGCAGCCCAGCTATGCACAAAATCCCACCCGCGCACTGAAAGATAAATACTTGGTGGTGATTGGCATCTGCACCCATTTAGGTTGTTCACCCACCTATATCTTAGCCGGCGCACCCAATCAGCCGTCGGCTGACTGGACCGATGGCTTTTTTTGCCCTTGTCACGGTTCTCGTTTTGATATAGCCGGACGGGTTTTTCAAGGCGTACCTGCTCCTACCAATCTCGTTATCCCACCTTACACCTACTTAACTGATACGCGCATTTTAGTAGGCGTTGACCATCAAGGAGCTTAATGAATGAAACCGTTAATCGCTTTGCGTAATTGGGTCGATGCACGTCTTCCTCTGACAAATACTTGGAATGACCATCTGGCTCAATACTATGCACCCAAAAACTTTAACTTTTGGTACTACTTTGGCTCTTTAGCCTTACTGGTTTTTGTGATTCAAATCTTAACCGGTATTTTCCTCACCATGAACTATAAACCGGATGCTCAATTTGCTTTTGCTTCCGTTGAATACATTATGCGTGATGTAGAATGGGGTTGGTTAATTCGTTACCTGCATTCAACCGGTGCGTCCTTCTTCTTCATTGTCGTGTATTTGCACATGTTTCGTGCTTTGCTTTATGGTTCTTATAAAAAACCACGAGAATTGCTGTGGATCATCGGCATGTTTATCTACTTAGCACTGATGGCTGAAGCGTTCATGGGTTACTTATTACCTTGGGGACAAATGTCTTTCTGGGGTGCGCAGGTGATCATTTCTCTCTATGGCGCGATTCCTTGGGTGGGTGATGCACTGGCACTGTGGATTCGCGGCGATTTCGTCATTGCCGATGCTACCTTAAACCGCTTCTTTGCTTTCCACGTTATTCTTTTGCCCTTCATTTTAGCTGGCTTAGTGTTTATTCACATTATTGCTCTGCATGAAGTGGGTTCAAACAATCCCGACGGCATTGAAATCAAAAAAGGTCCTAAAGGCAATCGCTGGCGTAAAGACAAACCCGCCGATGGTATTCCTTTCCATCCTTATTACACAGTCAAAGACATTATGGGTGTTGCCGTATTCTTAATCATCTTCTGCTCGGTAGTTTTCTTCTTTCCCGAACTGGATGGTTGGTTCTTAGAAAAAGACAACTTTGTTCCCGCCGATCCCTTAAAAACACCCGAACATATTGTGCCACTGTGGTATTTCACACCTTTCTACGCCATTTTGCGTGCTGTACCTGATAAATTCCTCGGTGTGGTCGCTATGGGCGGTGCTATCGCCATGTTGTTCATCCTACCTTGGCTAGACCGTAGTCCGGTGAAATCGATTCGCTACAAAGGCATTCTTTTCAAAATTGCCTTATTCATTTTTGTCGTGAGCTTCATCGCTTTAGGCTGGTTAGGTACACAACCCGCTACTGAAACCTTAACTTGGTTTGCGCGTCTCTTCACTTTCTTGTATTTCGCTTTCTTTATCCTGATGCCTATTTACTCAGTGATAGATAAGACCAAGCCCGAACCAGAACGTGTCACTTATACGGCGCATTAGGAGAAACAACCAATGAAAAAACAACTCTCTTTCATAAGTGCTTGTCTGTTCATGTTCAGCACTTCTACATTTGCCGCAGGCGGCGGTGTGCCACTCATGCACATAGACACCAATCTCAACGACAAAGCCTCCTTGCAAGAAGGCGCGAAAATCTTTGTCAACTACTGCTCAGGCTGTCACTCTGCTGACTTCATGCGCTTTAGTCGTATTGGCAAAGATTTAGGAATCACCGATCAACAACTACAAGACAACCTCATGTTTGCCACTGACAAGGTGGGCGATCCCATGTGGACGGCTATGGATAAAGACGATGCCGAGCGTTGGTTTGGTGTTGCACCGCCAGATTTAAGCGTGATTGCCCGTGCGCGTGGCACAGATTGGTTATATACCTACATGATGACCTTCTACAAAGACGAAAGCCGCCCGTGGGGTGTCAATAACTTGGTTTTCAAAGATGTAGGGATGCCGCATGTATTGTGGGAACTACAAGGCGGGGTCGCAGAACCTGTGTATAAAACCGTCAAAGATGAAGGGGGTCACGAGCATCAAGAAATTGATAAATTGGTCGTGCCTCAAGGCGACATGAGCGATGCGCAATATCAGAAAATGCAAAAAGACTATCAGCGTGCAATGGCTAATCTAGTGGCTTTTCTCGAATACATGGGCGAGCCAGCTAAATTACAACGCTATGATTTAGGCGCGAAAGTGATTGTCTTCCTGCTGATTTTCTTCTTGATTGCGTACTTACTGAAGAAAGAATTTTGGCGCGATGTTCATTAAAACATAGATGTTGTTTTATTGAACCCCTTAAAACCTACTTATTTATTAAGAATAAGTAGGTTTTTTTATTGATACGCAAGCAGTTAGCCTCGTTCTTAAACCCAACAGAAAAACCTGTCAAGTTTTAGTAAGAGAACAGCTACCCTACAAGCAAGGAGATTTCATGCGACCGAGCGGCAGAAACCCAGAACAACTGAGACATATTCAACTCACCCGCCAATATACAAAACATGCAGAAGGTTCAGTGCTGGCTGAATTTGGTGATACCAAAGTGCTTTGTACTGCCTCCATTGAAGAACGAGTGCCGATGTTCTTAAAAGGCAAAAAACAAGGCTGGGTCACGGCTGAATACGGCATGTTGCCGCGTGCCACGCATCGCCGCGGTGGACGCGAAGCTGCACAAGGCAAGCAAAACGGACGCACGCAAGAAATTCAACGCCTGATCGGGCGTTCCTTACGCGCTGTGATTGATCTCAACGCCCTAGGAGAACGCAGCATCACCTTAGATTGTGATGTTATTCAAGCCGATGGCGGCACGCGCACCGCCTCCATTACGGGTGCTTATGTAGCACTGGTGGATGCCTGTCAATGGCTGCTCAAAAACCGCAAATTACAAAGCTCGCCGATTCACGGCTCAGTCGCCGCCATTTCTGTCGGCATTTTTCAAGGCGTACCGGTGTTAGATTTAGATTATACCGAAGACTCAGAAGCTGAAACCGATATGAATGTGGTGATGAACGAGGCGGGCGGCTTTATTGAAATTCAAGGCACGGCAGAAGGTCATGCGTTTCGCAATGAAGAATTGCAAGCCATGTTAAATCTAGCACAGCAAGGCATTCAAGCATTATTAAAAAAACAACAAGCGGTGCTAGCCTCCTAGTTTGCATCCTTTGCGTTTATTGAAAATGCTAAACACGCCAAATTAAATACCCAGCGGCAATTTCAAACAGCTTTGTTATAATCCGCCCGGTTAAAATGCTATTTACCGCTTACTTTGAGGTCACTTGAACACCATGACAGTCCGTACCCGTTTTGCCCCTAGTCCTACCGGTTTTCTACACATTGGCGGTGTACGCACCGCCTTATTTTCTTGGTTATACGCCCGCAAAATGGGCGGACAATTCATCTTGCGTATTGAGGACACGGATCAGGAACGCTCAACCGAGGAATCCGTGCAAGCTATTTTGCAAGGCATGGAATGGCTCGAACTAGAGCCTGACGAAGGACCTTTTTATCAAACCCATCGCTTTGATCGCTATAAAGAAATCATCCAACAACTGCTGCATAAAGGCTTGGCGTATTATTGTTATTGTTCCAAAGAGGAACTAGAACAGATGCGCGAAGCACAAATGGCGCGTAAAGAAAAACCGCGTTATAACGGGCTATGGCGTGATAGCAACGAAACGCCGCCGCCAGACGTACAACCAGTGGTGCGGTTTAAAAATCCGTTAGACGGCGAAGTGATTTTCAAAGATATGATCAAAGGCACGATCAGCGTCAGCAACAGTGAACTTGACGATCTCATCATCGCTCGTGCCGATGGTACACCGACGTATAATCTCACTGTAGTGGTTGATGACATGGACATGGGCATTACGCACGTCATTCGCGGCGATGATCATGTCAACAACACCCCGCGCCAGATCAACATCCTCAAAGCACTGGGTGCAACGCCGCCGACCTATGCCCATGTACCGATGATTTTGGGCGCGGACGGACAACGCCTGTCTAAACGCCACGGCGCAGTCAGTGTTTTACAATACAAACAAGACGGCTATTTACCCGCAGCCCTGCTCAATTATTTAGTGCGTTTAGGTTGGTCGCACGGTGATCAAGAAATTTTTTCCCTTAGAGAAATGATTGATTTATTTGCAGTTGAAAATGTCAATCGTGCGGCTTCTGCCTTTAATATGGAAAAACTGCAATGGCTGAATCAGCATTATATTAAACACACCGCGCCCGAAGAACTCGCGCCGCTGTTAGCTGGGCAACTGGCGGTGCTGGGAGTCGGCGTTAGTGAGCCACCCGATCTAGAAGACGTTGTAAAAATTCAAGCAGAGCGCGCCAAAACAATGGTCGAAATGGCACAAGCCAGCCGTTATTTCTATCAAGATTTTGCCTGCTACGAAAACAATGCGGCGAAGAAAAACCTCAAAGTCAACATCCTAGAACCTCTACGCATTCTGACGGAACGCCTACGCGCCCTGCCGAATGCAGAATGGCGGGCTGAGACAATCCATGCAAGCATTATTGCCGTCGCTGAGCAGTTCGACATAAAACTGGGCAAGCTCGCGCAGCCTTTGCGCGTGGCAGTTACGGGCGGCGGCGTGTCGCCATCAATTGATGTGACCGTGGAGCTGATCGGCAAGACGCGCACTATGCGACGCTTAGAACAAGCTTTGACCTATATTGAAAGGCTATGACAGGGCGGCGGGGATAGTCATGTAGAAATCCTGCTATTTTACCTCAACCCCTTCATTCTATTAATGAAAAAGCAGCAGATGTTCAGCACTAGCAGATTTTAGCCCGAGAACATGCCATGAGCCAAAAAGATTACGAAACCGATCATTTGATTCAGCTCGACACAGATGAGCGGCAAACCTTCAACGCAGATGCGATGAAAACCCTGCGCTATGTCATTCGGCGAATGCAGGATGAACATAAAAAACACTGGACACCCAATGACATGGTGGCACTGCTCGACCAACTGATTGATGAAATCGATGCGGGCATTACGGTGGATGACATTGAGCGAGCGCGTATCGTCAAAGTCGGCGAGCGGGCTTTTCTGGCAGGCAAAAAACGTACTGAAAACCCGTATGATTCTAGCAGCAAAGAATATGGCTGGTGGGATAGCGGTTGGCACGATTTAGAACATCAACAGCAAGATGGCACAAAAATCCATACCGGACGGCAAAAAGGCGAGAAAAAAGCCGGGCGGTATCTCATTCAAGCCATCATTGGTAATAGTATGCAGGAATGGAACGACACCCTGCACCAATGGACCGATGCAGGTAATGGAACACGCTTAGCTGAATTGGCAAATGCGCAAATGTTGAGCAATAGCCTCAAGTCCTCCGTGCCTAGTGGTAAAGTGACTATTATTGATACTTTGAGAAATGATTAAAATACAGGCTCTTCAGGAATTTGTGTTGCAGTGAATATCATTTAATCAATGAGTGACAGCGCACTTCCGTCCGGCGTGCTGCCAAAAATTCACCCGCTTTGGCGGTCGCTTTGCACCCAAGCACGAAGAATCCATGAGGTACAGTGATAAACGGTGTCGTTTTTCGGCTTCGGTGCCGGATATCATTATACTGTAATAGATTGTTTTCAAATATAATTTATTGCAACACAAATTCCTAGAGAGCCACAAAAACGCTTGGAAGGCGAGCAGTCTAAAAGCGGTTTTACCGGTCTGTTGTTGGGAATTCCGGCGATGGTGGCGGAGTTAAGCACCAATGTGGTCAGGCAAGCATTGGAAAGCACGCCGGTTAAAGCGGTGATTGAGTGGAAAACAAAGCATCTTGGCGAGACGGTACAAGCCAAAAGACGACAGGCTTTCTCCGCCTGTTGTGGGGAACAAAAATAGGATCGTTTTATGTGTCTTAGGTGGGGGGATTTTCATCACCCCAGATACCAAGTAGCCGGAAAATTGGCTTAGCCGTCGTACCTGTCATTGGGCTAGCGGTGGGCATGTTTCAATTCTTTTCTATTTCCTTCCCCAAACAACACAAACCCCGCCCATGCGCCGGGATGCGACCAAAAATCATGATTTTTATCGGCGCTTTCCTTGTGCCTACTTTGTAACAAAGCCAATTTTGCTTGACGCAGAGCCTCGGCTGGTTGACATCCGGTTTGACAGCCGTTTGTCAAACCTTCGAACATACCAGCGCTGATGGCGCGTGCAGCGCTGTCCCGCACTTTCCATAAAGTCGCGGTTACGGAGGAACTGCCCGCGTATAAAAATGCGCCGGTAAGACCTCGAATGCCTTCATGTATGTTTTTTGCTTCCCCGGCACCACTGGAACAGGCCGACAGCATCACCAAATCAGCATTGAGCTTGAGAGCGTAGATTTCTCGTGTGGTAAGATAAAATTCTGCTTCATTATCTATTTGTGAAAACGCCAGCATAGGTTGATTAACCGCGCTCTTAGGGGGAGGAAACACCCCGTGTAGCGCAAATAATAAGTGGCGGTAGTTCTGTAAACGCCCACTGGCGTTAAGTGACAGCAACTGTTTTTTGGTTGCTTGTTCACGTAAAAAAACCTGGCTGTGCGCCGTGCCCAACCAATTTTTGACTTGCCGCGCTTCCTCGGCGCTTTCCGGCAAGGGAATCAAACCGCTGTCACGCAATAACTGACGTGAGGCTTTAACGTATTCGCTACGCGGTGGTGGAGAGCGTTTTCCAGCATAAACCGGGTCGGCGAAAGCGAGCAGGGGATAGGGTGCTTTTTTTCGGCCTGTTTCGGTATCACGCAGGGTTTTGAGCAAAGACGCAGAAGAGATATAGGTGATGGCGTGGTCTTCGAGTAGATAGCGCACATTTCGCGCATCTTCAATCGGGTGCGCAACCAGTGCGCCGAAAGGCAGTTGATACAAATCCTGAGTGGGTACGATATACAGGCTTTTGCCCTTGAGCGCCGGACGCGCTGCTTGGGGAATTAATTGCTGATATAACTCATGCAGATCGTGCTTAAGCTTATTCGGGGCGACTTCCAGATTCCAGTCCAGGGCTTTGATGGTTTGCGCCAGTGCGTCACGCCCTTGGGGCAGCGTATACATCTTAAAGTCATCTCGGCTGATTAGCCATAGCAAGCTTTGCTCCTGAAACGCTTCGCTGTCTTTCAGCGCCGGTAGCACGGCATACGCCAGCATCACCTCATCTGCTTGCAAAACTTCATCTTGCAGTATTTCAACCGTTACCGGCTGAGGATGGCGCAGACGGGCGTAAACCGGATATTGCTTGGCAATCCGCAGGTCTAGTGCCTGCGCCTGCTGGTTCAAGGCGTTCAACCGCGCTTGCATATTGCCCATCTTTGCCTTATTTTGATGAATAATGCTTTTGCCGCGATCGATACTCAACGCCTGTTCGATGTGAGCGATTTGACGCGCCAAATCCGCCTCGCGTTCGATGATAGATTCCGGCACCGCGCCGTAGCGCCTAGCACCACTTTGTCCCATGTCGGCGAGGAACTGCCGCCCTTGCTTGCGTTCAAACACCTCAAAAGCAAGGCGGGCGTGATTTTGCTGTGGCTCAGCAGCGGTCAGACGACGCAGGACGTGGAGTAGTTCATCATAGACTTTGGCTTTATCACGAAAAAAATCTGTCTTTTGACCGGCAAAAACACTACGCTGCGACTCCAGATATTCAATGGCATAAAGATATTGCTCAAGTGCTTGCGTCAGGCGTACTTGGCGAGCGAGAAAATTAGCGAAATTGGCCTGAATGCGCCACCGCGTTGTCAGGCCAACACTGCTACGCAAGGCTTGGCGATAGGTGTGTTCTGCCTTCGTGGCTTGACCGCTGTGCTGGTACAATACTGCGAGATTGCCGAGTGCGCGGGCATACTCAGGATGGTTTTCACCCAATGCGCGGCGGTAAATCGCCAGTAATTCAAGGTAGCATGCTTCAGCATGTGAATAATCCTCTTTGGCTTCAAAATAAACCGCCGCTTTGTTCAAGGCGTTGGCATAATCCGGGTGTTTTTCGCCAAAGACTTCTTTGCTCAGGCTCACATTGTACGGAATATAAGTTTTAGCGCGTGAGTGGTTGGCTACACGATATAGTTCCGCTAAATTGCCGTAAGTATTGGCATAAGGTCGGCTGCGCTCGCCGAACAGGGTTTCACGCAGATTCTTGGCTTGGCGTAAATACGTTCCAGCCTGCTCGTACAGCCCGAAATCAATATACAGCACCCCCAAATTATTGAGCATATTGGCGTATTTGGCATGTTCTTCGCCCAGCGCGTTTCGATAAATCTCCAAGGCGTACAGAAAGTGTTTTTCGGCTTTGAGATAATCCCCCTGATTACGGTATAGTTCACCAAGATTACTCAGGCTGAGCGCATAGTCAACGCTGCTTTCGCCCAAGCGATCTCTTTTAATCCGCAAAGCCTGCTGGAAGTACGTTTCAGCGGAGTAGTAAGCACCGATAGTGCGGTAATATTCACCAAAATTGTTCAAGCTATTAGCATAATCTGGGTGATATTCTCCTACGGCTTGTTTTCTCAGCGCCAGTGCCTGTTGATATAGCTGTTCAGCATCGGCGTAGTCGGCCTGGCGACGATGCAAATCGGCCAGATTGTTTAAGGTTGTTATATAGGCGGGATGCGTTTTTCCCAGACCCTGCTTACGAATCTCTAGAGCTTGGCGGAATAGTTGTTCTGCGCGCTCATAATTTTCTTGCTCCATTAAAACAACGCCCAGATTACTTAGATAATTAGCATAGTCCGGGTGGTGTTTACTTTGTATTTTTTCACTGAGTATCAATGCGTCCGTGAATACTTGCTCAGCTTTTTGGTATTCCCCCATATCCAGATAAAGCGCGCCCTGATTATTCAAATCAGAAATACGCTGAGGGTCATTTTCAGGCAAAACATCGCGTCGTAACGTAGCGGCTTGTTGAAGGTATTTTTCGGCGGCAGGATAGTTACCGATGAAATAATACAAACTTCCCAGGTTATTGAGTGCTTTGGCGTAATCAGGATGCCTGTCATCTTGCTTGCGATAAATACGCAGTGCTTGTTTGAGCAAAGGGGCGGCGGCGGCGTATTGTCCCAGTTGCACATACACCGCGCCTTGAGCATCGAGAACGGAGGCATATTCCAGACTGTCCTTGCCAAATTTGACGGCTTCCAGTACGGACAACTCGGCCAGCAAGGGAATCGCTTCACTTAGTTTGCTTTGTTTGAAATAAAGCGAGGCCAAGTTGTGCAAGGCGATTGAAAGGCAAGCATAGGCATCTTCAGGCTCTTTCCGACTCAGGGCAAGTGCCTGCTTCGCCAGCGGCAGGGCTTTCTTATAATAGCCCTGCTGGTATTGTTGTGCCACTTGTGCACTGAGTTCATTGGCTTGGCGGCAGGCATCGGATAGCGCCCAGCTTGTGGAAAATGCTAAGCACAAAAGGAAGTATGCAAGGATTCGCCAAAACATAGTGGTACTCCTCAAGACGTGTTCTACCAAGACTCGGGCAAAGGAATTTCCGCACGTCCTTGCTGAACCGGCTCACCCGCGCAGGGTGCTTCATCGGCGAGGAAAAAACGCAACGCAATCGACTTGGCACCGCCCGCCGTCGTCAATTCATACACGCTTCGGTTGGCGATGGGCACTTCATCCAGCGGCCAAACAAATACGGCTTCACCCGTTTTCCAGTTATCATTATGTTCGATATTTTCTCCCATTACTTTGCCACTGATATGCAGGATGTAGTCATCATCGACTTGAGCGCGGCGTAGCACAGGGCGGAAGTCGCTGTAGGAATTAAAGCAGATGTCTTGTGGCGGGATGTCCTCATCGGAACGATAAGCCGTGAAATTATGCGTACATTTTACGTTAGGACCGCCAAGGCGTGGTTTTGCGCGGCAGGTTCGACCGTCACTGAGTTCGAGGGTTTCATCATTTTTCAGCTTGTTTTTCGCTTCGATATCCGCCACTTTTACGCAAACCCCAACTTTATAATACGGGCTATCACTTCTGATGATCTCCAGCATTTCTTGTTGGCGTTGCTCGTCGTTGCAAGCGGCATAAACACCCGATGCTGCCAGCCCTATCAGGCCACCAAGCCATAGATATGTTTTCATCGTACGCTCCGGTTAAACTGTTTAACTGTTTGTTTAGTTTATCACAAGAGTTTACAACTTATCTGCGCCGATTAAACCAATCATCCACTTCATCCCGGACAAAAGTCCGCACCAGTGTTTCCGCGCCGACTTGCAGCACCTGTCCCCAATCAAATGATGCGGACTGGCTGGACGCGCCGGGGTTATCGGCGAGATACGCGCTCAGTTCAATCAAAAAACCGTCAAACCCATCGCACTCGGCAAGCAAAAACATGACAATATTTTTAAACCCGCCCGTGTCGATGGCGTTGATGTGTTCGTTGAACATGATCGAATAGACGAATTTATCCCCGACTTGTTCCATGGCCCAGGCACCGATTTTGTACTCGGCGTTTTTGCTCAATAAGGTCGTGGACAAAAAGTGCGGAATGTCATCCGGCGTCTCGAATATTGCCGAACTGGGCACGGAAAATTCCAGTACGGAATTGTAATTCAGGATGTAAATCGACTGCGTGCGGCCTGAGTCCATCTCGAAATTAAGGCAGGCTTTGTCTTCTTGCAGTTCCGCAATGTTCCAGCCCAGTGTCGCGCAGTGGCTGGTGATGACATTTTTAAATGTGCTCATGATGATTTACCAGGAAATGAGCATTATGCTTGAGGTTGACTGATTTCACGGGCGGCAAGGAAATCATGGATATGTCCATAGACCCGCTCGGGCATTTTCGATTGCTGCCAGGCGCCGACACCCGCGGTAACGGCTAAAGGCCATAAAATCACCAGGCTGACCGCGCCGACCACGCCCTTGTCAATCCAGCGTCCCGCGCCGATTTCCACATTGAGATACTCGTTTTCTTGACGAAAGACGACGTTTAAGGCCGTTGACATGCCGACAAAACGCCGCCAGCCGCCTTTCTTTTCGACTTGCAGGAGGTGGGCATCTTCTTCCTCTTCAATCTTGAGTTTTTGCGTATTGAAGTTTTCGTCGAGCAACCAACCCTCAACGCTTGAAATGAGTTCAGAGTGAAGATTTGGCGGGCAATGAAATGCTTTGGTTTGGCTCATACTTGAGTCTCCTTGAGATTTTCCGTATCCTTTATATTGGACTTTGGACAAAGCGCCGATTCAACCCTGAAGGGGTTGACCGATATTTTGTCCAAAGTCCAATTTAAAAGGTGATAAAAAAGGTGGAAGTCCGGTAATTAACTTTCCTCAACCATCTCCCCCACAAACAACCCAATCCCCCATCCAATCGCCCAAGCGATGGCTGTGCCCAGCAGTGCCGGAATCGCGCCGGACCATTTGAAGGTGCTGTATTCAACGATGGGATAGCCGTGCAGCAGGACATAAAAGAAGCTGCTGTTGAAGTTCGCGCTTGAGTAATCCTCGCCAGTGAGGACGATGGTGGTCAGCACGCAGGTGAACAGGTACAAACTCACCAGTAAGATAATGTGGTTGATGGGTTGTTCCCTGAATTCACACAGGAAATGACACAATCCGTCTGCGTTTTTACAAATCCCCACAGAACCGCCGGCGAGAAGAAAGGCGCCAACCAGATGGGTGATGAAATAGCCGTTACTCGGTGAATCCGCCATCCAGGAAAAAATAAACCCGACGATCATGATGGCCAATACGATGATGCTGTAGGTCATCAGGCCAAGGGATTTGAGTATCGAAAACAACATGCGGGCCTCCTAATTTTTTGGCAAAATAGATTTGTTGGATAAAGGTGATGGAAAATATCAGTGCTAGCAGTCTCCCAAAGCCTCCGCCCTGGTAATTCGCGATGGCGAATGTCAACAGGCAGATGGCGATTACGATGACGAAGAGGAAGAATTTCATGGTGTGGTTTCCTGCGTTTGAGTGGCTTTTTTAATCTCCGTTTCTACTTGCACAGGGTCGATTAGCTCAGAGGTTCGAGATGAATCCGATGAGATTCTGGATTCCTTTATAAGCTTGATTGAATTAATAAAATTCTCCAACTCAATATGAGGTGCGCCGTCAGCCGCACACCTCAAGGCAGCGTCAATGACCGCATTTTTTATGTCGCGTCCACAGATATCCTCGACTACGGCTAAAGCCTGCACTGAAACGTCGTCTGCGCATGGTAATTCGTCTGGCAAATGAACCTGCCATATTTTTTCGCGGCACGATTCATCCGGTAACGGAAAATGGACATTCCGAACTCTGGTTTCAAAGGCTTTATCGTAATTCGAGACCAAGTTCGTAGCGAATATGACCATGCCGTTAAACTTTTCAAGACTGATCAAAAGTTGGCTGCGCATCGAGTTAATCGCTTGCTCGGAACCCTGGGTAACAGTCGTCAGGCGTTTGGAAAGCAGTGAGTCCGCTTCGTCGATAAAAAGTACCGCATTGTCTCGTTGGGCTGCGAAAAAGATTGCCTCCACATTTTTCGGTGCTTCACCGTGATACATGCTTTCAATATCCGCATAGCTGGTACTGAGAATCATGCGTCCGAGATGAGACGCAAGCGCATGAGCGGCCAGGGTTTTGCCAGTCCCCGATGGTCCGTGAAAATTCAGCACTGTGCGTGGAAACGGCTCTATTTTTCTCAGTCCCCACTCATCAAAGACTTTTTGTTCCAGTTGAATCAGGGATACTGCCGCTAAGATCGCGTCTTTCACCGTGTCCGGCACAATTAAATAATCGAAATGATAAAGCGGAGAGCCGCTTTGGTAGCGTAGCGCGCGTTGTTCCACGCTCAGTTCGTACTCGGCTCCCCCTTTTTTATTTGAGTGGGACTCGAAAGTATCCGCCGTGCCAACCGTCAGGCTGATACGAGCAAGTTTTGTTTTATCGAGCAGATCGCTGACGGCACCGATGAGTTTAGTTCTGCAAACCGCAGCCAGTCGTTCCGGGATGTGCTCAGGAAGTCCTTGGATGAGGATATCATGAGATTTGCTAAATTTGGATGCTGTAGTTTCTTTCTGGAACATAACTAAACCTTCTTAATATTGGGTTT
>CAZOSP010000005.1:0-42894 GCA_964582525.1 uncultured Thiomargarita sp. | reverse complement strand
GCGATTTGGTTTCCTTGGTTTCCTGCTCGATAAAAGAAGCATCGCGTTTGTTAAATTGGATGCTGTAGTTTCTTTCTGGAACATAACTAAACCTTCTTAATATTGGGTTTTACATCCTGGGTTAAATGACATAATCGACAATACGGCTGCCCGCATGTTTTCTTCGCAATTCAGAATCAAGCGATTTGGTTTCCTTGGTTTCCTGCTCGATAAAAGAAGCATCGCGTTTGTTAAAAATGCCATATTGAATTCTATAATTGCCATTAGACATAGCATCCACCACGGTTCTGGCAACCGTGTTGTAGTTGTCTATCCGACTGCTCCTCGCCTGGAACCAGGATTTAATTTCATCCCAGTTGATGATGGCAAGTACCAGCGCTGTTCCCGCCGCCAAAAGAATCAAGTCAAATAACCAACCCATAATGCGCCTCCGTTAATCAAATATAACGACTTTGGTTTTCACCAAATCGCTGTCAATACCTTCCGTTCCTTCAATACGTCTCGCACCGTCACGGATTTTTCCGGTGCGTTTATTGAACACACCGGCAATGACTGTCGCCGAACGACCGCTGATGGCTTCGTTAATCATAAAACCCACGTCATCCGGATCGATGTCATGATCGGTTTTCCAGTCATCAAAGAAGCTTTCAATGACAATTACAGTAATGGTTATGACCGTTATCACGGCAGCGAGAATCGCGCCACCGACCAGCGCGGTTTTGAGTGCGCCTAAGACTAGCAGTTCAAGCCCTCCGAACATGCGTTTCTCCTATTCAAAAATAATGGTGGAATTATTACCGAACGCTTCGTGCAAATCCTTATCCAATGAATCTGCCAGGAGTTTTCGCCCGTACACGCCGCCATCCGGTTTAGGCACGGGCTGATTGGCGGCATTCAGGAACAATTGCGTAAGCTCAATACCTTGCTTGGTTTGCCGGCGGAGGATTGCGCCTTTTTCTACGGCATCACTCTCTGGTCTGTGTTCGACAAAATAACCAATCACCTCTTCATAAGTTGCCATCGGCACTTTATGGGGCGGGGTATCACGCAGCCACTCGACCACACCGTCAATACGGTCGAAAGCAGCGCCAAGTACGCTTCCCAGCATTCCCAGAATGGATGTTTCCTGATTTTCTGGCGGTGTGGCGTTTTGGTGGCAGTGTTTGGAATCAGTTTGATCCATGTGAATTCTCCTAGATTAAATAAAATTAGAAATACAGATAATCAGACCGCTATTTCAGCATGAGTATGACACTCACCCAACTAACTGAGCCAAAAGCGACAGCAGCGGAAAATAATTGGGTTTTTACCAAAACTATAACCGCGCTGATGAATGCACCGCTCCAATAGATAGCGTAGGCGATACCCTTTGCTTTCTCATTATTTTTCAATGTGCCGTCGATAATGAGGTTAATCACAAAAGCCACGCCACAACCAAATAAAAACATGATAATGTAGGCTTGGTTTTCCTGAATGACCTTAATAATTCCATAGCCCAAAACTGCTACGACGACGATTAGAAAGATGACACCGAAAAAATTGTCGTTATCCATTACCTACCTCCTTGCTCATTTTCCGAGAAAAATCGGATCCCGCGCCTCGGCGCGGTAGTCTGCTTTTCTTTAAATCGGTAAACCACCGCGCCGAGACGCGGGATCCGGGTTTTAACATGACATCAGTCCTCCTTATTTCGCTGAACATTGCGAAGGGAACATCTTGCCAGACGTTGCATCGCGATAATTGGAGGACTTACAAAACGCCCCGGCTTCATAGCTGGCTTTATCCGCCGCGTCCGCCCGACTTGACGCATAAACCGTGATATAAACATACCCTTTCTTTCCGCTATTAGTCAGACAGTACGCTTTGCAAGAATATTCCGCTGCCGAAGCGATGCCTGAAGCAGACAAAAGCATTAAGGTTGTCATTGCAATAATCTTCTTCATTTCAATTTCTCCACGCCCCAAAAAAAGCAAACAAACTAGCCGCCGGGCGTATAAGCGTGCTAATGCCTAAGCTATTTCAATATTTTACGCAGCACACTGAACATAAAAAAATACCGATAAATTTTGCGCTGCGTAAAATGGACGGCTGAAGTGCCGATCTAGATATTAATCTTTCGTAGCTTCATATATACCCCAACCTATTAAAGCAGCCACACCAACGGCAATAACTACTGGAGCTAATGCAGCAGCGGCTCCAGCAGTTCCAGCGGTGGCTGCACTTTGCGCAACCTGGTATGCTGGTTGTAATGTTGCCAAGCTATGCTTGATTCCAGACATAACATGATGTCCATGTGCAATACCATCAGCAGGTGACATAATTACCTCCAAGAAAATAACGCCCAATTAAGAAATTAAGCTAGACGCAGGGCGAATTAAACATCTAACTCTCCTGTTGAATGATCGCCATACGCACATGGGAATCTCCTCGTTGGGTAAAGTGGAAAACCGGAGTCCGCGCCGCCCTTCGGCAAGCTCAGGAACCGGCGCGGGATCCGGTTGTTAGCGAAACGCCCGCTGGTTTTATTTACCACCAGAAAACATTTTATGCAGCAAATAGCCCGCGCCAGCGGCAACGCCTATCGCCGCAGCGGCGGGGGCTGCCGCCACAGTGCCGAGAACGATACCAGCGGTGACAGAACCCGTGGCCACGCCTGTCATTACGGAGCGGGTTTCGGAACTCAAATTATACGAATTACCAGGTTCAGACATGATGTACCTCGCTTGCATTTGGTTGGAAGAAAGTCGTTGTTTTACCGGAAACCTCTTTTTTGGCTCCCTCGAACATACTGATTTCATAGTGCGTAGTGTAGTCATAAAAAGCCCCTTAATCATGTATTTAAAATTAAGTCTTAACTTAAAAATCAAGTGGATAGGACGCTTAACTCTCACTTAATCCAATTTAATTTAAATCGGCGCTCTGTTGTTGACAGTTTGTCTTAAACAGTTCAAGTTATCTTGCGAGTGTAAATTTGAGAGGCATAAAACGCTATGTACCCGACAACATTCAGCAAGTGGCTGACAAAACTTTTGTCGTATAACGGGGATTCACGTATAGGCAAACAGAAGTTTGCGCAATTTTTAACCGACAAGGGCATAGACAAGAACTCCGCAGAAGTGTCCGTAATCCACTGGATGACCGGAAAACATCGCCCGGATCCGAAAAAAATCCCCTGGTTTATTGAGTTTATGGAACAGAACGGGATTCCCTTTGAAGTTAGCCGAGCGGAAACCGAACGTGAGTTGCGCCAGTTGGTGGAAGGTCCGGTCACCAAAATAGTCTCCCTGCCGGATCCCTATCGTCCGCCTTACCCCGACGGCTTTTTCGGTCACAAAAATCTGCTCAAAGAAATCACGGAAAGCTGGAACACGCAGGGGCCTGCGCATTTGTTGATAACGGGGCCTAAATGGAGCGGTAAAACTTCGCTGTTGCAGCATTTGGGCGACAGCCAGGAGTTGCCGCGCAAGGCTTGGCGGGTATATGTGGACTTCAAGGACTATCGGCCTTTAGCCAGTCGCCTGGGGCGAATTCTCAAACACCTGCATTTAAATCCTGAAAAAAACCAACTTGGTGACTTTCAAGATGAAATCGAAGATAACTTGCACTTACCCGCATTTATTCTATTAGACAATGTAGAAGTTGGTTTGCGTGAATACGATGCGCATTTTTGGGGGGCTTTGCGGGTGATGTCAGAAAGCCGTGACAAAATCATTGGCTTTGGCGCGACCTCCCGTTGCCCGCCAAAAGAAGTAATTGCCTTGTCTTTGCAAGACGATGAAAGTTCTCTGTTATTCAGCCGATTTACATCCCGGCGTTTAACGCCTTTGACGCTTGGGGAAGCGCAGGCTTTATTGAAACATTATGGAGAAGATACGATAACGGCAGAAGACAAAAACTGGATTTTGCAACACAGCGGCCTTTATCCGGCAGTCTTAAAATACATGTGCGTGGTACGGCGGCGAGGAATGATATTGGGCGTGGATTGGCATCAACTCTGGCAAGATGAAGAAGCCAGTAAATTCGTAGCGCTGTTGGCGCCATCGAATTAACAAGATGACGCTCGCCTTGCCGCTGTGGCTGCTATGCAAACCCTCCGCCTGGCATGACTGGGTACAAACCACCGCACCTGACCAAGCGCCGGAGTTCGGTTTGTTGGATTTACGAGTCGGGCAATGGACGGCGTTATCCGAGGCTTTTACTGTGCTGTTTGCCTGGGTGACGCTGGCTAGTCTGGGTTCTGTATGCTTGCTGGTCATGAGCGACGGTAACTGGGTACGCGGTGGGTGGTACGCGCTGGCAGCTGGGCTGGTAGGTGGCGGGTTGAGCTTGGCTTTTTCATTGGCATTGGGCTTGGTACTGGGGCCACTTATCAGCCTGACGGGCGGCCTGGCGGCAGGCATGGATGCCTATTGGCCGGATTCTTTAGCGCTGGCGGTAGGCCTGAGTTTCGGCTTTGCTGGTAGCGTGATAGCGCTGGCCTCTCAACCTACCGTGACATTGAGCCAATATCAATTATTAAAAAACATGGCGGAAGGCTTGGCGGGTTTGATTTTAGCCGGATTGATTTTATTAACCGGCATTTACGCCGTGCGTTGGTCTCTGGTTTGGTTGTTGTCAGCTCCTGAATACGCGCTGTATATCTGGGTGTTGGGCATGGTAGCTGCGGCTTGGCTGGGTATTGGTCTGACAAGTGGTACGTGGTGGCAAAGCGCTGTGTGGGCATTGGCTTTTGGTCTTTTGCTTGGTGGTTCGGTCTATGGCATGAATCTGGCCGACGAAGATGATTGGTTTCGAGCTTTGGCTGGTGCGGGTTTTATGTTGTCAACTCTGACTTTGTGTTTTGGCTTGGTTTTTTTGTTGGCGCACCAAACATGGGGGGCGCTTGTGGCCGGTTTACTGGCTTTGCTAGCGGCTTATCAATGGGTACTGCCAGGTGGCGACAAAGTGCTACCTGCTCTTGTCATTGGACTTGCCATCGGGGTAACTCAGGGAATTTGGCGGCCTGCGCTGCTGTGGCCGTTTGAACTGGCTTTTGCCTTGCTGTTGCGGCGGCGTGACGCACTGGGCATTCGCCCTTGGCAATTTACCTATCACCCCGCGCTGTGGGACGAAAGTCAATGGCTGAAATTCTACGGTCTGGACGATTATCTATTGTGGCTGCACGACCAAGACCCGAAGACGGCGGAGAACTATATAACCCGCCTCGCTGCGGGGGCTCAGGCTTGGGCTGCGCAGGCGGCGCAAGCGGGGATTTATCAACAGCGCTTAGCGCAAGTCTATACCCTGGACGGTATGCAGACGGTCTGGCAAGACTTGCCGCAAGTGCCATTGGAAGGGGGCAAGCATTGGCACCGTTTCGGTCAAATCAGCCGTAGCCTTGGGTATTTGGAGCCAAGCCCCTTGCATCGCCAGCGCCAAATCACCGCTGCCGCAGCGCAAACTGATCAGTTGCGCCGGGAATTATTGTCCATTCCTACGCTAGCAAAAATTGCCGATGCCTGGCATGTGTTGTTGAGTGCCGAAGTGGCGCGATTGGCCGAACAACTGGCGCGTGACGCGCCGATTCCTAAACGTGCCGCAATTGGTTCGCGCTATATTGCGACATTATTTGCCGGACGTCGCGCCATGATTGCAGAATTGCAAGCCTTGTTCGAGTCGCCACAACCACCTGCCCTATTGATTTATGGTCAGCGCCGCATAGGCAAAACCTGGCTGCTGGAAAAATTGACCGATGGCGCATTACCACAACATTACGCGCCCGTGCGGTTGGATTTTCAAGAAATTGCCAGTGCCCGCAGTCATGCCAGGCTGTTCGAGGCCATTGCCAGGCGTATCCAGAAAACCGCGCAAGCGCGGGAATTGGCGCTACCTACGTTAAACCAAGTCGCATTGCAAGAAGAGCCGTTTTTAACTTTCAGCGATTGGCTGGAAGACCTGGAAGCCTGTCAAAATATCACTTGGCTGCTACTGTTCGACGAGTTCGAACATTTGGAAAAGCCATTCCAAACAGGCGTTCTGGCGCGTGATTTAGTGCTTGGCTTATTGCGCCATATCATTCAATACCGCCGTGCCTTCCATGTGGTACTGGTAGGATGGCATCATTTAAACATCTATCCCGCGTGGCTAAGTTATCTGGTCAATTTGCAAGTCCGTCGTTTGGGCTACCTGACAGCAGACGAGACGCAGGATTTAATTGATAAATTTGCCCGAGATTATGGCATCGAATATCAGGAAAGCGCGGTGACGCGGATAATTGAGCTATCACGCGGTCATCCTTTTTGGGCGCATGCTTTGTGCGAAGAAATCATCGCGGTGAAAAATGCTCAGCCGATGACTTCACGTTATAGCGTAACAGACACCGATGTGGAGAGCGTCCTGTCCTTGGTTTTCGAACATCGCATCGCGCCTTTGAGTAACTTTTTCCAAGAAGAGCGTTCTCCTGAAGAACAAGCCCTGCTCAAACGCATTGCCCAGTCTCCCGACGGTCTGGCACTGAGCAACGATGACCCTACCGTGCATCGCTTGCAGGACAGCGAAGCGATTGAAGAAAGCGCACAGGGACGATATCGGGTGCAGTTAGAATTATTACGCTTATGGTTAAATAATAGGCACTGAATTGTAGGGAGCGGTTTAGAATTAGATTGCAAGGCAATGTGCTATGATGCTTGTCGGGTAACTTCTCAATAACCCGTTTATAGTTAGGGCTTTAGCCCCTCAGCAGGTGCTAAAGTGCCCATTGCAAACTGAGAAGTTACGCTTGTCAGTAAACTTTTCAGTTTGTAGTGAGTGCTTTAGTGCTTCTGAAAAGCCCTCACAAAAGAACCTGAATCCGTGACACTATTTGCTAAATTTACTGTAACATATTGATTATAAAGCTATTCACGAAATCACTATTGCATCTATTTGGTGAGTTAGCATTTACTTATGGACTCAGCAATAATGCGGGTCTTGAGCCGTTTTTAGATTTTACGTCACGGATTCAGGAATAATTATTGAAAAATTACGTTTGCCAGTCCATAGTCAGGCATCTCAAGTCGTCGTTTTCTGATTTTAGGTGATGATGGTGGAATGTAAGTTTTAGTACTCAATCTATAGATTTTCAGATAATTAAATTCTTGAAGCAAACCTGACGTAAGCGTTCACCTCCCCCGTTGAAAAAGGGGGATAGAGGGGGATTTTTCAGCAGACAGCCTTGCGCAAATCCCCCCTAGCCCTCCCCTTTTTCCAAAAAAAAAGGGGGGGGGAAAATGAGCGGGTACAACCTGGTGTGACGAAAATCCCCACATTTGACTGGAATTGACAGGCATAAACCAGTAAGATTTTTGTTCCGCAAACCAGGGAGCTTATGTCATGCCGAATACAGTCGCGGTCCAAGTATAAAAGTCCGATTCATAAAGTGCTCAACCTATTGGAGCGAGGACGCGACAACTGGAAAGCAAAATACCGCGAAACCAAAGAGCTGAAAACTCCGCAAAAGTCTGTAAATCATTGATTTTAGATAGAGCGTATTTGCATAAGTGCTTGATTTTATTATAGGCGAAAAAAGTTTTTCGGCGTTCTCAGGTAGCAAAGGCTTGAGCCAAGCTACAGCACTGCAACTGGCACTACATTTCAGCCATCAAGAGCAGCTCAAGCATCCTGAAAATCGTCAATTCCGCCATGAATGACTGCAATTGGTGCGCAGCCAAACTGTAAATGCCGCCCGAATGAAAGCAGCGAAGTGATTAAGTCGGTGTTTGGCAAACAAAAACGCTTGGAAGGCGAGCAGTCTAAAAGCGGTTTTACCGGTCTGTTGTTGGGAATTCCGGCGATGGTGGCGGAGTTAAGCACCAATGTGGTCAGGCAAGCATTGGAAAGCACGCCGGTTAAAGCGGTGATTGAGTGGAAAACAAAGCATCTTGGCGAGACGGTACAAGCCAAAAGACGACAGGCTTTCTCCGCCTGTTGTGGGGAATAAAAACAGGATCGGTTTATGTGTCTTAGGTGGGGGGATTTTCATCACCCCACGTACCCCTAGGCTCCAAAATCGAGAAGGTTTGAGTTTTAGGTATGATTGAATACCCATCCCCTAGCTATGACGCACTGACGATTAATTCAGCATATTCACGCAGTTGTTGCACAATCTGCCGCCGTGCGGGTGACAGCCCCGCGTCTTCGGCTAACGCCTGCAATCGCGCTTGATAATCCGCATAATTTACGCCGCCGCCGCCATCCGCTGCGCTCAAACGCCGTGTGCGAAACGCCTCCCAACGCTTTTTTTCTTGTGCGTCTAAGGTGTGAGGATAATTTCTCGCACGATAGCGAAATAGCATTTCCGGCAGCCGCGGGTCTTGAAAAACGGGCTTAAACTGACTTAAGGCTTGCGGCGTTTGGCGGCGTAAATCGTCCATCACCCGCTTGTCGGCATCACTAAAAAAATCGCCGCCATAGAGCATTTGATCCGGATCGTCACTGGGAGGAAATGCTGGCTTACTAAAAACTGCTTGTAGTTTGCTGCTTAATGTGTCGCCAAAACGATGAATGCGGGCTAAATGCTGCAAACATTGTTCAATATCGAGTTCAATATGTTGCGCGTCGTCGGGACGCAAGGTGTTTAACGGCGCGATCACCGGACATTTGTTGATATGTACGGTTTTTAGCGGCACGCGCCCCACGCCGTCGGGCAGCTCTGCGGTTGGGGTGAAAACACGCTCGCGGACGCGCTCGGCATCCAAGTTCAACAGCGGTTCGGGGTCGCTACGCAAATCATAAACAATAACGCCGTTTTTGTTGCTGGGGTCTTGCGCCAACGGCACGATGAGCGTGGTGCAGCCCCATTGCGCCGGATACATGCGCGAGGTATGCACCAGTGCCGGACGGCTGAGGATGTCGAGTTGTTCGGCGATTTTGGATTTGTGCTTGTGGCTATAGAGGTAGTCATACAAACGCGGCTGTTTTTGCTTAATTAAACGCGCCAGATTAATAGTCGCATAGACATCCGCCATCGCATCGTGCGCGCCCTGATGTTCTATGCCGTTGGCAACGGTCAGGTCTTCCAGCTTAAAACTCGGCGTGCCGTCATCATGCACAGGCCACTGGATGCCGTCAGGACGCAGCGCGTAGCAAAGACGCGCCATATCGATAATATCCCAGCGGCTATTGCCGTTTTTCCATTCTCGCGCATAGGGGTCGAAAAAGTTACGGTAGAGGCTGTAGCGGGTAAATTCATCATCAAAACGCAGACTGTTATAGCCCAGTGTGCAGGTGTTTGGACGCGCCATTTGATCGTGTATTTGCTGCATCAATTGGGCTTCGCAGACGCCTCGTTCGAGGGCGATCTGCGGAGTGATGCCAGTCAGCAAGCAGGCTTCGGGTTCGGGGAGAAAATCATTAGCGGGTTTGCAGTAAAGTTGCAGCGGTTCGCCAATGATGTTGAAGTGTTCATCGGTGCGTATGCCAGCAAATTGTGCAATGCGATCTCGTGCGGGATTGCGTCCAAAAGTTTCGTAGTCGTACCAAAAAAGTGTCGGGGAAGCGGGCATAGTTTTAAGAATGTCGTATGAATGAAGCTATAGCATACCTAGCTTGGACGGCTAAATCCAGAGCGAAAATGCCGACTATTTTCTTTGCTAGGCGTAGCTGACCGCCGCGTCAGCCCACGTTCCGCGCAAGCTATGTTTGACCG
Organism: uncultured Thiomargarita sp.; assembly: GCA_964582525.1. Classification (GTDB taxonomy): domain Bacteria; phylum Pseudomonadota; class Gammaproteobacteria; order Beggiatoales; family Beggiatoaceae; genus BB31. The sequence goes on along the minus strand of CAZOSP010000005.1, from coordinate 33,230 downwards.
CTGACAGCGGCACAATGGCTTTGCGCAAGCCGCCCTGCCTAACTCCATCAAGCAAGTCTCTAAAAAGCCGTTATAATGCGCCTAAAATCACCCGCCATTAAGGAGCTTATAATGGATTTTCCTCTTCATACCGATGCCTTGTTGTACGTTGTGGTCGCCAAAAGTATTTTGGCGGTGTTGCTGATTATTGCTGGAATTGCGGCGATTTTTGTCGGTGCGCGCCTATTTCAGCTTGGACTGAATTTAACCCCGGAAGCCGCTGAACATCCGTCTGAAGCGGAACATGCCTACAAGCGTCTGAGCAAAGACACGCTGCTGCCGCGTGGCACTTATATCCGCGCCAAAGCCGATGACGAGCGGTTTACGCGCTTAGACAAGGATCGCTGGGTGAGTGCGGGGACTTTGATGCGTGTGGCGCTGACGAATGCCGAAACCAAGCGCGATTTGCAGATGTCTGGTGCCTTGTTGATGGCTTCTTCGCTGTTGTGGGGATTTTTGGCGTATCTCAGCAGTCCTTTGGATATTCAGCGTATTAACAAAGCCTTAGAGGTGTCTCAGGAACACCGGGTGAGTGCCTCGCTGACCCGCATTGAAGCAAGCACGGCAGCTTTGCACACACAAGTCAGCAGCTCGCATGAGAAACTCAATAGCCTGCAAGCCGATGCGCAGCAAACCGCTAAAGCCGTGCAGTTAGAGGATTTGTTGCAACATACGCAAAGCGCGAATGCGCAACTGGGCGCGGATGTGCAGAAGCTGCATGGCGGCTTGAGCGAAGTCAAAACGCACTTAGCCGATACACAAAAAATCGATGCTGTGCAGGCAACGCTGCAACGCAGCAACACGCAACTTGAGCAAATCGAGACGAATTTGCGTAGCGTACAAACGGATGTGCAGGCTGTGAAAACTTTGGCAACAGACACGCAGGCGATTGCAGATAAAGAAAAAGCATTGCAACAAGCTGTGCAACAAGAGATACAGCAGGGGCAAGCGCAGTGGCAAACAGAACTGGCGCGTTTGCAGGATACGCTGGAGCAGATGCAAAGCCACATTGAAACGCATATACAAGGCAGCACCACACAACTTCAAACAGAGGCGCAACGGGCTTTTGCGCAACAAAAAACTCTGCTTGAGACGCACTTAAGTCAGTTGCAAGCCGCGCCCGAACAAGCCGATTTGCAGCCTCTGCAACAGCAAATGCGGGCAATGCAGGAGAATCTGCAAAGTTTGCAGGTAGATGTCAGCCAGTTGCTGAAAAATACCGCCCATACTGAAGCGATGGCGGATAATAATGCGACTGTCGATTTACTAGGCATTCAGCAGCAGTTGAGCGATTTAAGCCATCAATTAGAGCAACTGCCGCAGCAAACGGCGGTGCTAACCTCTGCCGTTGCCCCCGCGACAGCGCAACAGCACTTTCCTGAACTGGCAACGCTGCAAGGCGATATTGCGGCTTTAAGTGGTCAATTAGATAAACTCTCGCAACAGGTGACAGAAGCAACGCCAGCCGCCCAGCCGGCGACAGTGCAACAGAACTTTCCTGAATTGGCAACGCTGCAAGGCGATATTGCTGCCATCAAACAGCAGGTGCAACATCTGCCGGAGAATGTCAGCAACTTGCAGCAGAATGTGCAGAATTTGCGCGATGAGCTTGCCAAGCTGAAAACCTCCGCTGTGCAAACTGCCGCCGCCAGCAAGCAGATTTTTAACACGCAAGCTACAGAGACTGAGACGGCGGCGGCAGACCATGCCACGCCCGAAGCGCACCTTAAAGCGACAGCCGTAGAGCCAATAGCTCATCCTTTAGTGAAAAAATTACTCGATTCTAATACGCCAACAGTGGAAAACGGGGGGGCGTATGTGGATATTCCGGTGGTTTTTGCCTCTGGCTCAGCCGATCAATTGCGCGATGAAGACCCCTTAAAAGAACTAGGAAAAGCCTTGCAAAGTCCGCATTTGCGCGATAAACAGATTCTTATTCAAGGCTATACCGATAGACTCGGATCGGATGCGGTAAATTTACAGTTGTCGGAAAAACGCGCAAACTTTGTGCGGGAATGGTTGTTGAAACATGTTAATCTGCCCGCGGATAAACTGCATATCGAAGGCAAGGGCGAAGCTGATCCGATAGCCAGCAATGCCACCGCCGCAGGGCGGGCGACCAATCGGCGTGTGCGCATTGTGATTAAATAACGGGTGTTATACTGCTGACGTTAAAATTTGTAGGCTGCTTCGACATCTTTTCGTCGAAGCACGCGGGATGATGGCACGCTGCCAAGCATTCGCGTTCGCGCCACAAAAAGACCTGGCGCAAACCCTACTGGCTTAACATGAACAGCATTCGCGTTCGCGCCACAAAAAGTTTCATTCCGAAGGAGGATACATGTTCAAAAAACACTTCAAATACGCTGTGTGCAGCCTGCTGTGCCTGTCAGCAATTCAGTTACCCGCCGCCGAGCGCGTTGCGCTAAAAGTGGGTTATTTACCGATTTTAGATCATCTGCCTTTGATGGTGTCCCATGCGCAGGATGCCGGTGCGTTCCAGCACCTTAATTTACAGCCCAAACTCTTCAAGTCTTGGCGCGAAATGGTCGGTGCTTTGGATGCGGGCGTGATCAATGCGGCTTTTATTCTGTCGCCGTTAGCGATGGATTTGTTCAATCAAGGCATGGATATTCGTACCATTTTGCTGGCGCACCGCGACGGCTCGGCAATTAGCGTTAAACACGATTCGGCGATCAAAAGCGCGGCAGATTTGCGCGGCAAAGCGGTCGCCATTCCTTCCAACAAAGCCACCCACACCGCGCTACTAGATACTTACTTAAAAACCGCGGGTCTCAGTTTGGCGGACGTGACCACCAAAGTCATAGCACCGCCGCACATGCCATTGGCAATGAGAAATAATCGCATTGATGCCTTTATCGTTGCCGAGCCGTTTGGGGCAAAAGCGCAAGAAGATGGTTTGGGCAAAATTCTCGTGTTGACCAAGCACATAGTTAATCATCATGTCGATTGCGTGGTGATTGTTAAAAATGATGTTTTGCAACAAAACCCACAAGGTATTCAAGAATGGGTGAATAGTTTGCTGAAAGCCGGGCAGTTTATTGATAAAGATAAATTAGAAAACAACTCAAGCACGGTGGCTGAATTGACAGCTAAAAAATACTATCCGCATAGCATAAAAAGCATTCAATTAGGTTTGCAAAATCCCCAAGACCGTATTTCTTTTTCTGATTTAAATCCTGCCTTAGAAGATATGCAGAAGATTGTCGATATTTCTATGGCTGCCGGCATTATTGAACGTATCAACTTAGAACAATTTATCGACGCACGTTTTTATCAAGCCGCAGCAACCGCTACAAATAACTAAATTTCAACAATAACCGGAGTGACCACCATGACTATTCGCGCTAAACTACTCATCAACGGCTTTATTGTACTTTTTGCTTTACTACTCATTGGTTGGATTGGTTATTATTACACCAATACAGTCGCTCAGGTTTCCATGACATTAGTTGATGAAGATGCTGATCCGATTCTTAAAATTCAAACCCTAGATAACCATGTATGGGAAAGTTGGCAGCGTTTAATTGTGCATACCGGCATTGTAGAATGGCAGGAAATGCTGAAACTGGAAAATGAATTTTATCAATTAGCAAAAGACATTGAACAAGAATATCAGAGCATCCAACAAATTCATCAACAACGCATTGATGAGCAAGGTTATCAGAAAGACTTGGAAGCCTTTTACCCGTCTTGGTTGTCTTATCAAAAAATCGGCATGCAGGTGCTTGAAATGAGTAAAGATTATACTAAAGGCGATGCAATGCAGGTGATTCTGCAAAAAGCCCAGCCACAGTTTAATCAAATGCGCAAAGCACTCAGCAGCTTAGTGGCGAAACACACGACGCACATGACCTATTTGCGCGAGGTTGCGGTTAAAGCACAAAACGACAGCCATTGGATGATGATCATCATTACAGGCTCAATCAGCGCATTGATTTTGCTGTTTATGTTTATCATCGGACATGGTGTTGTGCAGCGTATTAATGTGGCTATGGAAACCACGCGGCGCATCAGCGAAGGCGATTTGACCAGTCAAATTGAACACAGCGGACACGACGAAATCAGCCATTTACTCAGTGCCATGCACACAATGAGCTTGAAATTACAAGAAATTCTCGGCGAGGTACGAAATAAAGCCATGATGTTATCCGCCGCCGCAGAACAACTCAGCGGTACTTCACAGCACATGAGCCAAGGCGCGACAGAGCAGGCAGCGGGTGTAGAGCAAACCACCTCTTCGCTAGAACAAATGACCGCCTCGATTGAATCCAATACCGCCAGCGCGAAAAATACCGATCGCTTGGCGCAGCAGGCGGCTAAACAAGCCGCCAGCGGTGGGCAAGCGGTGACTGAAGCGGTGCAGGCGATTCGCCAAATTACTGCAAAAATTGCTGTCATTGAAGAAATTGCCTACAAAACCAATTTGTTAGCTTTGAATGCAGCGATTGAAGCGGCACGCGCTGGGGAACATGGGCGCGGCTTTTCAGTGGTGGCTGCCGAAGTGCAAAAACTCGCAGAAAGCAGCCAAAAAGCCGCCAAAGAAATCAGCAGTCTGGCTCGTGACAACCTGCGCGTAGCCGAGCAAGCCGGGCAGCAAATCGAAACCGTGGTGCCGGATATTCAGAAAACCTCTGAATTAGTCAAAGAAATCGCCGCCGCTTCCGAAGAACAAGCCAGCGGCGTGAGCCAAGTCAATAACGCCATGCTGCAACTCGATCAGGTGTCACAACAAAATGCCTCATCCGCTGAACAACTGTCAGCCACTGCCGAGCAGGTCAGCGGACAAGCCGCGCACCTGCAACAGGTGATTGAATTTTTCCGTCTGCCGGATACGCAGACCCTTTAATCTAGTGCCAATCTGGCAGCATGAAGCGCGTTACTGATGCCACCGCAGTTGTGGGGCAAGTTCTTCTAAATAGGAGCGATATAAGCCTATCCACAGAATGATCGGCAGGGTGGTGGGTAAAATCAGCGTGACAAATTGAAAGCTCAGGGCGACCAATTCAAAACTCCAGGCGGGCGGATTTAACTGCATAACGGCGGGTGTGTTAAACAGCAGACTTTTGAATACGCTGACGCAGACGCTGAATACTTGGACGGGCAGCAATACCAGTAGCCATACCCAGAAAATACGGCTTAAGCGTGTGCTTAGGGCAGCCGGTGAGGCGAAGCTTAGGGCGACAAAAAACGGTAGGCTGTAGCTATAAATTAAAGGGTTGACGGTAAATATCAGCACGCCCGCTTGCGCTTGTGCATTCATGCTAGGAGAGAGACTCGAAGTGATGTCCAGCAAATAGCCATGTTGCGCAACCCCAGTAAACCAATCAGGAAAAAGTGACAACATCACTAAGCGCACCAGCCATGTGAGGGGCGCAGTGAGAACCTGGGCTGCCCAGTACCAGACAAAAAAGGTAAAGGGTAGCCACAACAGAACTTCTAAAAAAAAAATAGCAACGGGTTTTTGGTTATCCATAAAGATTTCTCAATGTTGCAGTCAATAATAACTCACGCCAAACCTGACAGGTCTTGAAGACTTTTGTCAGGTTTGGCGTGGGGCGTGAACGGTTACTACGCGGTTGGTGCTTTTTGCTGTAAAATATCGCTTAAGAATGGGTATTCAATAATACCTGAAGTTTAAATCTGCTCATGTCTAAGGAGTTTTTATGTTAGCTATCAATCAAATCGCGCCTGATTTTTCTTTACTTAATCAAGATGGAAAAATCATTCATTTAATGGACTTCAAAGATAAAAAAAATGTTATTTTGTATTTTTATCCCAAAGATGATACGCCGGGTTGTACTATTGAAGCCAATCAGTTCACTGCTTTAATAGAAGCCTTTGCCGCTCTCGATACGGTTGTTTTAGGTGTTAGCAAAGATAGCTGCACAAGCCATCAAGCCTTTATTAATAAATTCAACTTGAAAGTTGAATTATTATCTGATAACGACGGCAAACTCTGCGAATCTTATCATGTATGGCAGGAAAAAGAAAAAAATGGCGAAAAGAAAATGGGTATTGTACGCTCGACTTTTTTAATTAACAAAGACGGTGTATTAGTCGATGTTATTTATGGCGTAACGGCTGAAGGTCACGCACAAGCCATGCTAGAAAAAGTAACTGCGCTATGAATGCTGCCTTAAACACCGCAGAATTAAATACGGATATTCGCCACGATTGGCAATCTGAACAAGTGCGGGCATTATTTGCTTTAGCATTTAGCGATTTAATGTATCAAGCGCAAACCCTGCATCGGCGTTATTTTAATCCGCAGCAGGTGCAACTCAGCACACTGCTGAACATCAAAACCGGTGCTTGTGCGGAAGACTGCGCCTATTGTTCGCAAAGTGTGCGGCACGCAACCGGCTTGCAGCACGAGCCATTGATGCAGTTGGATAACATTGTCAGCGCGGCGCGTAAAGCTAAAACGCAAGGCGCGGGGCGTTTCTGCATGGGTGCCGCGTGGCGACAACCGAAAGACAAAGATTTCGATAAAATTGTTGAGATTGTTCAAGCCGTTAAAGCAGAGGGCTTGGAAACCTGTATGACTTTGGGTATGTTGGACGCGCCACAAGCCGAGCGTCTAAAAACTGCGGGTTTGGATTATTACAATCATAATCTTGACACCTCTGAAGCTTATTATGCGCACATTATTAGTACGCGGCAGTATCAAGATCGTCTGGACACTTTGCAGCATGTGCGCGACGCGGGTTTGAAAGTATGCAGCGGCGGCATTATTGGTATGGGCGAAAATGCGCAGGATCGCGCTGAGTTGTTGCGCAGTTTGGCGAATTTATCCGAACATCCGGAAAGTGTGCCGATTAATCAATTAGTTAAAATTGAGGGTACGCCGTTAAGTCATGTTAAAGAACTTGATCCGCTGGACATGGTGCGCTGCATTGCGGTCGCTAGAATTTTAATGCCGCGCTCTCATGTGCGCTTATCGGCGGGGCGTTCAAGCATGAGCGATGCGTTGCAAACTTTGTGTTTTCTGGCTGGCGCCAATTCGATTTTTTATGGCGAAAAACTGTTGACTACTGATAATGCCGATATGCAGGCTGATCGACAATTACTACAACGCTTAGGAATGCAAAGCCACTAAAGCATTTACACTCATACCTGCCAGAGTAAGTGTTCACATCTCTCCCTAAAAACCTGACAGGTCTCGAAGACCTGTCAGGTTTGGCGTGGAGGCGTGAACGGTTACTTTTTTAAGCTATCCGCCTTTACTGGAGAATATGATGGCAAGCCGATTAAAAGTATCCCCTACCAAAAGCGTTTTATTGTCTTTGAAAAAACAAGTCAATTTCTTGCAACAGGGGCATACCCTATTAGAACGCAAAAAGGAATTGCTCACGCGCCTCGTTTATGAACGCTTAAAGGCGTATAGAGAATTACGCAATGAAGCGCGGGCATCTATGCAGCGCGCCTATTACTGGTTAGGCATCAGTCATGTCCGCATGGGTTCTAGTGCGCTGCACAGCGCGGCACAAGGGCTGGCTCCGGCGTTAAATGTGCAGATATTGCCGCGCAGCAGTATTGGTGTGCAGTATCCATCAATTACTGCCGAAACTTACCCGCTAGAGCCGATAGGGTTGATGGGAACGGATGCCAGCTTTGATGAAACCCGCCAACATTTTGCTGAAATGGTCAAACTCATGGCGCGTCTCGGCGAAGCGGAAACGGCTTTGTGGCGTTTGTTAGAAGAACAGCGAAAAACGCAAAAACGTGTGAATGCGTTGAAATATAATGTCATACCTAAATATAAAACCACCATTCATTTTATTGAATCCAGTCTCGAAGAAGAAGAACGTAACACCCTATTTCAAATCAAGGTGCTAAGAGAACAGGCTGCGAAAAAACAGTAGTAACCGTTCAGTTCTCCGCACAAAACCTGACAAGTCTTCAAGACCTATTGCTAGTTCCCAAGCACCGCTTGGGAACTCATACCTTGCCCGCGTCGCTGGCAGTACAGACCGCAACGCGGTCAAGATCGCATTCCCAAGTGACACTTGGGAACGAGGGGAAGTGACACTTGGGAACGAGGGCAACGAGGGCAAAATCCACGCTTTTGCAGTAGATTCTATATTCTCAGACAGCCTCCTAGGGTTTAGCAGAATGCTGTCCCGCCCAGTCACAAGCAAACTGCCAAGCTGCACGCCCACTGCGCGAACCGCGCAACAACGCCCACTGCAAAGCGGCTTGCCGCGTCGCGCTATGTTCTTCGCTGCTGGGCAAGCCAAAATGCTGCAACCAATGATCGACAATGCGCAAATAATGCGTTTGATTAAAAGGATAAAACGACAACCACAGCCCGAAACGCTCGGATAAAGAAATTTTTTCTTCGACCGCCTCGCTCTGGTGCAATTCGCCGTCAACATGCTGCGCGTCAAGGTTGTCGCGCATCAATTCCGGCATCAGATGACGACGGTTAGAGGTCGCATACAGCAACACATTGTCAGGCGGTGCCGCAATAGAACCATCCAACACGCTTTTTAAGGCTTTGTAGCTGGGATCGTTGGCTTCAAAAGATAAATCATCACTGAACAGCAGAAAACGCCAACGCGCACCGCGACAGCTTTCGACAATATCGGGTAAATCAATTAAATCGGTTTTATCGACTTCCAATAAACGCAAGCCTTGCGCTGCATAGGCATTCAACAAAGCTTTAATCAAGGACGATTTTCCCGTACCTTTCGCACCCCATAGCAGGGCGTTATTGGCGGGCAAACCTTGCATAAATTGGCGGGTGTTGAGGTCTAGCTTAGATTTTTGTGCCTCAATATGTTGTAAATCGTCTAAACGTATTTGCTGCGGATGTTTAATCGGCTGAAAATAGCCAATTTGTTGTTTGCGCCGCCAGCGAAAAGCACTTGCCTGTTGCCAATCAGGTGTCGCATTGGCAGGCGGCAGCCATTGCTCTAAGCGTTGCAATAAACCGTCAGCGCGTTCTAATAAGGTCTGCCAATCTGAAGGATTCAATTCAGCCGCCTCCTACTGCCTTGACGATTTCAACTTTATCATCGGCTGACAAGATAAACTGGCTAAATTGGCTACGTGGCACGATTTCTTGGTTGACTTCCACTGCCAAGCGTTGCCCGTGTAATTGCAATGCTTCCAGTAATGTGTTGAGGTCGCAGCCGGTGTTGATGTCACGCGCCTCGCCATTCACTAAAATGCGCATCTTAGTATTCCTTTGCATCAGCGCGGTTTTTATGTTTGATTGTGTGAAGAAGGCTGCCAGGCGCGGCATTTTAAGGAGAGATAAATAGGCGGCACAGTGGTTTTGTTTTCACCTTGCGCCGTCATGCCCGCCACCGCTTCAGCATGACCACATAGCCAAGAAATCGGCGCGGCGGGGTGAGCCTCTACATAAGCGGGACGCACACTGAGAATTTTTTCTTTGACGTGGCGATTAATGCGGTTGCCCAAATGAATGTGCATCGCGCCATCCTGTATGTCAATGCGCGTGACATAATTGCCAATCAGGTGTTCGGCTTTGGGCAAACCGGCACTCTCATTATCAGCCGGAAATTGTTGATAGGTTTCATAATAAGCCGTAATTTTTGGCATCAGACTGTCCGCAAGCTGCACGCCTTCTTCAATTTGACTGCGAATCACATAGTCTTGAAACGTCGGGACGGCAGCGACTGCCATAATGCCAATAATGGCTACCACAATCATCAGTTCAATTAAGGTAAAACCTTTAATTTTGCTGTTCTGTTGCATGATGCGTTCCTTATTTACAAGCGGTTGGAAGATAAGTTGCGTTTATCGTAGTTTGATTGTCAGTTGATGTATGAAACTCTGCTAAGGGCTGTGCATAACCACACAGCCAAATAATCGATTGACCGGCGGCAAGGTTCTTTTGCAAAGCGGGGCGTAAAGACAAAACACCTTCAATATTTTCATCTAGAAAAGTGATATGTAAAGCACCTTTTTCAATCTCAATACTGCCGGTGTAATTTCCCTGTAAATGTGCTGCTTCGGGCAATGCTAAAGCACTATTGTGGCGCGGTAATTCTCCGTGCCAGGCATAATAATCAGCAATGTTTTTCTGTATTCCTTTAATTAAATGCAGGGCTTCCGCCACTTTCGCTTGACGTAAATAATGGGTATAACTCGGCATGGCGGTTGCGGCAAGAATACCGATAATGGCAACGACCAGCATGAGTTCTATTAGCGTAAAACCATGTTTATGTGTATTCATCATAGTGACCTACAGGAAGAGGGTAAGAAGGCTTTATTAATTTGGCTGTTTTGCGCGCTGCATTGCCAGCTTAAACTGAGCAAAGAGGATTGAGGCAATCGTGCTAGCATAGATAAGTGCTTATCTTGTAAAGCTGCGTGGGCTTTATTGCCATAGGTAATGACAATATTGCCTTGCTTGACCGCAATCGATTTTACATACCGCCCTTGTAATTGTTGTGCGGGCAATACACCAGCGGCTTGGTTGTTTAAGGGTAATTCGCCATGCCAGGCATAATATTCTGCAATGTTTTTCTGAATAGGTTGAGCTAAAACAATGCCTTCACTCACGGCAGCTCTGTGCTGATAATCCGTGTAAGCAGGAATAGCGACAGCAGCAAGCATAGCAATAACAGAAACAACAATCGTCAGTTCAATCAGGGTAAATCCCTTGTCTGTATTCATCTCTGTATTCATCTGCTTTAAGCCTTAGATAATTGAACCCATCTTAAAAATAGGTAAGTACATAGCAATGACGATGAGTGCAATGGCTGTTCCGACAAATAGCGTGAGCAACGCTGAAACAAAGCGGTAAAGAGTATCTGCTTGCGTTTCTAGTTTGTTGGCATACATATCCGCCAGTTGTTCTAATAAAGCGGGTAATTGCTGGGTTTGTTCGCCAATACTCATAATATGAGCGGCTTTTTTAGGAAAATGCGTTTTCCAGCTTTGTAAAGGATTTTCACTTGCTTCGGCTTGTTGTGCAAATTGACGAAGGCGGGCGGCGTAGGCTTTATCCCGTACACCATCGGCGGATAATTTTAGAGCGTGCGTAAATGGGATATTCTCATTTAAGCAAAAAGCCAAGCTACGAAACAAACGGCTGATTAAAATCTTATGATAGACCTCTCCAATCAAAGGCAGATGTAATAATATTGCCATTCGGTAGCTTATAAGCAACCCAGCTACTGCAATCAAGAGAGCGATAAACAACCACCAATAAGCTACAAATAGATTTGCCAGCCCTATCACCGCGCTGGTTAAAACGGGTAATTCTGCACCGAAGCTTCCATACATGTCTTGAAACACCGGAATAACAACAATCATCATCATACCGATGAGTAAAAATGCCATCACTAACAAAGCCACGAAATAACTGATAGGGGTACTAAAACGGGGATTTTTACTGTCTTGTGCTTGACGATAAGCGACCACTTTGCCGAGTTGTTCGATCAGTTTTTCTTCTGTTTTTGCTGTCTGTAAACTTTCAATCACAAAGCTTTCAAAATACTGAGGATATTGGCTCAATGCTGTGGCTATATTTTTACCGCCTTGCACTTCAGCGTGTAATGTCGCACATAATGTTTCAATTGCTGGCTTTTCTTGTTCTTGCTGCATTAAGATTAAAGCATCAGCTAGACTTGTTTTAGCATGTAGCAATAAATAGAGTTCATGCAGGAACTCGGTAATATCTGAGGTGAGTATCTTTTTCTTAAATAACACGGTGCTGTTCTCCTATTTGCAAACAAAAGGTAGATATTCTGGAGGTAGGCTTGTCGCGGCTTGCCCCTGCTGTATCACATTAAGATTAAATGAATGTGTTCCACAACTAGAGACCAAAAACAAAGGATTATGTTGAGGAATAGCGAGATTAAAGCCTAATTGATAAGTATTTAATGGCGCATCCTTAAATGTACTTGTCAACGCGCCTTGCTCAAATACAATAGTCTTAACATACTGACCTTCAGTTTTGATATTAGCTTGCAGTTCTTTACTAGCAGACCATTCTCCGCGGCTGGCGTAGTCAATGGCGGCAACTGTTTTCGCGCCGCCGAATAAACTCATCGCTTCACTCACTTTACTTTTTTGTAGGACTACTGCGCCAGTATGTAATAAGGTCACAGAAAGCAAACCAATGATAGCTATAACCCATATCAATTCAATGCCCATCATTGTATTCATTATGACGATAAATAAAACCAGTACGGCTAAAACAATAATGGCGGAAAAAACAAAATCGATGCTAAACTCAAGCACAGCTTGCGTTAATGCGGTGTTCATTGAAGCCATCATGCTAACAAGTAAGATGAGCGTGACAGCAAGCAACCAGAAGACAGTGATTTTTGTCATGGTATTCAGTATCCTTGTAGGAGCTATACGCGGCAATCATATTGGGCAGGGTAAAAAAACCAGCCAAATGAAGATGAGCGTGGCAGCAAGCAACCAGAAGGCAGTGATTTTTGTCATGCTATTCAGTATCATTGCAGGAGCTATACGCGGCAAAATCATATCATGGACGGGTAAAAAAATAAGCCCAATAAAGCAAAAAATGCAGTTTCTGGCGAGTATCAGTATATAGACTGCTGTCTGTCAAACTGCTCGCCGAGACATGTAGAATATCAGGTTTTTCTGCCAATTCTCGCACCTCAAGACAATATTTACGCACCTCTATTTCACTTTGATGCTCCAACAGGAATTACCTTACTCGCCCGACACTGCTGCGGTGTTCGCACCCCTAGCTGACCTGCCTTGGGCGGTGTGGCTGGACAGTTGTCAGCCCTTGGCTGAACAGGGACGTTACGACATTATCAGTGCCGCGCCACTGGTGACGCTGCAAACACAAGGCGCGATCACGGAAATCCGTCGTCGAGAAGTGATCGAACACAGCGATGCCGATCCGCTGTTTTTATTGCAGCAGGAGCTGGCAGCGTTTAGCACGCAACAAACCCATCATTTTCCTTTTGCAGGCGGTGCTATCGGCTATTTTGCTTATGATTTAGCCCACCGCTGGATGGTAATTCCCAGTCTTGCTCAAGCAGACCGTTCTTTGCCCGATATGGCAATGGGGATTTATACATGGGCATTGCTGGTTGATCACCAAAAACAACAAAGTTTTTTATTGGCACAAGAATTTGCTCAACAAGCTTTTGATTATTGGTGTGATTTTTTGAGTCGGTCGCGGCTGCCGACAGCTCGGCACAGATTTCAGCTACTCGACAAACCGCAAGCCGATTTTTCTCAGGCTGCTTATGCGCAAGCCTTTCGGCGCATCCAAGCTTATATTCTCGAAGGTGATTGCTATCAAGTTAATCTTGCACAGCGTTTTGTCGCACCTGCGCGGGGTCATGCTTGGGCTTTGTATGTGCATTTGCGTGAGCAGAACCCCGCGCCTTTTGCGGCGTTTTTAAGTACGCCGCAAGCCTGTATTCTCAGCAGTTCGCCTGAGCGGTTTTTGGCGGTGCGCGATAAGCAAGTGGAAACCAAGCCGATTAAGGGAACACGCCCGCGTTGTTTGCAGGATGCCGCACGGGATGCACACCATGCAGCGGCATTATTCAATAGTGCAAAAGATCGTGCCGAGAATGTCATGATTGTCGATTTGTTGCGTAATGATTTGAGCAAAGTCTGTGAATTGGGCAGTGTGCACGTACCGCAACTGTTCGCTTTGGAAACTTTTGCGCGTGTGCATCACTTGGTCAGCACCGTCACCGGGCGTTTAGCGGCGGATAAAACCGCGTTGGATTTGTTGCGTGCCTGTTTCCCTGGCGGTTCGATTACGGGTGCGCCAAAATTGCGTGCTATGCAGATTATTGAAGAACTGGAAGCGCAGCGGCGCGGCATTTATTGCGGCAGCATCGGCTATCTGGGTTTTGATGGGAATATGGACAGCAATATTGCCATTCGCACGCTGGTCTATACGCAACAGGAATTGCGCTTTGGGGTCGGCGGCGGCATTGTCGCGGATTCGCAAGGAGCGGCGGAGTACCAAGAAGCATTAGACAAAGCAGCGGCAATTTTTACCGCTTTGGCAGACTTTCAAGCGGATAGATGATAAAACGCTCGCCTAGCCATGCGGCAAAGCGAGCGTTTTTAGTGTCTAGCGAGCAGCTTGGCGGCAGGCAATCGAGATAGTAGCTGGGCTGGTGAAAATTTATATTTTTGAGTCGATTGATATGATCCGAGTTTTGTTCCGATTATTTTTCCCTTTCCCCCATCTTTCATGGAAAAACTATGGGAGAGCTATGGGAGAGCTATGGGAGAGCTAATCTCCAGATTAGCTCAAACGGCGTAGCCGTTTCGCGCCGCCTACGGCGGCGGTGCTAATCTGGAGATTAGCACTCCCAGGCTAACTCAGATTTCCGCGTCTTCTTCTTTCTCTTTATACTGATGCCGAATATCTTCACCTTTCACCATATAAATCACATATTCTGCGATGTTACGCGCATGATCGCCCACTCGCTCTAGGGCTTTCATTAACAGCACAATGCGCACTGTGTGTCCAATATTGCGCGCATCTTCCATAATATACGTGGATAAGCGGCGAATGCTGTCTTGAAATTCTAAATCCATTTCGCTGCCACCAGCGGCAAGCACTTCTGCACGCATGCCGTCCATGCGATCAAAAATTTCTAAACTTTCTTGCAGCATACCAATGGCTAAAGTTCCCATAAAATCAATATCACGCATCATGCTATCTGCGGGCGATGGGCTACCGCTGTCGTAAAGTTGTTGAGTAATTTTAGCCACTTTCACGGCGTTGTCGCCGACTCGCTCTAAATCAGTGAGAATTTTTGAAATCGCCATCACGGTGCGTAAATCACGCGCCACTGGATTGCGGCGTGCCAGCAAGGAAATGATTTTTTCATCTGTTTGCAGCTCTAACGCATCAACTTGGCGGTCTTTATTAGCGACTTCATGGGCAAGCTGCATGTCTTTGTCTTCTAAGGCTTGCATGGCGTTTTGTAATTGATTAACAATTAAGCCGCCCATTTCTAATACCAGCATGTGAATTTGACCGAGTTCTTGATCAAAGCGTTTAATTGTATGTCCTTCTAATTCTTGATTCATATCCACGAGTTCCTCCCGTTCTGTTGTGAAAAAAGAAACCACCTCAAGCAGAGATGGCCTCTTTTATATAAAACCCAGTTTGTATCAGATTTCGGTGTGAGTTTAACCGAAACGCCCGGTGATGTAATCTTCGGTTAATTGATGACGCGGGGTATTGAAGATTTGTTCGGTGCTACCGACTTCAATTAAATCACCTAAATGGAAGTAAGCGGTGCGTTGCGAGACCCGTGCGGCTTGCTGCATGGAATGAGTAACGATGGCGATGGTGAAGTTTTCGCGCAATTCGTCAATCAACTCTTCAATTTTAGCCGTGGCTATCGGGTCAAGTGCCGAGCAAGGCTCATCCATTAAGATAATTTCGGGACCAACGGCAATGGTGCGCGCAATACACAGACGTTGCTGCTGACCGCCCGACAAGCCGGTACCGGGTTGATCTAAGCGATCCGCAACTTCGCCCCACAGCCCGGCTTTTTTCAAGCTGTTTTCGACAATCTGGTCGAGTTCTGCTTTGCCTTCGACAAGACCGTGAATGCGGGGTCCGTAGGCGATATTGTCGTAAATGGATTTAGGGAAAGGGTTGGGTTTTTGGAACACCATACCGACTTGGGCGCGTAACGGTACCACATCCATAGATTTATCATAGATGTTTTGTCCGTCAATGGTGATTGAGCCGGTCACGCGACAGCCGTCAATGGTGTCGTTCATGCGGTTTAAGCAGCGCAGGAAGGTAGATTTGCCGCAGCCAGAGGGACCGATCATTGCCAGCACTTCGTTTTTGCCTAAATCGACCGAGACATTTTTGATCGCGTGCGTTTCGCCATAATAGACATTGACATCACGGCATATCATGCGCGGATTTTCTGCTTCGATTGTACCCACAGTGCTACGATCTTCGCGTGAGACCGTGGCTGTGGTATGGGGTAAAGTTTCTAAAGTTTCCGTTGACACTGTATTGTCCTCAAAATCAGTTCTTTCTGCGGTTGCTACGTTTTCCATGATATTGACCTCTTTGTTTGCGAAACTCCGGTTTCACACTCCCGTAAACTTTACCAGCGACGCTCAAAGCGTTTGCGCATAATCACGGCGATTGCATTCATGGCAATCAAGAAAGTCAGCAGCACCATAATGGCAGCGGAGGTTCTTTCCACAAAAGCACGTTCCGGACTGTCTGCCCATAAGTAAATTTGCACCGGTAGCACTGTGGCAGAATCAAAAGCACCACTGGGAATATCCACAATGAACGCCACCATGCCAATCATCAACAACGGCGCGGTTTCACCCAAAGCTTGTGCCATGCCGATAATGGTGCCGGTCAACATACCGGGCATCGCCAGCGGCAACACATGATGGGTAATGGTTTGCATTTTGGATGCGCCTACGCCTAAGGCGGCTTCACGGATTGAAGGCGGCACGGATTTCAGCGCGGCACGGCTGGCAATAATAATCGTCGGTAAGGTCATTAAGGTCAGCACTAAACCACCCACCACGGGCGCGGAGCGCGGCAAACCAAAGAAGCTAATAAATACGGCAAGACCGAGCAGACCAAACACGATAGAAGGTACGGCGGCAAGATTGTTAATATTGACTTCAATGATGTCTGTCCATTTGTTGCGCGGGGCAAATTCTTCTAAATACACCGCAGTGGCAACGCCGATGGGGAAAGACAGCAATAAGGTGATAATCAAGGTGTAGAAAGAACCCACTGCCGCGCCCCAAATACCCGCGAGTTCCGGCTCACGCGAGTCGCCCGCGCTAAAGAAAATCACATTGAAGCGTTTTTCAACGCGCCCTTCATTTTCGAGTTTTTCCACCCAACTGATTTGCTTGTCGTTCATGCGGCGGTCGGATTCGGGTAATTTACGGTCAATGTGTCCCTTCACCAGCATGTCTACATCATCATCAGCGACTAACCAAATGGTTTGCGTAGTGCCGATCAGGTCAGGATTGTCCATCACCATTCTGCGCAGTTCGTAACCTGCCCCGCTACTGACAATACTGTACAGTTGCCGCTTATCACCCCGACTTTTTACCTCAGGAAAGGTGTTGCGCAAGGTTTCTTTGACAATACCGCCGTAATCGCCATTTGAAATCACTTCCGCATCACGGCTGCCATCAGGGTCAATGTATTCAGCGGAAAACTCAACATCGAGTTTCACATAAGTCTGCCAAAACGCGCCATGGCCTTGACTGATGATGCTGATAAACATCAGCAGCAAAAAGATCAGACTGGCGATAATGGCTGCCATGCCATAGGCGCGAAAACGCTGTTCTCGCGCATAGCGTTTGGCAAGGTTCTTTTTCACGATGTTCATCGTGTTGTTCTGGGTTGTTTGGTTCACAGTCAATTCCTCAAAAATTCAGCGTGGGAGTGCTTACTCATACTGTTCGCGGTATTTGCGCACAATGTGTAAAGCGATGACATTCAAAATTAAGGTCACGGTAAACAGCATTAAGCCTAAAGCGAATGCGGCAAGTGTTTTAGCACTGTCAAATTCTTGGTCGCCCACCAGCAAAGTCACGATTTGCACCGTCACCGTAGTGACCATGTCCAGCGGATTTAAGGTCAGATTAGCAGATAAGCCCGCTGCCATGACGACAATCATGGTTTCACCAATGGCGCGAGATACCGCCAGCAAAATGCCCCCGACAATGCCCGGCAAGGCAGCAGGAATCACCACTTGGCGAATCGTTTCTGATTGTGTCGCACCCAGACCATAAGCCCCGTCACGTAAAGATTGCGGCACCGCGTTAATAACATCATCTGACAGCGAAGAAATAAAGGGAATTAGCATAATGCCCATCACCAGCCCGACGGCTAAAGCACTTTCGGATACCACTGAGAGACCGATGCTTTCGCCGAAATTGCGAATAAAGGGGGCGACCGTCAAGGCAGCAAAAAAGCCGTAAACAACAGTCGGTATTCCTGCCAAAATTTCTAATAAAGGTTTGGCGGTAGCACGCACCTTGGAGTTGGCGTATTCGGATAAATAAATCGCTGCCATTAAGCCAATCGGGACGGCGACAATCATGGCGATAGCGGAAATTAATAAAGTGCCGACAAACAAGGGAATCGCACCAAATGCCCCTGAACTGCCCACTTGGTCTTCACGTAGCGCGGTTTGTGGACTCCATTCCAGACCAAACATAAACTCGGTAAAGGGGACTTTTTGAAAAAAGCGCACGGATTCAAACAACACTGATAAAACAATACCGATGGTGGTGAAAATCGCAATGGTGGAACACAGGATTAAAAGCACAGTAACGGTTTTTTCTACGCCATTGCGCGCCCGATACTGGGGTGCAATGTGTCGTCTTGCCCAGAGAATGCCAGCAATGGCTACGACTAACACCAACACTGTCAACATCAGGCTGCTATAACTTTGCAGACTTTTGTAATAATTGGCAGCATTTTGTATGGTTGCATCGATTTCGCCCGACACGATATTGCCGCTGACCAGATTACCTAAATTGCTCATAAACAATTTCAGCTCGTTCGGTGGCAACGCCTGCATGTCAGGCGGCAAGCTGGTAATCACCAAACCGTTGATGACAGTGCTTTGAAACATTATCCACAGAGTCAATAAAACCAGTGCGGGAATACCGCACCATAACAGGGTATAAAAACCGTAATAACTGGGTAACGAATGCAGATTGCGGATATGACCGCCTGCAACAGCAAGGGAACGCTTGCGTCCTAAGTGATACGCCAGCGCGCTCAAGATAAGCAACACAATCAGAAGAGTAGAGGCTTGCATAAGGAATATCTGCTGTAGTTGTTGGGTTTAGCCCTAAAACAAACGGGCAATATAAAAACCTGACAGGTCTTGAAAGACCTGTCAGGTTTAAGCGCGATTTAACTCGCATCAAGGTTTGAAGAGGCTTCAGGCAATGGCACGCCTAAAACCGAGCAACCTTTACATAGACATAGGAGTCAGGTTTTTCACGTCATTAGCAAATTTTTGACGTTCTTTTTTAGGCATAGGAATCATGCCTTTATCAACCAAATAGCCTTCATCACCCCAAGCTTTTTCGCTGGTGTATTCAGCTAAAAACTCTTCAATACCGGGGACGGAGCCGATGTGGGCTTTTTTCGCATACATATACATAGGGCGAGAGACCGGATAGCTGCCGTCAGCAATGCTTTCAAAGGTAACAGGTACACCGTTAATGCTTGCACCTTGAACTTTATCGCTGTTTTGATCTAGAAAGCTGAAACCAAATACCCCTACAGCCTCAGGATTAGCGATTAACTTTTGCACAATTAAATTATCGTGTTCGCCGCCTTCAATGTACGCACCATCTTCACGAAGCGTATGGCAAATACGTTTATAGTTGTTTTTATTGGCTGTCTTTTCCGCAGCAATGGCTTCAAATTTCTTGCAACCGCCTTCCATAGCGAGTTCTACGAAAGCATCACGAGTTCCTGAAGTCGGCGGAGGTCCGATCACTTCAATGGCGATATTAGGTAGAGATGGGTTGACATCTTTCCAAGTTTTGTAAGGATTTGTGATTAATTTGAAGACCTTGCTATTTGGGTCTGGGACTTCTTTAGCTAGGGCTAAAAACACATCTTTCAGGGTCAAGTCCATGGGTTTGGCTTGTTTAGAATTAGCGATAGCAATGCCATCGTAGCCGACTTTAACTTCGATAATGTCTTTAACGCCATTGCGTTGGCATTGATCAAATTCAGATTGCTTGATGCGGCGTGAAGAGCCTGTCGCATCGGGATGTTCAACCCCTACACCGGCACAAAACAATTTCATGCCACCCCCTGAACCGGTGCCTTCCACTTTAGGCGTGTTGAATTTGCTGGTTTTACCAAATTGTTCAGCTACTACTGTGGTAAACGGATAAACGGTAGAGGAGCCGACAACATTAAGGGTATCGCGGGCATAAGCTTGCGAGCCTAATACAGCCGCTACAGCTGCTGCTAAAAGGACGGATTTTTTCATTAAGAACTCCAAAGTGAGTGTTGTATGGATGGCGTATTGACATCTTTAAGATATGCGTCAGAGCAGACTGCGTTATGAATACACAGCACTCAGCTCCCGCATCAAGAGTGTGGCAATTCTAACCATGAAATATGACAGTTTCGTGGGAAAAATATTGCAATTTGATGACAAAAACATGACGACTTTATGACAAGCAAACGGCTTTAGCCGCCGATTAAGGTGCGGTTGACCCGATCACGTAAGTCATCAAGCGCGTCTGAAAGCTCGGCTAATTTTTCTCGTTCGGCTTTGCGGTGTGCTTCGCGGATGTCGTTAATTTGATTCTGTAAGGACGTGAGTGCCTCTTGGGTTTGCTGGAGTTCGGCGGCAGGAATACGGGCACTGCCAGAGGTGCTGGAGGGGGATGTCGCAGCAGTGGGCATATTTAGCAGCCGCACTTCTTGGGGATCGGGTTTTTCCTTGTCGTATCGGGTAAATCTCATTAAAGTGTTTGCCATTTCCGAATCAAGGATTTCTTTTTCATGCTGTTTGAGATTTTTTTTCAGGGCTTGTAAGGCTTTAACATGCTCAAAATCTTCTTCAATGTGTGGGCGCAGCATCCACAGGGCAGCAAATGCCAGCAACAGCATCAAGAGCGTGAAACTGGACATGGCAGCCAGCAGTGCCGGATTGTCTTTAAGCTGCACATTGAACAAAATATTGCCACTGGAAAAGTACAATAAATACACCATTAACAGCAAAATGACAGTACGGGGCCAGGCACGGAAAATCGCAAAAAAGCCTAAAAAAGCGGTAAACATGCCAATCAAATAGGTGCTGGTGAGCTGCATAGACTGCGATAGCACCAAATAGCCGATGACCTGCTTCTCTGCATTAAGCGGGATGGGCGTGCGAACAGCAAAGGCAACGACGACGATGACCAGCATGAGGGCAAGAAACACCATGCGCCCCGGCGAAATGGCTTCACACTGGTTATTCTGTAATTGCAACAAAGTGGGAAGGGTGATAGACAGCAAGGCGACTAACGCCAATATTTCGCCAAGGTGATAAGGCAGCGCGTAAGGATTCTGGACATTCACCAGTGTCGCAAATTGTGCTTTTGTCTCGGCATCGCTTTGTTGCAACATGAGCAAGGTCACAAATAAGCTTAAACCGCCTAAATGCAGCAATAGCGCAACGCTTTTAGCCACGTTGCTGAGTAGCGAAAATGAGGGCAGTGCGGACATAGTGATCAGCGCATCCGCCGTATGCCACTTAAGAATAACCCTAAGCCGCCAATCGCCAAACCTAAAATCATGAGTAACTCAAACGCCGACATGCGGCGCAGGTGAAAATTTAGGCTATTAATCACGCCAAGCGTCAGCATCACCAGGGTTGCCAGCATTAAAATCCAACCCATATCATTGTCCGGATTATAAAACACCATGCCGATACCGAATAAAAACGGAATAAGTACCAAGCCGGGCGTGAGTTTCATACCGCCCATACTGAACAAAGACATCCCCCAACTGAGCTGATGCGATACTTGGATTGCGTCTAAAAACAAGTAGCCACCGCCAATCATCATCATCAAACCGATAAAAAAACGCCCCGCACCCCCTGCGGACTTATCTGTTACATTAGCCATGTTCCTTATCCTCATCAAAAATACAAAGGTTATTTTATGGATGCCGCGTTACGCTCTGCAAACATTTTAGTGGTTGATGATAACCCCTACAATCTTGAAATTCTCAGTAAAATTCTCCAAGCGCGAGGTTATCAAACCCGCGTTGCCAACAACGGAGAAGCCGCGCTGCGTTCTTTACAGGTTAAAATCCCCGATCTGGTGTTACTCGACATCATGCTGCCCGACATGTTGGGTTATGAAGTGTGTCGTAAGATTAAACAAAATCCTCACGCGCAAAATATTCCTATCTTATTTATCAGTGCCTTAGAAGAAATTAGCGATAAACTTGAAGGCTTTGCGGCGGGCGGCGTTGACTATATTACTAAGCCGTTTCAGTATAAAGAAGTGTTGGCGCGCGTTGAAAGCCATCTTTCTCTGCATTATTTACGTCAAAAGTTAGCCGAACAAAATCAACAATTAATTGATGAAATTCAAGAACGCAAAAAAATTGAAGCCGCCTTACAGGAAGAAAAACGCAAGACGGAAGAAGCCTTTAAGCAACTGCAAAAAGCCCAGGTTGATCTGATCCACGCCGAAAAAATGGCTTCTTTAGGACAGCTTATAGCCGGCATTGCGCATGAAATCAACAGCCCTTTAGCGGCACTTAATTCATCAACAGAACACTTAAAACAAAGTTTGCAAAAACGCTTGCCTGAATTACCGCAATTTTTACACAGTTTGACGATCCCGCAAGCGCAACAATTTTTTGCCTTATTAGAACAAATGCCCAAACATATAGCGACACAAGATGGCTTGCTGAGTAGTCAAGAAACCCGGCAAATGCGCCGTCAACTGACGCAGCAATTATACACTGTGCAAGTAGAACAGGCGGATGTTAAAGCAGATTTACTGGTACAAATGAATTTGCTGACACTCTCAGAGGATTTACTGCCTATTTTACAAGATGAACAAGGCTTAAAATTCTTACAACATTTGTATGTCATTGTCGATTTGCAACGCAATCAGCAAACCATAGAATTTGCCGTTAAACAAGCGCAAAGTATTATGCGGGCATTAAAAAATTACGTGCATCAAGACGCGCAAGAAGCCCGCAAACAACCGACCAATGTCATTGAGAGTATTGAAATTGTGCTTATTTTGTACAAACATTTATTGCACAGTAACTCAATTGTATTACACAAAGCGTATCAATCTGTGCCAAACATCATGGCATACCCGGATGAACTTAACCAAATTTGGACAAATTTGATACAAAATGCTTTGCAGGCTATGAATTATCAAGGCACACTCAGCATTGAAGTCGAGCAAAAGCCCGCGCCGCAAGGCTGGAACGCGGTTGCTGTGACAGTTCAAGATAGCGGCAGCGGTATCCCAGAAAACTTACAAGAAAAAATTTTCCAAGCTTTTTTTACCACCAAAAGCGCACCCGAAGGCACGGGTTTAGGTTTAGATATTGTGCGCAAAATTGTCAACAAACATCAGGGGGACATCAGTTTAAGTAGTCAACCGGGCAATACCCGCTTTACTATTTGGTTGCCCGTCACGCATTAATAAAGAGATGTGAACGCTTACAAAGAAACAGGGTTTATATTATGCAAAAACAAAAAAACAACTACGCTATTGTCTGTGTTGATGATGATCCCAGTGTATTATCCAGTTTACGCGCTGAACTTTATCTCATTATTGAACATGAATTTTTAATTGAAGTGGCTGAAAATGGTCAGCAAGGCTTGCAATTAGTGCAAGAACTATTGAATGAGCATTATGAAATTCCTTTGATTATTGCTGATTACTTAATGCCCGGTTTACGCGGCGACGCATTGCTCATGGAAGTGCATCAACGCTCGCCTAAAACCTTGGGCATTATGCTGACCGGACAAGCCAACATTGAAGGTATCCAAAACGCGGTTAATAACGCTGCCCTGTATCATTATATCGATAAGCCTTGGGCAGTGGAAAATATGCACTTGACGATCAAACAAGCTTTGCGCCGTTATCAACAAGAGCGCGAATTAGAAGTCTTGTATCGAGAGCAAGTGACTTTAATTACGCAACTCACGCAAGCCCAGCAAGCATTAAAAGCTTATAATGCTAAATTAGAACAGCGCGTTGAACAACGTACTGAAGAACTCCAGACAAAAAATAACGCGCTTATTCAGCAAGAAAAACATTTGCTTGAAGCCAAAGAAAAAGCGGAAGTTGCCAATCGCGCAAAAAGTACATTTTTAGCCAGCATGAGCCATGAGTTGCGTACCCCTTTGAATGGTATTTTAGGTTGCGCTCAGTTGTTAAACTATGACACACAACTGAGTCCCGAACAAAAAGAAAACATCCGCGTGATTCAAAGTTGTGGTGAGCATTTACTCACTTTAATTAATGATGTAATGGATTTGGCTAAAATTGAATCGATGAAACTAAACTTACAGCCCAAAGATTTTCATTTGCCTGAATTTATTAATGAAATCGTGACTTTGTTTCAAATGCGCAGCCAACAAAAAGGTTTGACTTTTCATTATCAATCGACACAAGATTTACCCGATGTGGTTCATGCCGATGAACTGCGCTTACGCCAAATATTAATGAACTTGCTGGGTAATGCGGTAAAATTTACCCAAAGCGGTGCAATCAGTTTAACCATTGAGCGTCAAGCTAATGATGCGTTATTATTCAGCGTGGAAGACAGTGGTTGCGGTGTTCCCGCAGCCGATTTAGAAAAAATTTTCCAGCCCTTTGAGCAAACCAGTAACCGCGACCAAAGCATTGAAGGCGCAGGCTTGGGGCTACCTATTAGTCAACAATTAGTCGGTATGATGGGCAGCGAAATTAAAGTCAGCAGCAGCGCGCAGGGCAGTCGTTTTTATTTTACCGTAACAATGCCGATAGTCTGCGAGCAGCATTTACAGGTTAGCGAGCAGCGATTAGCCGAGCGCGTGGCGGGTTATCACCACCTGCACAACAAACTCGCGCCGATAAGTGTCATTGTTGCCGATGATAATGCTTATGGTCGCATTATTTTAACCAAATTGTTTAAGCATATTGGTTTTATGGTGTTGGAAGCGGACAATGGACAAGTGGTTTTACAGCAACTCGATCAGCAACATAAGGCGGGGCAGGCGGTCGATATGGTGTTTTTGGATATAAAAATGCCGGTGATGGATGGCTTAACTTGTTTGCGGCGTTTGCGGGCTGATGCGCGTTTTCAGGATTTAGTCGTATTTGTGGTTTCGGCAAGCCTGTTTGCGCGCAAAAAAGGGCTGTGCAAAGACAACGGATGTAACGGCTTCATTCATAAACCGGTTGATTTTGACCAACTCTTAAACATGATTGAGCAGCAAATGCCGCTGCAATGGATTTATGCTTCTCATCAGCCATCCAAGCATTTAGAAGCCAGTTTTCAGCAACTAGAGGATATGTGCATACCCGATTTTACTGTGTTACAAGATTTGCACGAAATGGCAAAAATTGGTGACGTGGGAGATGTCATGCAGCTTGCCAAAAAACTGATCCACCATGAGCCAAGATACAAACCCTTTGGCGAAACCTTATACCGTCTTGCAGCGGATTTTGATTTAGTGCGACTGCGCCGTTTCTTGACACAATCCATTCCACATTAACATGTATCACCCCGCCGTTTGCCTCACCCCGCACCGCATCACGGTTTTATTGATTGACGATCAAGCTATGATTGGGCAGGCGTTGCAGCAGATGTTAATCAGTGAAGCCGATATTGATTTTTATTATTGCCAGGACCCCACGCAGGCGATTCAACAAGCCAAGCAGGTTCAGCCCACGGTCATTTTGCAAGATTTAGTCATGCCCGAAATCGAAGGCTTAACTCTGGTGCGCTATCTCCGCGCTAATCCCAGCACTCAACATGTGCCTTTAATCGTCTTATCCAGCAAAGAAACAGCCGACATCAAAGCCCAAGCCTTTGCGCTGGGGGCAAATGATTATCTGGTCAAACTGCCGGACAAGCTCGAAGTGATTGCACGCATTCGCTACCACTCCACTGCCTACATCAATTTCCTAGAGCGCAACGAAGCCATCAAAGAACTGGAAAAAGCCAACCGCCTGATCCGCAGCACCTTCGGACGTTACCTTTCTGACGATATTGTAGATACCATTTTAGAATCTCCTAGCGGCATGAAATTGGGCGGCGAAAAGCGCGTAGTCACGGTAATGATGACCGATTTACGTGGCTTCACCGCGCTCACCGAACGCCTGCCAGCAGAAAGCGTGGTTGCCATTATTAACAATTATTTGGAAGTCATGACCGACATCATCTTGCGCTATCAAGGCACTATTGATGAATTTATTGGTGATGCCATTCTCGCCATTTTTGGCGCACCGATAGAACGCCAAGACGATGCCCAACGCGCCGTCGCCTGCGCCCTAGAGATGCAGCTTGCCATGACAGAGGTCAATCAACGCAACCAAGCCGCTGGCTACAGCGAAGTGGAAATGGGCATAGGCATCAATACGGGCGAGCTGGTGGTCGGCAATGTTGGCTCCAGCAAACGCACCAAATACGGCGTGGTGGGGCGCAATGTCAATTTAGCCTCGCGGATTGAATCCTACACTGTTGGCGGACAAGTGCTTATTTCCAAAAGCACCGAACAAGCCTGCGGCAATATTCTGCACATTAGCCAGCAAATTGAAGTGATTCCCAAAGGAATGCAAAACCCGATTATGGTCAGCGAAGTCATCGGTATTGACGGTACATTTAAGATTTATTTACCGCGCCCGCAAACGCCACCTTGGCAAGCCTTAAGCCCGCCCGTACAAGTGATTTTCTACATTCTCGAAGGCAAATATAACAACCAAGACGGCTATGCGGGGAAACTCATCAAGCTGGCGGAACGAGTTGCCATGATTCGCAGCCCGCACCCATGCCCGCATTTAAGCAATATCAAATTAACCCTATTTGATACGCAAGGCGTGAAAATCAGCGCCGACATCTATGCCAAAGTGACCGAACTCATACCTAGAGAAAGCGAACAGCTCGAACCCGCATTTAACATTACCTTCACTTCTATACCGCCAGAAGCAAAGCAATTTTTTGCCGATTTATTCAGCAACGCGCACTGTGAAACCATTGCCCACGCATAAAAAAGCGGGCGAATTTACAATCTCCACGAAACAGACCGTTCTTAACGCCTGCTCGTTTTATTGTTGTCTATAGTAGAGCCTAGATTACCATGCGTATCTTATTGATATTGTTATTTATTTTTTCTTTTCTGCTGGTTGCTATTCCGACTTTCAGCGGCATGATTGCCCAACAACAACTAGACGGCATTCAAGACACGCTTATTGCGCAGCAACAGATTCACTTGATCAGTCGTCAACACCAGCGCGGCTGGCTGAGTTCTTATATGGAAAATCATATTGAATTGCCGCAGGGTTTAGGCAACATTGATCTGCAACATCAAATCAATCACGGCTTTGTCCCCGTTAAAGCCGTGAATATTGATACTTTGATTGGCTTTAATGAACAACTACAGCAGCGGTTAGCATTTTATTTAGGCGAAATTGACAAAGCTGAAATACAAACGCAATTCATTCCTTTGCAACCCATTAAAGCCAAATTCACAGTATCGCGTGCTAAATTAAAAGAAACAGCCATCAGCGGCGAGCTGACATTAAGACCCGACAGCGCGCAAGTTGACGGCAGTTTTTTCTTGCATCAATTACAGATTCCGCAACTCGTTCGTGCGATAAGCTTTTTCCGCACCCATATTCAAATACAAACCGATTCTCCCACGCCACAAAGCTTTACTGTTCACAGTCAATCACAAACTCAGCAAACCCAACTGGATTTATGGCATCAAGACGATTTAGCATTAGACAATAGCGCGTTAAAACTTCAAGCCGCATTACACGAAGCACTATTAAATCTATCTATTGATCTACTCGTGCCACAACTACAGGTTGGCGGTCATTTCTTTGAACCATTAAAACTGGTTCTGCATCTGCAAAACATCGATTGGCAGATTGTCCAACAACTGCTTATTCTGTTGCAAAAACCCCCCATCCAGCAACGCTTCATGCTCCCCCTGTTTTTATTACAAAATGCGCCGTCTTTTATCAGCCGCCAACCCTCAGTGCGCTTAGAACAACTACATTTACACGGTGCGCAAGGCAGCTTACAAGCAACGCTGGATGTACAAGTAGAGGCTATACCCAAAAACCAGCCGATTCATAGCGCGGCTTTATTGCAGGCTGTGCAGTGGCAACTGGATGTGCGCCTGAAAAAAACCTTAGCAGAGCAGATTTTTGCTATTTATCTACTGGAAACACAAGGTGATTTATCTCCAACGCAGGCGATGCAAATGAGTCGGGAACGATTAGCAACGCAAGTCCGCCGGTGGCAACAACAAGGCTGGCTGCGCGAAGAAAACGGGCATTATGTTAGCCAACTGCAATGGCGAAATGGCGCGTTACACCGCTGTACGGAGTGCCGCTAATGCAGTGTTGGCAACGCCGCTGGCGCGTCAGCGGACAAGTGCAGGGTGTGGGTTTTCGTCCCTTTGTGTATCGCTTGGCGCGGCAATTCGAGCTACGCGGTTGGGTGCAAAATCAATGCGGACAAGTGGAAATTCTTGCCCAAGGCAGCCGCGCCGCACTACAAAATTTTGCACGGGCGTTGCAGCAACAAGCCCCGCCGCTGGCAAGTCCGCTGTTTGCTCCGCTCGGCGATTGGCAAGCCATCACGCAACGCGATTCGGCGTTTATTATTCGCCCTAGCGAAAGCGCGGGCGAGACGCAAATTCATGTCCCGCCGGATTATTTTGTCTGTGACGACTGCTTACGTGAGCTGCAAGACCCACAAGATCGCCGCTATCGCTATCCCTTCATTAACTGCACCCAATGCGGTCCGCGCTACACGCTCATCACGCGCCTGCCCTATGATCGCCCCAATACCACGCTGGCGGATTTTCCCTTGTGCGCTGATTGTCAGCGCGAATATCAAGACCCCGCCCATCGGCGTTTTCATGCGCAACCCATCGCTTGTCCGGTGTGCGGACCGCGATTACAGTGGGGCAACGAGGACGGCAGCGATGCCGAAGCCTTAAGACAGTGCGTGAATGCCTTAAAAAATGCGGAAATTGTCGCGGTAAAAGGGGTTGGCGGCTATCATCTGCTGTGCGATGCGTACAGTGATGAGGCGTTGCAACGCTTACGCGAGCGCAAACAGCGTCCGCATAAACCGCTGGCGGTGATGTTTCCCATGCAGCAGGGCGCGGATACTTTGGCGGCGGTGCGCGAGCATCTGCTGATGAGCGATGCTGAAGCAGAGTTTCTTGCCAGCCCAACGCGCCCGATTGTGTTATTGCGAAAAAAACCAGTGTGTCGATTATCCGCGCTGATCGCCCCCGATCTTAACGAGATCGGCGCGTTTTTGCCCTATAGCCCGCTGCATTTTTTACTGCTCACAGACATTGCCCGCCCGTTAGTCGCTACCTCTGCGAATATTAGCGGTGAGCCGGTGTTGACCGACAATCAAGAAGCCGAGCAACGGCTGACGCAGATTACCCGCTTTTTTCTGCATCATAATCGCCCTATCCAACGTCCCGCCGATGATGCGGTGTTTCGTTTTATCGCTGGTCAGCCGCGTCCGCTGCGTTTAGGACGCGGTTGCGCACCGTTGGAATTGCGTTTATAAAAAAATGCCATCGCGGACCGAGATGGCATCTTTAATCGGTAGCCTTAAGGGGTTTGTTCTGCGGCTGTGGACTGTTCTGGGGCGGTTGTGGGCGGTGGTGTAGCAGGTAAATAACGTATCCACAGCAAAAAAATGATTAACACATCCAGCATAATTAACACTTCCCACAGGTACAAATGCGCCCACTCGAACACTGTTTTATCCCATTGTCCCAAGTAAAACAGGCTGATAATGCGCAACAAATTGAGCAGCTGGATGGTCAAAGCACCCAGCAAAAAACCGGCGAATTTATGTCCCCAAGGGGCGTGGGGAAAAGCGAAAACTGCCGCGGCGAGGATAATCATCGCTTCCACGCCATTACAACCCGCTTGAATAGCCACTGCAAAATCATTGTCTAAGCTGCGGATAACCACCCCTTGCACTTGCACCTGCGCATCAAAAAGCTGAATAAGCCAGGTGCTGATCGCAGCAATTCCCTCGGTCCAAGGGATAACGAAGGCTTGCTGCACCGGCTGCGTCAATTCAGCGGTGAACAGTACCACTTGAATAAGTATAAAACCCAGAAAAAAACGTAACATTTATACCTCAGGTTGCCACGCAGTGCGTAACAGGCTTAACCAGCCCAGCAACAAACACAAACCGCCTACTGGCGTAATCATGCCGAACTCACGTATGCCGCTGATAGTTAAAAGATAAAGACTGCCCGAAAAGAGAATAATGCCGCTCAATAATAGCCAGCCCGCAGCTTGCAACCAGAGCGAGTTTTTTTGCCAATGGGCGATGCCGCCGATCATCAGTAAGCCCAGCGCGTGCGCCATTTGATACTCAACCGCTGTCTCATAGACCGGCAAATACGTGCCTAAACTGGTTTTTAAGGCGTGCGCGCCAAAAGCCCCCATGATTACCGCTAAAAAGGCATTTAACGCACCTAAGCCAATAAATAGCTGAGCGGTTTTTATGTGCATCTGTCAGTTCTCCGATATGTTTGCCCCGCGTCTGAAACTGCTCTCAGGGATTTTTAATTAAATACTTACAAAACAATTAGTTACAGTCAGCCTGCTCAAGCAAAAAATGTAGTGTCTGGCGGCGTTTCTGGCGGCTATGAGTATAAAAATGGGTTGTATTGATAGTGCTGCGGTTAAAGTTCAGCGGTGTTTTGGCGACGCGGTTTGCGGCGTTTCTTGTTGACTGCAATGATGTCTTGCAATTCTTGCTGGTTGACGTTTTGCAGCTTTTCCCACCAGTCGGCGAGCGGCTGATGTTCGGGATTGGTTTGTGCGCGTAGTTGCAGAAAATCATAGGCGGCGCGAAAACGCGGATGGTGCAGCAGTTGTTGCGCTCGTTTGCCGCGTTGATTGCGTTCAAAGCGCAGTTGTAAATGCCAGATTTCGCGCATGTCTAAAGCCATGCGGCGCGGGATAGCGACATGTTTGGCTTGTCGTTTGCCAACTTGGTGACTGGCTTCAAATAGGGCTTCTTGCGGGGTAAGGGCTTGTTCTTCTTGTAAAATCAGGCTTTCTAGTTTGACCGGTGTCCAGAGCATGGCAGCGAATAAAAATGCCGGAGTGACGGATTTGCCTTCAGCGACGCGCTGGTCGGTGTTGCGTAACACCAGAATGATGCGTTGCACTATTTTTTCATCGGCTAGGTGTGCGTGGGTTTCGGCAAATAAATGCTCAAATAAACCGTAACGGCGTAGTTGTATAAAACTCTGTTCGCCGTGTCCGGTCAGAAATAATTTGAGGCATTCTTCATATAGACGCGAGGGCGGAATGTCTTTGAGTAACATTGCCATAGCGCGAATCGGGGCTTCGGTTTGTGCTTCTAAGCTGAAACCGAGTTTGGCGGCAAAGCGCACGGCTCGCAGCATACGCACCGGGTCTTCTCGATAACGCTGAATGGGATCGCCGATTAAGCGCAGTAATCGCGCTTGAATGTCCGACATTCCGCCGGTGTAATCCACCACCGAGAAATCTTTGATGTTGTAATACAGGGCGTTAATGGTGAAGTCGCGCCGCCAAGCGTCTTCTTCGAGATTGCCATAGACGTTATCGCGGATAATGCGCCCGTTTTCGATGATGCCGTCGCCAATGCGCTGGTCATCTTCGTCGTAGTCGTCTTGCTGGGTGTGGTGCGCACGAAAGGTAGCGACTTCAATAATTTCTTCGCCAAAATGAACATGCGCTAAACGAAAACGTCGCCCGATTAAGCGACAGTTGCGGAACAGTTGTTTGACATCTTCAGGGTGCGCATTGGTGGCAATGTCGAAATCTTTGGGGGTTTTGTCTAGCAATAAATCGCGTACTCCGCCGCCGACTAGAAACGCTTGATAGCCAGCATCTTTTAAGCGATATAGCACTTTAACCGCGTTTTTGCTGATGTTGCTGCGCGAAATGGAATGTTGAGCGCGAGGGATAATGCGTGCTTGGTGCGGGGGATGTTGTTCAACATCTAGTGCGGTTTGCGGATGCGGAAGCGTGGGTGCGTGTTGAAAAATCTGTTTTAAGTGTTCAATAACTCGACGATAAGGTGACATGAATAATCCTATGATTTTTTGTTTTAGTCGGAAGTTGGCGCAAAGCTATAAAAAACTTCTCCTTGCTTAATCATTCCTAAATCGCGGCGGGCATATTCTTCAATGCTGGCAAGCCCTTGTTTTAAGTCTTCAACTTCGGCACTCAAGCTGGCGTTGCGCGCTTGCAAATAGCGATTCTGCATTTGCAGGGCTTGGCTTTTTGACTGTAATTGGCGATTTTCGATGATTCCACCCTGCCCTAACCAGAGCTGGTATTGTACCCACAATAACAGGGCGGGCAAAAGCACCCACAGCAGATAATGTATTTTTAAGCGGTTCACTATGGGGCGCGTAATTCGTCTAAATTAATCAGCTTGTCTAGTGCTTGCGGGATAATTAAAGCATAGCCTTGTTGTTGCCAGTGAATGACTTCATTCGGTCCTGATGGCGCGAGCGTGACAAAATCGTAGAAATCTTTAGGCTGATAACCCAATCCCTCGGCAAAGCTGTGACAGGCAATAAATTCCACGCCTAAACTGGCGTAATATTCCATACGTTCTACGGCGGACTGGTATTTTTGCCGATTTTTTTTCAACAAAGTCACAATTTCTGTACCATGAATGACGACTTTTACCTGCATAAACTCAGGTGCCATGCCATAAGGGTCATTTATCAAGGTATTCATGTAGACACGCAGCCAATCCAAGCCTGTATTGATTTTTGCGGGATGATTAAAAAAGAATTGAAATAGCGTTTTTTGCTCTTCGTTGTAAGGGGTTTGCACAACCTTAGCCGGGTTTTCTTCTGTTGCAGAAGCCAACGCAGCGTAGCTAACGCTTAATAAAATGCCTAATAAATATAGCTTACATGATGTTTTCATAAAGATGTTCCTTTTCTGTTATGGTTGTTGATAGTTGCGCTCCATCAGCAAATCCTCACAACCCTGAATAGATAAAGCGTAACTGCTCACGCCCCCACGCTACACCTGACAGGTTTTTGAGACCTATGAGGCATGAGTGTGCTTGACCTCAAAGCCTGGTTTCGAGCGGGGAAATTCGTGTGGACAATGTTAAAACACTTTCCAGAATCGGCAGATGATCATTTTATTTCTCAGATTATCCATGAATCTGCCCGTTTTGGGCGGATTCACTGTAAGCGTTCATATTTCCCAAGTAAAAACCTGACAGGTCTTGAAGACCTGTCAGGTTTTGGCGCGGGGTGTGAACGGTTATGATTCACTTGCCTGAAATCGTTACTTAGTGGCGAAGGTATTGTTGCATGGTTCATTAGAAAAAACCATCGAACAAGGCTTGGCGCAAACATGGGAATACGCCGACCGCTGCCAAGCCGAGCAAGCACATTTATTGATTTTCGACC